>CAYJJS010000019.1:0-30583 GCA_964370645.1 uncultured Erysipelotrichaceae bacterium | reverse complement strand
GTCAATACGCACCAGGACAACACGGTCCAACAAAAAGAGTTAAATTAACAAACTATGGATTACAGTTAAGAGAAAAACAAAGAATCCGTTTCATGTATGGAGTAAACGAACGTCAGTTCTTAAACACATACAAAAAAGCTTCTAAATTAAGAGGAGTAACAGGTCACAACTTCTTATTCTTATTAGAATCAAGATTAGACAACGTAGTATACCGTATGGGATTCGCTACTACTCGTAGACAATCACGTCAAATCGTTAACCACGGTCACTTCTTAGTAAATGGTAAAAAAGTAGATGTACCATCTTACCAAGTAAAACCTGGAGATGTTGTTGAAGTTAGAGAAAAATCTTTAAACTTAAAAATCATCAACGAAGCTATCGAAGCTACAGTTTCTACACCAGCTTTCGTAGAAGTTAATGCAGACAAAAAATCAGGAAAATTCTTACGTTTACCTGAAAGAGCGGAATTAAACGCTGAAATCAACGAACTATTAGTTGTTGAGTACTACAACAGATAATGAAAAAAGAACCAGTTGGTTCTTTTTTTATACTTCTACTTCCCTGTCCAGAATCGTTACTTTTTCAGCAATTAACTCATAATTATAGTATGTAACCTTTTCTGCACTTATATTTTCTCTGCTTTGAATACGACCTTTAATACCAACCAAATCTCCAGTAGTGCAAATGTCAATTACGCTTTGTGCAGTCCCTCTCCACAACATGATATTCATAATATCACACTCATATACATTTTCAGAATTTTTAAAACTACGCGTAATCGAGACAAATAAGTTTGCATATTTAAAACCAGATCCTGTTTCCTTTAAATCAGAAATACTCTGTATACGTCCAACAACTACAAATTGATTTAACATATCACTCCTTCTCTGTATCCCAAATACATTATAAACACATCTTATTGCATTATACAAATGCAAGTTAGTAAGCCAATCGGTGTGAAAGCAAAAAAAGTCTTAGTTATTAAAGACTTTTTTTATTATATATACTACTTAGAAATTTTTGTAATTGCATAGTTATTTACATCAAAATGTGTAAATACTTGCTTTAAATCATCACTTTGTATCTGTTCAATTACTTCAATTGCTTTATAAAAGTCTAAACCATTAAAATAATTTCTTAAAAATGATAAAGCAATTTGCTTATGTGAGTTAAGTGCATTAATATGCATACCAAAGTAACGGTGTTTCAATTGTTGTAAGATTTCTTTTGTTAATACTTCCATACCATTTAATATCTCAACTATACTTTGTTCAAACAATTCCGGTTGTTTACTTTCACCATAAAACATTACTACACTATAATCTTGCGATAAATCTATCTCAAAATTAAACGATGTATTAATGATCTCTTGGTCAATTAAATTCTGGTATGCTGGATTTAAGGAAGTGAAGTAATAATCATATAAGAACTTATAGCACCATTCTAATTTATTACGTGCATATGCTCCTTCAACAATAGGAAGTTTATAAGCCATACAAACACGAGTTAAAGATACATCCATTTGTATATTTTTCTCTTTTTCTGTAATTTTCAGATCTTCCATACATAACACACGATTTATCGTATTAAAAGGTGGGAATGATTTATTTGATTGATTGTCTTTAATGTGTTTCATCAGTGCTTGAGGATCTTGCCCACTTACACCAACCAATACCATTCTAGCAGGATGATAATTCAATGAGTAACAATCCTGTAATTGTTGTAAAGTAGTGTTTGTTACACTATCTTGATCACCACCGATGTCATACTTTAATGGATGTTCTTTATAAATGGCAGACAAACTCTCATTCATTAATACAACATCACTCATTTGTTTATACATTTCTAATTCTTGTATAATAATTCCCTTTTCTTTTTCCACTGATTTTTCGCTAATATCTAAAGTTTGTACGAAGTCTAGCAACAATGATAAAGGTTCGTAGGGACTTCCACTTGTAGAAAAATAATACGCCGTCTCTGTATAAGAAGTGAAAGCATTCACATTAGCACCCATAGCAGAAAAAGCATCCATTACATCTTGTTCTTTTGCTTCAAACATTTTATGTTCTAAAAAATGTGCAATACCTGCAGGAAACGTAACGACTTTATTATCCTTTGTTATCTGTTTAACATCTAAACCTCCAAAAGGGGTACCAAGTACAAAGTAAGAGTTTTTAAAATCTTTCTTTTCCCACAAAATAACATGTAATCCATTATCTAAAGTATCTTCATAATACGTTTCATCAAAACGTTCGTTATATATCTTTTTCATATTATTTGTTTCCCTTCAGTGTAAATGAAGCAACTCTTTTAACCTTATTCATAACAGTTACAATATCACTAATTTGCACTTTATTGATTTCTTCAATGACTTGATTAATATCATGAGGATCATTAAACAAAACATTGCGGTACTGTAAAGCGAAAATTGAGTCAGGATCATCTGCACTTGCGATTATTGAATTAACAATCATTCGTTTTGCGACTTCAACTAGTTGTTCATCAAATGCATGCGTTTGCATTCGCTCTAATTGCTTCTCAATCAATGCATGTGTCTTTTCAATATTTGCATTATCTACTCCAGTAGAAATCATCAATGCACCATCGTAAGGATTTAACGCAGAATAAATCGAATAACATAAACTACGTTTTTCACGTATTTCTTGAAACAATAACGAACCAGGTATTTGGCCAAAAACAACATTCGCAACACGTAAAGCATAATAATCTGCTTCATCGTTTTTTGTATGTGTTGTGTATACAGATGTAATGTAACTTTGTGATAATTCTTTTTCTTCCACGACATCATCTATATCTCTATATTGCATTTCATAGTTCACGCTAAAATCAATTCCCTTATGAGTAAATGGTAGATATGTCCTTACAAGCTCTTCTACACGTTCTTGCGAAGAGTTACCAAGCACCATTACATCACAATGCATTTCATTTACTAATTGTTTATAAGCATCGTATAAATCCTGTGGCGTAATTGCATCAACTGCTTGCAAATCATCGTGTATTCCAGCTCCTAAAGGTTGTCCTTTTCCAGCAATTTTCATTGCCTCATGCATACTATATGTACTTGGATCATCCTGACTTCTTTGAACACTATTTTTATAATTCATTTTTGCTTCTTTAACATGCTCTTGTAAAAAAGCATTATCCACTACTCGAGGATTCATTAAGAAAGCATGTAATAATTTAAACTGTTCTTCTAATAAGTCCATCTCATGATGGATAAAAGAAGAACGAATCGCTTTGGTTTTAAAAATAAACAACTGCGCGTTTCCAATGATTGAACTGGAACAGCGATAACTTGCACCATACAAGCGATCCAACTCATTACTCACTAGTTGTTTTGTATAAAATTTTTCACATAACTCATTCATTAAAAGAGTCAACAACATTCTTTTTGCAATACTTTCTTGATCTAATTTTGTTATAAAACGTACTTGAACATAATCGTTTTTAAATTTATGATCCTGTATAAAATGTACATTATTCATAATGACACAACCTTTCTATTGTAGTATGTACAAAAAACTAATATAAAAACTGTATACTACAGTTTTTATTTATGATTCATCATTTCTTCCATAAACCTCTCTTGGTTTACTCCCACGTGAAGGACCAATCACGCCATGTGATTCTAACATATCCACCAATCGTGCTGCCCTCGCATATCCAATCGAAAATTTACGTTGGATAAAAGAAGTGCTCGCCTTTTGACTCTCGATAACAAACATACGGACTTCTTCATAAAGTGGATCGCTAAATTCACTCACTGTTCCAGCTTGAGAATCTACTTCATCCAAACGTAAGAAGATATCATCATATCGAGGTAAGGCTTGTGAAGAACAAGACTCACAAATCGAAATAACCTCTTCATCCGATACGTAACAACCCTGTACACGAGTAGCAACTTGTTCTCCTACTGGGATATATAGCATATCCCCATTACCTAATAATTTTTCAGCACCCACTTGATCTAATATTGTTCTAGAATCAATTGCACTAGATACTGCAAAAGCAATTCTACTAGGAATATTTGCTTTAATAATTCCAGTAATAACATCAACAGAAGGTCTTTGTGTAGCCACAATTAAGTGAATACCTGCAGCCCTAGCAAGCTGCGTAATACGTTGAATACTTGCTTCCACTTCTTTAGAAGCAACTAACATTAAATCCGCTAATTCATCAATAACTACCATAATATAAGGCAACTTCTTAATTTGTTCTTGTGGATTTCGATCAATATACGAGTTGAATCCCTCAATGTTACGTACAGCACACTTTGCAAATAATTCATAACGGTCATCCATAATCTTAACCATCACTTTAAGCGCTCGATTCGCTTCTTCAGCATCGGTAATCAACGGTGCAATTAAATGAGGTATTTTTGAATATTGTGTAAATTCTACTTTTTTAGGGTCGATCAATAGCATTTTCACCTCATCCGGTTTAGCACGAAGTAACATACTACAAATGATTGTATTCACACATACCGACTTACCACTACCCGTTGCACCGGCAATTAATAAGTGAGGCATCTTATTCATTTTTCCAAACACACCTTCACCCATCAAATCCTTACCTAGAGCGAATAACATCTTTTCTTCTTGTAAAGATTGTGGCGCTAATTTAATTAACTCTTTCATAGTTACCATAGTTTTTTCAACATTTGGAATTTCAATTCCAACCGTAGACTTCCCTGGTATTGGCGCTTCAATACGTATATCTTTGGCAGCCAATCCCATTTTAATATCTTGTTGTAAATTACTGATTTTATTCACGCGCACACCATTTTCTAAACGAAGTTCAAACTTTGTAACGCTAGGGCCAATGTGAGTATCAACAAGTGTCACCTTAACATTGAAATGTTCTAGTATTTCAACCAATCTTTTTCCTGCACTTTGCGCATTACTAATATTCGCACCACTTTTAGACTTTGTTTTCGTAGCTGCAAATACACGTGCACTCGGTAGTTTATATTTGGAAAAATCAGTAACATACTTACTTGTATCTACATCACTCTCTACCTGGGTACGAACTACCTTTTCCTCTTGCACTTCTTGCTCATCATAAATATCAGACACATCTACTAAAAAACTACTTTTAGGAGTTTTTGGAATAGGAGGAATCTTCGTTTCACTTTGCAAATGATCATCGTATGCTAGAATATGCGAATCTGAATCTTCTTCCTCTTCTTCATATTCCTCTTCCATCACAAATTGCTCTTTATCCAAAGCGCGAGCTTCTCTTTTTTGTTTTACTCTTTCTTTCATATGTACAAAACGACTTACAATTGCATTTGAAAATGCAGTAATGCGTTGTTTTGACAAAATGAACAACAAACCAAGCAAAAACAACAAAAATACAATAATATAAGTTCCATTACGATCAAACAGGATAGAGCTAATTCCAAACAAACATGCACCTAAAATTCCCCCACCACTTGCAACACTTCCCTCCATAATTGCGGAAGCATTACTTAGAAACTCATTAATCACTGCCATACCATTCAACGCAGTATTCTCAGGTACTGCGCATAAGGTTAACCAACCTGCAAAAATACTTGCATAACCTACATAATACTTTAGTGCAATTTTATGAAAACCCTTATCTTTAGCAAAAATAATCGCTTGTATAAAGATAATCACATAAAATACACCATATAAATTCCCAACGAAGAATGTAACGATATTTGTCAAAAAGTCACCAACAACCCCTAACTTTAATATCCCAATTAAACAAAGAGCAATCGTTATAATAGAATACATATATATAGTGACTTCACTCATTTGTGTTTTAGATTTTGTATTAGTTCTTGTTTTCTTTTTAACTGCCATTACTTCTCCTCTCTATGGATGCATCTCCAAAATCACTGGTAAAACCATTGGTCTTTTTCCTGTTTCCTTAGATAAATATTTACTAATCTTATCTCTTGCTTCCATACGCACTTCAATATTTTCATAGCGACGTTCACTAACCGCTTTAACAATCGTCTCTTCCATAATACGCATAACTTCTTTTACAATGTGTTCTGCATCTTTTAAATAGATTAAACCACGCGTTTGCACATCGATTCCACTAACCACTTCTTTTGTTTTGAAATTTAAAGTGACTCCAATAATCATTACACCATCAGTCGATAATACTTCACGATCTTTCAAAACAACCCCTGTAACATCCCAATTTTCTTTACCATCAATCAGTACATCACTTAATTTCATTTCTAATTGCATAGAAACTAAAGATCTCTTCGAAAATTTTGCTACTTGCCCATTGTCACATAAAACAATACGATCTGGTGTGAAACCCATTTGAGTAGCTATATCTGCATTTTTAATTAAATGACGATATTCACCTTTAATTGGCATATAGTATTTTGGTTTAAACAAATACAGTGCCATTTTCAAATCTTCACTTGATGGATGCATTGACTTTAAATCCCTTGATTTAAATGTATAAATCATACCACCTTCACGATAAATTTCATTTTCCATACTCACAGCTTCTTTTTCTGTACCGTTGACTACGGTAGACGCCAAAATGATCGTATCTGTAGTCTTAAATTGCACTAAATCATCTTCATGCGTTGCAATATTAGACATCTTTAAAAATAAACGTTTCCCATTACCAGTAACTAATATTACTACATCTTCCATTTTGTTTGAAAATTGTTTTTTACTAACAATCAAATCCTTTGGTAATTTGTAATATCCAATTTTAGCCATCTCATCGATGATTGTTTTTAAACTGTCATCATGGAAAAATACTTTCTTCTTGTATTTTACAGCCAAATCTAACACTTCTAAAATTTTGAATAAACTTTGTTTATATACGGCTACAATAAAACGCCCTTCATTCTCTTCAAAAATAGATTCAATCTTACTTGTAATTCTGTGTTTTGGAGCAGTATGTCCTTCACTTTCAACACCAATTGATTCACTCAATAAACAAAGCACACCTTTTTTACCAATTTCACTCAGCTCATTCAAATCACATTCATATTCTTTTCTATGAATGTTGTAATCAAAACAGTATTCTCCACTATACACAATATATCCTTGATCACTTTTAATCGCAATTCCAAATGTATCAGGAACAGCGTGTGTCATTGCAAAAGTACGAACTTCAACTCCTTCAACAAAAAAAGAATCGGTGCGCTCAACAATTTTAATATTTGCTCCCTTTACTTTTTCTTTACGTAATACATCTTCGATCATAATTGCAGTAAACTTCGCTGTATACACAGGTGCATTGACTTGTTTTAATAAGTATGGTAAAGCTCGCATTACATCATCATGACCGTGTGTAATAAAGATACCACCAATGCGTTTTTTGTTTTCTACTAAATATGTAAAATCAGGAATAATATATTCAATCCCTAACAATGAAGCTTCCGGTAACATAATCCCTGCTTCAATCACAAAAATAACGTCATTAACTTCTACTACATACATATTTTTTCCATTCTCATCCAATCCACCTAAGGCGAATATTTTAACATCTTTCATAAATTCCTCATCTTTCTAAACTCATTGCTATTATTACTATTATTATAGCATAGTTGCGCAAACAAATGCATGAATGCGCACATCTGGTGCAATCTCTTCGTTTTTTACCTCTTTATATCATACTACACATATACTTGCCATTCAAGATTAAAAAAGACTGAAAGCAATTACACTTTCAATCTTCATTAAGTAAATTTGATTTCCATTAAGTATTGTGTACCAACACTGCGATGTATTTCCTTCATAATCATTGAGATGATGCTTGCATCCTCCTCTTGATTTAAAATATTTACATATATGCTTTGTTCCTTTATTTCCACTTCACATTCATACCCCAAATTAATAATAGCCTGTTTTACTTCTTCTTCTAACCCATTATTTTCATCTAAAGTATCGTTTTTCGCTAGTGCCTCTACTTTTTCTTCTTGTGTGCTTGACTCATCTGCAATAATCTCATCGTTCATTTCCTTTTGGTTTTGTTCATTTTGAACTTGTGGATCCTCCTCTTCCTGCATTACAGGTATACTACTCACTTGTGTACTTACCTCATTTGGTAATGAAATATAATAAATGGATAGCATCATAATTAATGAAAACATAGTAAAAAAAGTAAGCGCCTGTTTCTTCATAAAAAACCTCCTACCATACTGTATGTACGCTAAGAGGTTTTTATTCTAAAAAATCTTTCGAATTGCTTCTTCTAATTGTTTTTCATAGGCTTCTTCATACATCTTGAAATCCTTTAAAGAAAGTACCCTTTTTTCAATATCTTCTACAAAATGAGTAAAAGCATGACGAATCGGTGTTAAGTTTTCGTTGTGAATAATCTTAATACTATCTAATTTTATTAAAACATTAGCCAAAAGAGCTAAACAACAATCATGGACAGCATTTGACTCTTCATGTGTTAGTCGTACAAAACTTGTTTTAAACCAATAATGATCAACTAAAATATCTAAATAAACAATCATAAATAAAGAAAAGTCTTCAATATTATTTCCTTCTTCTAATGCAAATAGCATTTTAAAGAAAACATACCAATCATAATCCTCGTTTAGATGAGAAATTAAATAATCACCCATTTTCTGAGAAAAAATATTATTACTTACAAATTGACTCTCCATTACGATTTCTTCACTGAAATCAATGTGTGTTCCATTCAACTGCTTGAACACTCTGAAAATTGAACCTGAAACATCACGTTCAATACTTTCCTGAATATTTTTCACAAAAATATAATGTCCTAGAATATTCGAAGTATCTTTAATATTAATAGTGAATCCAATGGATTCCTTTAATTTTTCAGTAAACAAATCATTAATTGCTTTAGATAACATTAATTCAAAACTCTCGGCATTAACTAACCCAGTTTGATGGCGATCCCCATTTTCCATTTCATCATATACGATGTGCAGTTGTTGATCAATGATACTTAAATTTGAATTGATCGATGCCAATAATTTACGCATAAATGCATCGTATACATAATAGTTAGTATTTTTATACACTAGCTTATGTTCTATGTCTCCCCAAAAACTATTTACCAAGCTCTTGATTTGTAATTCAAATCGTATCTTTATTTCACCATCTAAATAATAGCCATCCAAACGATAAATTGAAAACCCGTTTTTTTGTTGTTGAGGTTGTTCATCCATTACATTTAAATAGATATCACAATCATTATCAAGCCTTGAATAACCATCTTCTTGTCGTGTTAAACAAATACGGCGTAAAGCTTCAAATACTTTATGTTCTTCATCAATGAAACGGCATTCTATTTTCAAACCAATTCCATCACTCAAAGCATCTAAAATAGATTGTGCATCATCGTATTTTATATACATACGATTACGAATAATTTTTTCACGTAAACTCTCTCTTGATTTTACACGACTAGAAATATCATTAATGGTGCGATTTTCACGAAATAAAACATCCATTAATTTATATTTAATACTCTTTCTTACAAATTCATATTGCTGCGCTCGCTCTTCTAATAAAGCAAGTGTTTCATCAATTGTATTAAAAACCTTAACTCTCATCCTTTACTCCTTCCACAAATTTTAAATCTTTATGTAATTGGCAAATCAATGCCTCTATGTTATCAAATTTTTGTTCGTCTCGAATAAATTGATAAAAGGATATACAGATGGATTCCCCATAAATATCTTCATCAAAATGAAGAATATGTGCCTCTATACTCTTATTCGATTGAAAGTTCATCGTTGGATTATGACCTATATTAATCATCGCTTTATATACTTTCCCATTCCACTTCACAACACCCGCATATACTCCATTTTTAGGAATTACATATGGATGGGAAACGTGTAAGTTAGCGGTTGCAAATCCAAGAAGTTTCTTACCCACTTGAGAACCTTTCACAACAACTCCATCAATACTATACGCATAATTCAATGCATAGTTAGCTTGTTCAATTCGACCTTGTAAAATATCTTCTTCGATAAATGAAGAAGATACTTTAGCGCCATCCTCACAAAGTAAGGACTGCACATGTAAAGCAAAAGATTGAGATTGCAGTGTTGAGACATTCCCCTTCCCCTTAGCTCCATAAGCAAAATCACTCCCACACACTAAATGTGCAACCTGTAATCGCTGCAGCAATGCATGAAACTCTCGAATACTTAAGTTGGCCATGGCCATATCAAAGCGCAATAAATAACAATAATCAAAGCCCATTTGACGCAATTTCTCCATACGTATATGATGTGGAGTCAAATATGTGAATTCTTGTTGATTACTTAAAATTGAATACGGATCTTGATCAAAACAAATACAGGCAGTTGCAAGATTATGTTGCATATGCAATGCAAACACACGATCCACTAATTTCATATGTCCTACATGGAAACCATCAAAATAACCAATACATGCGATTGTTTTTTCTAAGTTCACATCACTAAAATTTGTATCTACAGAAATAATTTTCATTTAAAATAGACCTCTCACGCAAATAAAAGTATTCCCATTTCTACGTCGATATATAGAAACCACTTCATCTTTATCACAAATAACCACTTCATCTTCTTCGCAAGATAATTGAATTGCTTTACCATGATACACATCTTGAATTTTATCATATTGAATTTGCGTATAATGAGCCAACATGTCTTTTATTGAGTATAAAGAAAACGCACCATTTGCTACTTGTTGTAAAGTATATGCTTGTTCTAGAGAAAACTTACCTACTTGACTACGTATCAAACTTGACATACAACCTAAATTATTCGTTTTATTAGCAATGTCTACACACAATGAGCGAACATATGTCCCACTTCCACAGTGTACTAAAAAACGCAGATTTTCTTCATCTAGCACTTCTGTCTTAAATATGTCTACCTCACGAACGGGAAGTTCGACTTCTTCATTATTTCTTGCATATTCATATAACTTTTTACCATTCACTTTAATCGAACTCACCTTTGGTGGTACTTGCTTAATGCGTCCTTCAAAAGACTTTAAAACACTCTCAAAGTCCTGTATAGGAGTAATTGGTTTTGTTTCAAGTACATCACCCCACACATCGTCTGTGAACGTTCTACTTCCTAGTTGTAAGCTTGCAATGTAGTGTTTATCTACATCCTCAATAAAAGGTAAAATCTTACATGCTTTACCAACTAAAACAACAAGTACACCAGTCGCATTTGGATCCAAAGTACCACTATGTCCAATTTTTTTTGTATTCAAAATTTTTCGTAACTTAAAAACGACATCATGACTTGTCATATTCGCTTCCTTGTTAATTATTAAAACTCCATCCATTTAATCACCATCCCCATTATAGCACAACAAAACTATCTTATCTTTTAAACTTTACTTTTTTCATATATAATAAGTACACAAAAGGAGATTGTATGCAAAAAATATTAAAACAAATTCGAAAAGCAGATACTGACTTCTCTTTAATTCACGATGGAGACACCATCTTACTTGGTTTATCAGGTGGAAAAGATAGTATGTTATTGTTGAAAGCTTTGTCCATCTATCAAAAGTTCAAACACAAACAATTTTCATTGATTGCTTTACATATGGACATGGGCTTCTCTAATGAGGTTTCTAGTGAAATGGAGATATTTTGTAAACAAGAAGGCATTCGCTATATTGTAGAAAAAACTCCAATATATGAAATTTTAAAACACTACAGAAAAAACAATGAATCCATCGATTGTTCAAGATGTTCCTCTTTAAAAAGAGGAGCCATTGTTTCTTATGCTAAAAAATATAAAGCAAATAAAATTGCTTTTGCCCACCATATTGATGATGCAATTG
This sequence comes from uncultured Erysipelotrichaceae bacterium, assembly GCA_964370645.1. Lineage (GTDB taxonomy): Bacteria > Bacillota_I > Bacilli_A > Erysipelotrichales > Erysipelotrichaceae > CAMQRS01. Next base: position 18,773 of record CAYJJS010000019.1, on the reverse strand, counting down.
AAACTTTATTTATGAATATGATTTATGGAGGTAAACTACATGTATTTGCTCCTAAAATTAATTATGAAGATAATGAAGTAACATTTATTCGACCACTAATTTATACTAAAGAAAAAGATATTGTAAGTGCGTGTAGGCGATACAATATCCCAATTGTAAAAAGTGCGTGTCCTAGTGATCGAGTAAGTAATCGAGAGCAGATCAAACAAACACTTCATTCTTTATATAAGCAGTATCCAATGGGTGAAAAAAACTTCCAGTCAATCTTATTTGAACAACATGTACAATTATGGAAAAAAGAAACGTGAGTCTGCCTCACGTTTTTGTTTATTTCATATTCGCTGTGACTAACATAGCCGCACCAACAATTCCTGGCTCCTCTAATTTTGCCATATAAAACTTTACATCTCGCATCGTTGGAAATACCAATTCTTTATAGTAAGCAATCATTTTTTCAAAGAAATATTGGTGTGACTTTTGTGTCACTCCCCCACCTACTACAAAGGCATCAGGATCACAAGTTAAAGCAACAAATGAGAAGGCGTGCGCTATGTCTTTTGCCATTTGTTCCACTAGTTCTTGTGCTTGTGTATTCCCTTCTTGTGCAAGACGAAACACATCACCAGCATGCTTTACTTCGTTTGGAAATAGCACTTTCCCTTTGCGTGTTAATGCTGTTCCACTTGCTTCACTCTCCAATGCACCAGCATTTAATCCACCAATCTTAGTACGCGTTGGATCCACAACCATATTACACATTTCACCTGCACACCCGTGTGAGCCTGAAATTAATTTACCTTCATAAATGAATGCACCACCAATTCCAGTTGAAATCGTTACATAATAAACACTGCGTTCCCCTTTTGCAGCACCGAAATACGATTCTCCTAGTCCAGCCACATTCACATCATTATCAATAAATGTAGGCTTATCAAAAGTTTCTTGAATTTCCTTTGCAATTTCTAAGCCTTCAAATCCTGGTAAATTATTAGATAAAATCATAACACCATTTTTGGCATCTACTAGTCCTGGAACTCCAAGCCCGATTCCTTGCACTTTTTCATATCCATCTAATTGCTGAATTAAATCTTTTAATTGTTGCACGACTGCTTGCACCCCTTGCGCAATTTTCGTTGCTTCTTTCACTACTTGTAGCACTTCACCTTGTGCATTTACCATTGCTGCACGCACATTTGTACCACCTAAATCAACCCCTATATATAACATAAAAACCTCCTCAATATGTTTTATTGTAACATATTGAAGAGGCTTCATTTTTGTCTATTTTAATAGATTTTTTAACTTTTTTATTTTAGCCCCAATTCCTTTAATTGTGATTCATCAACAGGATTAGGAGCATCACTCATCAAGCAACTTGCACTTGCCGTTTTTGGGAAGGCAACAACATCACGGATGTTGTCTGTACCCGTAAGAATCATCATGATTCTCTCTAAACCAATTCCTACACCACAATGTGGAGGAGTTCCATATTGGAAAGCCTCAATAAAGAATCCGAATTTATCGTTCGCTTCTTCCTTGCTCATTCCAATTGCTTCAAATACTTTTTCTTGTAGTTCTTGATCGTGAATACGAATTGATCCACTCAATAATTCTGAACCATTTAAGACTAAGTCGTACGCTCTAGAATAACAATTTTCTTTATCCGTTAATAATTTATCAATATCTTCATCATTTACGCTTGTAAATGGATGATGACAAGCAACATAGCGATCTTCCTCTTCCACGTATTCAAACATTGGATAGTTTGTTACCCATAAGAAGTTATACGCGCTTTCATCAACCAAAGATAAGTCTTTTCCTAATTTTGCACGAAGTGCACCAAGTGCTTGTTGTACTACTTTTTTCTTATCTGCAATAAAGAATACAATTTGATTGTCTTGCAGTTGTAAATTTGAAATAAGTGATTCTTTTTCATTCTCACTTAATGTTTTCGCTATAGAACCACTTAACTCTCCACCATTATATTTTAAGAAAGATAAAGCTTTTGCTCCATATTTACGTACATGTTCTTGGTAAGCATCAATTGTTTTTCTTGAAAATGAATCACTACCATCTACTACTAAAGCGTTAATGATTCCTCCGTTTTCTAATATATTTTTAAAAACTACAAATTCAGTATTTGTGAAAACAGAAGTAACATCATTTAAAAACAAGTCAAAACGAGTATCCGGTTTATCGCTACCATATTTATTCATACAATCAACATACTTCATACGAGTAAAAGATGATAATGTAATTCCTTTAATTTTTTGAAAAATTTCTTGCATCATTTGTTCAATAATTGCAAAGATATCTTCTTCATCAGCAAATGACATCTCAATATCAATCTGCGTGAATTCAGGTTGACGGTCTGCTCGCAAATCTTCATCTCTAAAACATCTAGCAATTTGGAAGTATTTCTCCAAACCTCCTACCATCAACAATTGTTTATACAACTGAGGAGATTGTGGTAGTGCATAAAAAGATCCATGACTAATACGACTTGGTACTAAGTAATCACGTGCTCCCTCTGGTGTTGATTTACATAAGATTGGTGTCTCAATCTCTAAAAAACCTTGATTAGACATAAAATTACGCACAATCATTGTTACTTCATGACGTAATCGTAAGTTATCTTGTAATACTTTTCTACGTAAATCTAAATAACGATATTTAAGTCTCGTATCTTCTAAAGCATCGGTTTCATCTGCAATAATAATCGGTGTTGTTTTTGCTGTGTTCAAAACTGTAACACTTTGAACTTTAATTTCAATATCACCAGTAGCCATTTTAGGATTTTTATCTTTACGTTCTACAACTTCCCCACTTACTTCAAGCACGTATTCATTACGTACATCTGTGATTTCTTTTGATATTTGTTCATCAAATACAAGTTGAGTAATCCCTTCACGATCACGTAAATCAATAAATACTAAAGCACCAAAATTTCTACGTTTTGCTACCCAACCTGTTAATGTAACTACCTTTTTAACATCTTCTATTCTCAATTGTCCATTTGTATGTGTTCTATTCATGTCCTTCTCCTTTACAAGCGCAATCACCACCACAATCACAGTGAGATTCACCTTCGCTTAATAATGCATCTACTTGATCTACAATTTCATCAAAGTGAGCACTTACTTGTTGTTGGTCTGCTATCCTTTTTATATTTACACTTTCATTTTCTAAGTCCTTTTCACCAAGTATAATAACACATTTAGCGCCTTTACGATCTACACTCTTGAATTGTGCTTTGAAAGAACGTTGCATATAATCTTGATCACAACTAAATCCATACGCTCGTAATTGTGTAGTTATTTCAAGTGCTTTTACACTTGCTTTTTCACTCAAACACATTACATACACATCTAGACTTTCTTCTTCTACAAGTGAGATCCCTTCACCTTCTAGTGCTAAAATCAATCGCTCTATACCCATCGCAAATCCAATACCACTCATTTGAGGGCCACCAAAATATTGTACTAGCCCATCGTATCGTCCACCTGCAAACACTGTCGATTGTGATCCCATCGCTTGATTTGTAGAGACCACTTCAAATACAGTATGTGTATAATAATCTAAACCACGCACTAAGCGCTCATCAATTTCATATGGTATTTGCAATGCATCAAGTCCATTACAAACCTGTTGGAAATAATCTTTGCTTTCTTGAGTCAAATATGCACGCATTTGAGGTGCTGATTTCATACTATCTCTATCTTTATCTACCTTGCAATCTAACAATCGCAATGGATTTTGTTCATACCTGCGTTTACAATCTACACACAAGTTATCAATATCTGATGCAAAATGCTCTTTTAATGCTTGTTTGTAAGCACTACGACTTTCATCATCACCAAGTGTATTCAATAGCACTTTCAACTCACTCATACCAAGTGCAGAAACTAATGAATACCCTAAGGTGATACATTCTACATCTAACAATGCATTTTTCGCTCCAATTACTTCTACTCCAAATTGATGAAAAATACGTTGTCTTCCTTTTTGGGGACGTTCGTATCGAAATTGTGGGCCATTATAGTATAATTTTACAGGCAAATCTGCTTGTGCAAACATTTTATGTTGCACAAAACTGCGCACTACTGATGCTGTATTTTCAGGACGTAATGTTAAAGAATCTTTTCCATTGATTGAAAAAGTATACATTTCTTTATTCACAACATCACTTGAATCGTTTTCTCGTTTGAATACTTTTGTATCTTCAAAAATTGGTGTACGTATTTCTTTATAATCATATAAAAACGTAAACTGACGAATAACTTCTTCAATTTTATTCCACTTCTGAATGTCTTCAGGTGTAATATCATTGGTTCCTCTTGGTGTTTGATAACTCATTATATTTCCTCCTAATAAATAAAAAAACGCCCTAGTCTAAGGACGCAAAACGTGGTACCACCTTAGTTCATATCATAATGATATGCACTTTCATCTTTTAACGCAAGACATACGATTAGTTTTCACTAATATCTCCAAAGCGTCCTACATACGACTTATTGAAAGTTTTCACCATCCACTTTCTCTCTAAAAATAAGAATTGTATAATAGCTCTTTTTCTACGACACAAACATAGTACCACTTTATACACATGAATTCAATATCAAATTACACAATACACTCATTAACGTCTTCTACAAAATGTAAAGGTACGTGCTGAATAATATTCAAACATGTAGCTTCTCTACCTTGTTCAAGCAAGGTAGCAGGATGATGCGCATCATATCCAAAGCATACCTTCACACCTGCTTCACTAAACATTTTAAAGATTTCTGCATTAGGATAGGCATATTGGATTCCCTCTTTATAATACATTTTGCCATAGCGCAATCCATTCAAATTCAATTCAGCCACTCCATCGTTTCTTAACAGTGCATCAATAATAATCTGTACCGCTTGTTTACACGCTGGTGTAAATGTTCTTCGTCCCAACATAAAATAGTCAGGATGTGCAACATATCTTGTAAGTTTTGCATCTAGAGCTTGTGCAATTTGTTTCGCATAAAGTAATACATCTTCATCACTATTGTAATGATCATAATTATAACCTGTATAATATTTATAATGTTGACCAACAATCATGTAGTCCACTCGTTTTCTCATACTTTGTAAATAACTGTCTTGTTCTTCATAATATTCAATTTCTAAACCAACCAAGATACGTATTTGAGATGCGTACTTTTCTTTATACTTATACATTGTTTCAATGTATTCATCTACACGCTCATTTAACATGCGATCTTGAGGTAATTCACAATTTGGGAATGGAATGTGCTCACTAAATCCAATCGTTGTAAAACCAGCTTCAATCGCCGCTAAAATGTATTGTTCATCATGCCCTACAGCGTGATTGCATCGGGTTGTATGCGTATGTAAATTAAACTTTTGTCTCATAAGTATTCCTCATTTCCCTCCTATTCTAACAAGAAAGTAAATGTTTTTTGTGTATATTTTGTTAAAAAATAAAAAACGGTGAAGTTCACCGTTTATAAAATCATTCTCTCTACACTATTCACACTTGTAATTTTACGTAGATTTGTAAGTAGTGTGTGTAAATGCGTTGTATTTTTAACATGTACACTTAATTTAGTAGATGCATGCAACCCATCTTCATTGACCTTGCTATCAACATGTACTAAGTTTGTTTTACACTGTGCTGCAACGGTTACTATATCACTTAATAAGAAGTTACGATCACTTGAATGAATCACTATTTTAACCAAATAGTTTTTACTTTGATCATATTCTTCATCCCATTCAACATCAATTAAACGAGGCTCCTCTTGTGCCACGTTTGGACAACAAGAACGATGCACCTTTACCCCATGTCCTTTACTAATATATCCAACAATTTCATCACCATAGACTGGTGAACAACAGGAAGCTAAATTGACTAACATAGTATCTATACCTTGCACACTAATGTCAACTTTACTAGTATCTTTACGTTTTACTACCTCTTGTTTACTAACTTGCTTTAATACTTCTTGATTGCTGTGACTTATCGATCCACTCTTTTGGTGCGTCAACTTCTCTACAACTGCTTGTAAAGTCACATTTTTCATATGTATTGCATACAGTAAATCAATGCTACCATGTAGTTTGAACTCATTTGAACAAGCATCCAATCGTTTTGTATCCATATACATTTTTGGATCATAACCTCTACGCTTTAACTCTACATCCAACATATCTTTTCCTTTTATAGAGCCTTCTTCTTTACGTTTCATTTCTAATTTTTGAAAGTAAGAACGTATTTTATTTTTTGCATTTGAACTTTTAACAATTTTCAACCAATCTTCACTTGGTCCAGAGTTCTTATTCGTTTTTAAATGTACAACATCTCCAGTTTTTAAAATGGTATTAAGTGGCACTAACACTCCATTGATTGTTGCACCAACGGTTTGATGTCCTACTTCTGTATGAATTCGATATGCAAAATCAAGCGGTGTAGACCCATTTGGCAGATCAATTACTCTACCTTTTGGAGACATAACATATACATTCGCCTCAAAGATATCACGTGTAATTGTGTCCATAAACGCAAGTGCATCACTGCTACTTTCTTCACTCATCAAAGAAAAATCTCTAAACCAATGTAATTTTTCTTCAATTTCTTTTTGCTGTGTATCTTTGTGGTAGTTATTTTCTTTATACATCCAGTGTGCTGCAACCCCACGTTCAGCAATTTGATCCATGCTTTCAGTACGAATTTGAACTTCAAAAATATTTCCTTCTTCCGCAACAACCGATGTATGTAAAGATTGATACATATTCATTTTTGGCATCGCTATATAATCTTTAAAACGACCTGGAATTGGTCGATAATGTGAATGTATATGCCCCAACGCTTCATAACAAGCAACTTCTGTCTCGGTAATAATACGAATCGCTAATAAATCTAAAATTTCTTCAAATCGTTTGTTTTTAGTAACCATCTTTTTATAAATACTATACAAGTGTTTACTGCGTCCAAAAATTCGATACTTAACATGATTATTATCCAATTCCATAGAAATATCAGAAATCATTTTTTTAACTTGTGCGTCTCTTTCACTTTTACGTTTTTCTACTAACTTTGCAATTTCATAATACTTTTCTGGCTGCATATAGTGAAAACTCAAATCCTCAAGTTCATTTTTTATCTCACTAATCCCTAGACGATGCGCTATTGGTGCGTACACATTTAAAGTTTCCGTCGAAATCTTCTTTTGTTTCTCTGGTTTCATAAACTGCAAGGTACGCATGTTGTGTAAACGGTCTACTAGCTTAATTAAAATAACTCGCACATCTTTTGCCATTGCGATAAATATTTTACGATGATTTGCAGCTAAATACTCTTGTTCATCATTGAACTTCAAATTCCCAATTTTTGTAACGGAGTCTACTAAACCAAAGATCTCTTGTCCAAATTCAGCAATAAAATCTTCTTCACAAACATCACAGTCTTCAATCACATCATGTAAAAAACCTGCAGCAATGGTAATTGGCCCTGTTTGCATTTTGCTTAGTATGTAGGCAACATGAATAGCATGAATGATATAAGGTTCCCCACTCTTACGAAATTGCCCCTCATGATGTTGATTAGCATATGTATAGGCACGTGAAATCAAATCTAAGTCATCCTGTTTTGTTATATATTTTTTTGCCTGAATTAGTATATCATCAATGGTAATTGGGATTGTTTCCATAAGTACTCCTTTGTATAATTTAGTACATATTATACCATAATTTCACATAAGTTAATAAACAAGTTACAAAATTTACATTAATTTTCATGAAAAAAGCAATCGTATTTTATACGACTGCATCTTATATCTATTTACTCCCCTTTAACATTAATATGTTCTACAAACATTTTTACGCTTGTTTTGCGAAAAAACCTCTCCACACGAACACTACCTATCAAGTTCACGATGTTAGGTACTTCGATTGCCTTTTGTGCTTGAAAGTGTAAGTATTCAATAGGACCACTTTCATATTTCATATGCTTACCACCAGATAAAGCAGTGGACTTCAATAACTTTGTTTCAACCTGAAATTTCATTTCTTCAAAGCCACAACCAAATGGTTTCAATGCATTCAAGGAAGCAACTTCTTGTATAGTTAACTCGGATTCATTCACCAATAGACAATCCAGCTGTGCTTCTACTTGTGTGAATTGATGATTTTGAATGTATTGCTTCACATTTTCTAAATCTACTTCTTTAAAACTAACTCCTGCAGCTTGCTTGTGACCACCATAGGACACAAAAAATGTACAATCATCAAAATAAGTTCTTAAATCCACACTATCACTACGTATACTCCCCTTCCACAAGCCTTCATTCAACGATAATACCATGGTTGGTTTTTGTGTTAGAGCTTGTATACTACTCGCAACAATACCATTGATCCCTTCGTGAAAACTAGGATCACATAACACATTAAAAGTTTCCTGGCTATCTACTAAAGAGACAGCTTTTTCAAACATCTGTGCACTCAACTGTTTACGAGTGTCATTCAATGCACAAATTTGTTTTGCCCCATCTTCAATGATTGTAGGCTGGGTAGATAACAAATACTTTACAATGGTGTTCACATTTGCTTGATCTGCTAAACGTCCAGCACTATTAATCTTTGGAACAATCTGATACGCTATTTTTTGTTCATCCCAAGGCGATGTGTCATTTGCTAAAGCTTGTATGCTAATTGCTTCTTTTTTTGCGAGTAAGGCAACACAAGCCTTCACTACTAGACGATTGTATTTATGAAGTGGCACAATGTCACCTATAGTAGCTACTCCAGCCAAAACAACATGCAATGCATTAAAACCATTACAAGCTAATGAAAGCAATAAGGCTACACCACTACCACAAAGACCTTCAAAGCGTTCTGGAAATATAGCAGGATGTAAAAAGTAATCATACACGAGTTGTGATTCATCATAATTATGATGATCACTCAAAATGATATCCATACCAAGTGTTTTTGCATGTTGCAATGCTTGCGTACTACTCACCCCATTATCCACAGTAATCAATAAAGAGTACCCCTTATCGAATGCAGCCTGTACAGTGCTAGTTTGTAGCCCATATCCTTCTTTAAATCGATTTGGGATATAATACCCACTCTCAATGCCAAGTGTTTGTAGAAGGCTATATACAATACTTGTAGCACAAATTCCATCACAATCGTAATCACCACAAACCATTACTTTTTCACCTTGTTGTTTAGCCTTATAAATTCTTTCAACAGCAGGTTGTAAAAAGGATAAATCCTCTTTTAATACATCAATGGATGGATTTAAAAGCGCTTCTATTTCTACATCACTAAGTTTTTTAGCGGCTAACACTTTCGCCGCTAAAGAACTTAGATGAAAGCGCTCTTGAATGTGCTCAACATTTTGTAAATCATAGTTTTTAATCTGCATATTACCTCCTAAAAAAACGCTCTTTTGAGCGTTTTAATCATTGATTCCAGGCACAATGTATTCGTGCACTTCATCACTGTCTTTGATCTTCTTTTTTACTTTTGTTGTTGGTTTGTGTTTTTTACGTAACACTAACCATAATTGAGCTGCAATATTAATCGAAGAATTCGATCCAGCAATTAACCCAACTAACAAGGCAACATTGAACGTGAAGATAGATGGACTACCTAGGAAAATCAAACATAATACAGGGATCATTGTTGTAATTGTCGTTACAAATGAACGAACAATTGTTTCTCTTAAAGAAACGTTAACGATGTCTGTATAGTCTGCATCACTAATTGATTTTTTACTTCCCTGTGCAGCATTCACATTTTCACGAATACGGTCGAATCCAACAATAGTATCATTGATTGAGTATCCAATAATTGCTAGTAATACAGCAATGATATCTGTATTGATTTCTAAGTTGAAAATTACAAAGAATGCTAGAATGATCAATACGTCATGAATTAAAGCAACAATACTTGCAATTGCATAATCCCAACTAAAACGAATCGAAATATAAATTAAGATAGCAATCCAAGACAAGATAGACATAATGAAAGCATTACGAACTAAATCTTGACCAACAATTGGTGAAACCGTAGAATCACTTGCTTCGCTACCAAAAGTATCCATTACATACGTAGAGATAACACTTCTCTCTTCTTCGTTGATTGCATCTTTGATAGAAACCGTTGCAATATCGTTGTTTTGACCAGATAAAGAAACGCTATCTACATCAATACCTAAATCTTCAATTCCTTTTTCTACAGCGTCAGCATCAATAGCAGAATCCGAAGTAATGGTAATGTTTGTTCCACTAGTGAAATCAATCCCTAAATTTAACGCACTCTTACCTTGTGCTACATTAACACCCATAAAAGCAATTGCTGCTGCAAAAATAACCATAGACCCTGCGATGAAGAATTTCGCATTTTTCACAAAATCAAATTTTGCTAATGGACCAAAGTATTTTTTACCTTCTTTTTTCGATAAGTTTGGAATGTGTTTTTGACTAACTCCAAACCAAGTTTTCTTATTATCTAAGAATCCAGACTTCACAATTTGTCCAAGTAGGAATCGTACGACAGTTACATTAAATACAACCGTTACAATTGTAGAAACCAATAACATCGTCGCAAATCCTTTTACAGAACCTGTTCCAAATGAATATAAGATAATTGCAGAAATAAATGTTGTTAATTGGCTATCAAAAATGGTAATACTACTTTTACGTACCCCTTCACGATATGCTTTTTTCACACTTCTTCCTAAAAATAATCCATCTTTAATACGTTCAAATGTAATTACACTTGAATCGACTGCCATACCTACTCCAAGCACTAACCCTGCAATACCACTTAACGTAAATACTCCACCTAGCAAATTATACAATAATAAAGTAACTAACGTATAAGCACTAATACTAACTGCAGAAATAAATCCAGCCATACGATACGTTGCAATCATGAAAATAATAATTCCAATAATTCCAATCATACCAGCAAAAATAGTAGCATCAAATGCACCACTACCTAGGTCTGCACTTACAACATCTGAATAAATTTCAGTCATTTTAAAGTTTAAAGACCCTGAGTTTAATAAGTCCACTAACTGTTGTGCTTCTTCTTCACTGAAGTCACCAGAAATGTATACTTCTGGTGAATCAAAAGCTTGACTAACCGTTGCCGCACTAATGTAGGCTGGTTCTTCTTTTCCTGATTCTGCACTATAATGTTGTGTCTCATCATAATCTAACCATGTTACCATCAATTGATCTGCTGTAGCAGATAATTCACCGGTTACTTGTGAGAATGTATCTTGATCTGCAATTGCCAAATATACAACAGGTTTCCCATCAATGTATCCTAAAGAAGCTCCACCCTCTTTTAACACAGTAGCATCCATCAATAACTGATCTGCAGTATCTCTAAAAGTAAGCGCTGCAGAGCTACTAATTACTTCACGAGCTTGCTCACTATCTTTGATTCCTGCTAATTGTACACGAATACGATCCCCTTCTACACTAATATCCGGTTCACTAACTCCAAGTACGTCTACTCTTTTTGAAACTGCACTAACAACAGCTCCCATGTCAACTTCTTGTTCTGTTGCCGTATCTAGTGGTTCTACTTCATATAAAATCTCAAATCCACCTTGTAGATCCAATCCAAGATTCATATCGTTGACAGCACCTTGTGAAAAAGCACCGACAAATCCAAGAAGCACTAGTATTGTACAACCAAAAACAATTAATCTTCTTTTAATCATTTAATTCCCTCCAACACTCGTCAATAGCATCTGTTCCCCTTGTGGAACCTTCAATTACGGCTAGTAGATGTAAACTAGCAATAATTTCAGAAACCTCTAATGTAAATACATCGTGTATGGCTTCGTGTAAAAACATTGGTTTTTTTTTATCCCACTTTAAATACTGAAGAACTTTTAATATATGAGAATACGAAAGCGTTTGCAATTCTTCTCTTTGCAATTGGTTCATTTTTAATAACATAGCAAGCTTAAACTCACTACACGCTAATACATCATATCTACTCATATATACTTCCTTTCATGCATAATCTATATTATAAATCATTTTTCATAAAAAAAGGAGAAAATATGAGAAAAAAATCAATAAATTTTACTTTAGCCTTAATTTCTCTCTCATTCATAGCTAAAATCCTATCATTTTTGTGTAGAATCTTGCTAGCGAGAGAACTCAGTGCAGAAGCCATCCAACAATACGCCATACTTATGCCCTGTATAATCATCCTGATTACCTTTGTACAAATGGGGATACCACAAGTTTTATCTAAGATGCTAGCTCACAAAAACTATACATCAGCTATGTTATCCACCTCAATCTATGCAAGTGTATTTACAACAAGCATAACAAGTATTACCTTTTTGTTTAGTATACCCTTTTTAACATCCATTTTATTCAAAGCTGATTATGCATATTTGTTTTATTGTATTTTACCATTTCTTCCTCTTGTTGCCTTATCCGGTATCTTAAAAGGTTACTTATTTGGTAAACAATATTTTTTATCTTCTAATTTTTCTCAAGTCATTGAAGAGTTGAGTCGAATTGTATTTTTACTGCTTATTTTTTATGTCTTTGAATTAGATCCAATTACACTTACAAAAGCAGCCATTTTATCCATTAGCGTAGGTGAACTTTTTTCCTCTTTGTATATGTTGATTGTAATCTTTATACGAAAACGCAAAACCCGCTTTGTTATGCGCTATGATAAAACAATCGCAAAAGAAATTGCACATCACTCACTAGCTATGAGTACTTCGCGTTTTATTGGTTCTTTCACATATTTTTTAGAACCAATAATCATGAACCTACAAAGCGCCCACTTACTTAGTACAAACTTAAGCAGTACATACGCAAATATCAATGCGTACGCATTACCTTTACTTACATTGCCTTCATTCATCAGTATTGCATTAGCCAACTACTTGTTGCCCTCTTTTACGTATCACTATTCTAGAGGAAACAAAAAATATGCGTATACCTTGTTTTTTCGTATCACCCTATTCACTTTAGCTTGTTGTAGTATTTACAGTGTTATTTTATACTATAATGTAGATAGTATTACACAACTACTTTATGAAAGTAATGCGAGTGCATCCATTTTAAAATTGTGTATCATACCTTTCATCCTATACAGTATACAACCTATCTTAGCCATCATGTTACACGCGATAGGTAAGGTTAAACAAAGTGCTTTAGACACCTTATATGGATGTATTGTGCGTCTAGCACTGGTTTACTTTCTAAGTGCGCACTTACAAGGAATGACATTAGTAATCGCATTACTAGCAGGAATGCTTACGACTACCCTACTACATTTACTTCGTGTGCTAATTTACTTTTATAAAGAAAAACGTCTTACTTAAACTTTTTATGAAGTTTAAGTAAGGCTCTTTTTTCAATGCGTGATACTTGCACTTGTGAAATCGATAATTCGCGTGCAATTTCATTTTGTTTTAAATCTTTGAAATAACGAAAATATAAAATTTGTTTTTCCTGTTTATTGAGTGCTTGCATCTCATCTTGTAAAGCGACTTTCAAACTACTATCCACCTTTGCTTTTTGATCCTCACATACATCCATTAATAGTAAATCATTATGCTCAGAAACATGTACAACCTCATCTAAGCTAGACACAAAACAATTCGCCTCTAAAGAAAGCACTACATCTTCAAGTGGCAAACTTAAGTGTGTTGCTATTTCTTGTATAGTAGGCTCTTTCAAATACATTTGTGAGAGTACATCCTTAGCCTGTAAGATTTTCATATAATTTTCTTTTAATGAACGTGCAATATGTAAACTTCCCTCATCACGGAAGTATTTTTTTATTTCACCAAGAATAATTGGTACAGCATAGGTTGAAAACTTCACCTCATAAGCTAAATTAAATTGGTTGAATGCCTTTACAAAGCCAATACAACCAATTTGAAACAATTCCTCACGATTATGCATGTTTTGATATCGTTTCACCAAACCATAAATCAACGCTTTATTTCGCTCGAAAAAATAGTCTTTAACTTCACTATCTCCTTCTTGGTACAATCGTATTAAGTGCTCATTGCTGTAAGCATCATAGTTGTTTTTGGATAACAAACTTACTACCTTCATTCACTTTCGTAAAGCAATCGAAACTATCTGCAAAAGCACTCATAATGTTTAAACCCATTCCACTTCGTTCTAGATGTTGTTTCGATGTATACATCGGTTGCATAGCCACATCTAGTTCTTTAATCCCTACCCCATGATCACTAATAATAATCGTAACCAAGCGATTTTCATCATAGCCTACTTCCAGTTCTATTTTTTCATTTTGTCTACCTTCATAAGCATGTATCATTGCATTTACAACCCCTTCAGACACAATGGTTTTAATTTCCATCACTTCCTGTGCTGTGAGTTGTAAAGGCATTAAAAAAGCAATAGCACTCGTTCTAGCAAAAACATCATTTTCATTTTTAGAAAGAAATGTCAGTTTCATTCGATTCATGCTTGTACCTCACTTATCTTACATTCAATAATTTGAAAGATTCCACTCATATTCAAAATCACTCTATTTTGACTGGAAACATTCGCCAATAATAGTGTTTTATCTAGTACTCTAGCTTGCTTGTATCGTGCTAAGATAAATCCAATACCTGTACTATCAATAAATGAAATATGTTTTAAATCAATAACTATATGGTTAGCCTTAGTATGTGTAATCCTATCGATGGCTTCTGTTTTTATCATTTGAATATTGTGATAATCAAAATCATCATAAAAAAACAAATATAGTGTGTCATCTACTACTTTACTTTTCATATCATTACCTCCAAACTCATCCTATCACAAGAAAAAAAAGAGTGTTGATTTTAGACAAACACTCTTAAAATAAGACAAATTTAGCACTTTGTATTACTATATCCCAAAAACCTAGCAAGGCAACATCACGATCACTAACTAGCGCAACCTCTTGTGTACTTCCATCACTTAAGTGAAGTGTAAGACTTGCAACTTCTCCACCTTTAGTGAAATCTTCAACATTCTTGTGTACATCAATATCCTTACTACTTACACTTACTTCTTCACCCTTCTCATGTACAATGTACACATCCTCTTGTACAAGCAACTCCACACTATCATCTTTTGCATAATCAATCGCTAAAGTATCTACACTACTACCTGCTTCATACAATAGCTGTTGGGTATATTTGGAAAAACTATAATCCAACAGTTGAATCGCTTCTGCATTTCTTGTCGTTGTTTCTGGTTCTCCCATTAACACTACAATGAAGCGCATCCCATCCTTGTATGCAGTGGTTGTAATACATGACATCGCTTGTGATGTATAACCTGTTTTTAAACCATCAACACCTTCATATTGACGCAATAACTTATTGGTATTCACTAACCAAAATTTTTCTTCACTATCTTCACGGATGTAATCCTCATACGTACTTGAAACAGCCAACAAGTCTTCTCCACCTACCTGAATAAGTGTTTGTGCAATGATTGCCATATCCTTTGCACTTGAGTAATGATTATCATCGTGTAATCCACTACTATTCATAAATTTTGTATTTTCAAGTCCTAGTGCTGTTGCTTTTTCATTCATCTCTCGAACAAAGTTTGCTTCACTGCCCGCAACCTTCTCTGCTAAGGCAACAATAGCATCATTCCCACTCGATATGATGACAGCCTTCAATAAGTCCTCGACTAGCATTACTTCTCCTTCTTCTAAGTACACTTGTGAACCACCCATGCTCGCTGCGTGAGCACTTGCTACGACTTCATCATCATAAGCAATCACACCTTTATCAATTGCTTCATACACAAGTAATAAAGACATCATCTTCGTCATACTTGCAGGATATAATGGTTCATCCCCATTTTTAGAATACACTTCACTAGAAGTAGAATATTCCATAACATACGCTGCTTTTGCATTTTGTGCGAACCCACTATCTTCTTGTACATCTTCTTGTGCCTGTACGACTGGAATCTGCATGAAACTCAATACACTACAAAGCATTATTATTATTTTCTTCATATATCAACCTCGTTATAGTATACGAGTACGACTTTGTTTTAGAACATAAAAAAACAAGCCTTTCGACTTGTTATGTACAATATGGTGGAGCGTATTATTTTTTTTTATCAATCAGGTGTTTTCCTACATATAGCCCCAAACCTGCAACGCATAATACACCTTTGATAATATTTTTACCTTTCTCTTTTCTTTTAGCTTTACATCGCTCGCACTTTTTTTCACCATCTAATAGTTCTTTACCACATTTGCATTTTGACATAATTATTTTCCCCTTTGTAAATATAAGTATTTAATATCAATAATCTCTTTAATATTCGATTGCAATTTTGTTGGAAATTTCAACCAATCACTATCTATTCCATTCCAATTTGTATGTAAAATTTCAGCATTCGTTCGATTCTCGTTTTTATCTAGAAAAACTGTATCTATAAAATTACGATAAGATTGTAAAACTGCGATTTGAGCCTTATCCTCTCCATACAGTGAATAAGCCGAAATACATAGTTGAGTCGCCTCGTTCACGTATTGCATAGACTCTCTAATATTGTTCAGCAATTCGTCTTTATCTTTTGTTTTTAACTTTTGATTTTGAATCATTTGTCGAACATTACTATTAACCGATTTCATCAATTGAAATCGTGCATCGTTTGCACTTTTGATTGCATTACTCAAACTTAATTGCTTGAAAGTTTGATTTTCGATGTTGAGTGCCTCTAAAAATTGTTGTTTGGAACTTAAATATAACCCGATTCGATCATCTATTTGACCACGTTCAACTCTTGAGAGTGACTGATTTAAATTTTCTAATAATTCAATAATTTCTCCCATTTGTTGTTGAATATATAAATTTGACAAAGTGTTCTCAAAGTTCTTACTCTTCATCACTTCATTAACATTTAGTTCTTCATTTTTTAATACAACTTGCTTAACAAACTTTCCGTTTTCATCATACAAAGTTGGCAAAAAGCCATCCTTATTCTTTGTTACTTTAAGCACCCATTTTTTTTGATCAATCATAGACCTGGTAAATGCATCAAATTCTGCAGCAAGGATTTTAGTATTTTTCTTGCTATTTTGTGAACTTAAATTTGAAATTATACTATTCATTGTTCTCCCACAAAAAAAATCTAAGCTTGCCTTTTGAATCGATTCACTTTGTATTGACCTAAATAAAACACCTGCGCTACTTTTATCATAAAAAGGATACAAGCTTCTATCAAATACATCTATTTCCATTTTTTTACTTTGTAAAATTAATTCCTTCATAAATGCTCCTCATATTGTTACTGATATAACCTAAGTATAAATGTCTAAAACACTGTAGTCAATATCGTATTCCTTTTCAAACTGTTATGATTAAGTACACAAAAAAAACAAGCCTTTCGACTTGTTATGTACAATATGGTGGAGCGTAGCGGGATCGAACCGCTGACCTCCTGCGTGCAAGGCAGGCGCTCTCCCAGCTGAGCTAACACCCCATAATGATTGCCTATAAATAATAGCATTATCCCTTACTTGTTGTCAACTGCTTATTTTTATATTCATTCATATTATAATGTGACTTATGTTTATCCAAGTGTTTAAGAATATTTTGTGTTTTCAAGGACCCGCAAACAAATTAAGTGATGTAAATAACTAGAAACAATATGTAAATCACTATTAAAAACGCCTACAAAATGTACCTACTTATCTGTTACGTAGTTAGTTTCTCATATATGTTACAAAACGTCTCGCTCAAGCATAGCTGACAATGCGCTATGCTTGAGTAATTATTAAATTTTTAATATATGTAAAAACAAAAATTGTATTCCAATGAAAAATAATTAAAACTAGAAATCTATACATTTTTTAAAGTTGTTTACTCATTATCCCTTACCTTGCTTAAACTCGAATACATCGACATATGTATTATTTTTATTTAAAATATCCTTTTTTTACACACATTTCATGGACTGATTCGAAAAAAATTGTTCTAGAGTGCTTATACTTATTATCATTGATGTTTTTTTTGTGTATATAATATTTCCTCAACTGTCCCCAATAATTGTTCCTTTTAAGCCACTCTTCTTTTTGCTGTAATGTTTCATAGCCTCTTCCGCGATACTCCCAAGTATAACTATTATCAGCATTTTTATTAAATCTAACATATTGCTGCTTATCATCATCACAATTATAAACAATAGCAAAGTCACAACTGTGAGTTACTCGACTAGCAAAAGGATATATGACTTTGATTGTTAACACACTCGTAGAATCTTCACAACAATTATATCCGTACTTATACGCAACTCTGTTTATTGCATCTCTAATTAGAAATCGAATTTGCTTAGCGCTATAGTTCTCACTATCATCATTCACTTCAATATTAACATCAAAATCAAATCCAATATTCGACTTTCTATCCTGTGTAATCATATTTCTTTGTTTACTCGCACTACCTACAAATTGATATTTAAAGGTAAACTCACTTCTAACTAAATTTTGCACTTCTGAAATTAGTCCAATTAGGTTTAATTTAATTGGCGTACTTTCTTTTTTTGCTACATAAATAAAATCATGCATAATAAACCTCCTTCTTCACTTTCCCACATCCGACCATTTAAACATAATCATATCTAAATCGTAATATAATATCAGTTTTTTTACAACTGGTCAAACTCCATCTAATCAGTTTCTGTAATTTATGTAATATTTTGGTGAATATATGCCATAATGATTACATTTATAAA
>CAYJJS010000018.1:0-33439 GCA_964370645.1 uncultured Erysipelotrichaceae bacterium | reverse complement strand
GCTTTTTTTCTTTCTCTATATCTTTGTCTCCTATACATAAGCGTATTTTTTCATTATATGCATTCCCGCCAATGGCTTCTAACAGTTGCTTTTTATTCATAATTCCTTCTCCTCCACTTATAAACGCGTGTTCATAAATACATTATACAATATCAAGAGTATGAATAAAAGTAAGATTTTCGTTTTTCACTAATAAAAAAGCTAGTTGCATTAATGCACACTAGCTTTGAAATCTGTATTATTGATCGTTAAATTGTTTTTCTAATTTAATCCAACGTTTTTCTGCATCTTCTTTTGTTTTTTGGAACAATTCGTATGCTGTTTCTCCTTTTAATACAGGTAATTGAGAGAAACGAGTTTCCGATAAGATAAAGTCTTGGAACTTATCAAAATCTGGTTGTTTGCTATCTAACGTTAATGGTTTTTCATTACGTGGGTCAAAGCGGTATAAGTTTAAGTATCCACACTCTACAGCTTTTGCTTGTGTTCTTTGGTGGTTACTTAATCCTCCTTTAATTCCATGTTCCATACATGGTGAGTATGCAAGAATTAAAGATGGTCCATCATAGCTTTCTGCTTCTTTAATTGCCTTGATTGTTTGGATTTTATTTGCTCCCATTGCAATACTAGCAACATAAACATGTCCATATGCCATAGCAATTTGACCCAAGTCTTTCTTCGCAGTTGTTTTACCACCAGCAGCGAATTTCGCAATACTTGCAGCTTGACTTGCTTTACTTGACTGTCCACCAGTGTTTGAGTAAACCTCTGTATCTAATACTAATACATTCACATTTAATTCATTCGCTAATACGTGGTCTAATCCACCATATCCAATGTCAAATGCCCATCCATCTCCACCGATGATCCATACCGATTTAGAAACTAAATCTCTTTCATACTTCAATAATTCTTTTACTTCTTCATTAGCACTTGCTTTTACTAATGTTAAAATTTCTTCTTTTAATTTTCTTTCTTCTTCACGGTTTCCATGCACTTCAATAAATTTATTCATTACATCTGCTAGTGCTGGTTCTACTTTGTCTAAAGTTTGTTCCATGATATCTAAAATTGCTGCTTCTTTGAATGTTTGCGCTAAAGCCATACCATATCCATATTCGGCATTATCTTCAAACAATGAGTTTGCCCATGCAACCCCTTCTCCATTTTCATCATTTACGAATGGCGAAGATGGTGTACTACTAGAGTAAATCATTGAACATCCAGTCGCATTTGCAACCATCATGTCTTTTCCATACAATTGAGATACTAATTTATAGTAAGGTGTTTCTCCACATCCTGGACAAGCTCCACTCACTTCAAAATAAGGAGTCATAAATTGAGATTCTTTTACTAAGTTTGCACTATGGAAACCTAATTTTGGTTTTGTTTGTTTGTATAAGTAATCTGCTAAAGGTACTTGTGCAAGCTCTGCTTGTACATCTACCATTTCTAATGCTTTGTTTCCAGCTTTTCCTGGACACTCAACCACACAAAGTCCACATCCAACACAGTTATCTGGTGAAACTTGAATACGGTATTTGAAGTCTTCACAACCTTTACCCATTGCTTTTAATGTTTCAAACTCTGCAGGTGCATTTGCAACTTCTTCATCCGTCAACATAAATGGACGTACTGTTCCATGTGGACACACATACGAACAGAATCCACATTGGATACAAGCATCCGCTTTCCATGTAGGTACTTGTGTTGCAATTGTACGTTTTTCCATATAAGAAACATTATTTCTCAATGATCCATCTAATAGATCGTATTTAGTGAACGCACTAACTGGCATGTCATTTCCTTCTAAACGATTAATCACAGCAACATGATTGTCGAAATACTCATCTCCAGTTTCAGATACAATTGGGTTATATGCTAAATCTGCCCACGCACTATCTACTGCAACTTCAACTAGTCCTGCTTTTCCTTCATCAATCGCAGTGTAGTTTAAAGCAACTATTTCTTCACCTTTTTTAGAATATGATTTTTTCGCTGCTTGTTTCATCAAGTCCACAGCAACACCATAATCCATAATTTGTTCATTCAATGCGAAGAACGCACTTTGTAATATTGTGTTTGTTCTTCTACCCATTCCAATTTTTGCTGCAATTTCCGTTGCATCAATAATATAGAATTTTGCATTTTTCTTAGCCAATTGTACTTTCATACGGTTTGGCATATGATTTGCGATTTCTTCTTTGCTGAATGTTGTGTTCAATAAGAATGTTCCACCACGTTTTAAAGATTTCAATAAATCATATTTAAACATATATGCATCTAAAGAACATGAAATAAAGTCTGCTCTATTGATGTAGTATGTACTCTTAATTGGTGATTTTCCAAAACGCAAATGACTTCTTGTTACCCCACCAGCTTTTTTAGAGTCATATGCAAAGTATGCTTGTGCATATAAATCTGTGTTATCTCCAATAATTTTAATTGAGTTTTTGTTTGCTGATACGGTACCATCAGATCCTAATCCCCAGAACAAACATGATGTATAATCAGACACTACTTCAAAGTCTGTATCAATATCTAAAGATAAGTTTGTAACATCATCATGAATACCAATTGTGAATTCTTCTCTTGGGCTTGGTTTTGTTAATTCTGTAAACACTGCTTTAATTTGTGCAGGCGTTGTATCTTTACTTCCCATACCATAACGTCCACCAATAATGTTTACATCCAATCCTTTTAATGCATGTAATACATCTAAGTATAATGGTTCTCTTGCTCCCATTTCTTTTGTACGATCTAACACAGCAATTTGTTTTACTGTAGAAGGTAATACTTTTGTTAAGTAAGCAGTTGAAAATGGACGGTACAAGTGCACCTTAATCATCCCTACTGTTTCCCCTTGTGCAACTAATGTATCAATCGCTTCTTTTGCAGTTTCAGTAACTGAACCCATTGCCACAATTACTTTATCCGCTTGTGGATGTCCATAATATGTGAATGGAGCATATTCTCTACCTGTGTGTTTTGATACTGCTTCCATGTAATCTGCTACGATATCTGTCACTGCTTCAAAATGTCTATTTTGTGCTTCTCTTCCTTGGAAGAAAATATCATCATTTTCTGCTCCACCACGAGTTACTGGATTCGTGTGTGGATTTAATGCAGCCGCTCTAAAACGTTCTAAAGCTTCTACATCTAATTGATCTTTTAAAAATTCATAATCCATTACTTCAATTTTTTGAATTTCGTGTGACGTTCTAAATCCATCAAAAAAATGAATAAATGGTACACTTGCTTTAATCGCTGCTAAATGTGCTACCCCTGATAAATCCATACTCTCTTGTACAGAATGTGAAGCAATCATACATGCTCCAGTTTGACGACAAGCATAAACATCTTGGTGATCCCCAAAAATATTCAACGCTCTACTTGCTAATGCTCTTGCTGCTACATGGATTACTCCTGGTAATAACTCTCCACTCATTTTATAAATGTTAGGAATCATTAATAATAAACCTTGTGATGCTGTGAACGTCGTTGATAACGTTCCCCCTTGTAAAGCCCCATGAACTGCACCTGCTGCTCCTCCTTCAGATTGTAGTTCACTTACTTTCACCATTTGTCCAAAAACGTTTTTACGCCCTTGTGTAGCCCATGCATCCACAGACTCTGCCATTGGTGATGATGGGGTAATCGGGTAAATACCTGCTATTTCCGTTAACGCATACGCACAATGTGCTGCTGCGGTATTCCCATCCATTGACATGAATTTCTTTTCCATATGAAAAAATCCCTCCTTAATTCACTTCTTCTATTATAACGCTAATCAAGTGCAAATGAAAGTGCTCACAAGAAAAAAACAAACAAAAAAGAAGAGTTTCACCTCTTCTTAGATTACATAATTAATTTTTTGTGTTTCCTCTATAATCAAAGCTTCTTTTATTTGTTGATTCGCGACAAACTTTAGCGCATCATCATATTTTTTTCCTAGCAATACGTAATGTACATTTGCGTCTGCATCCACTTCCTTTATATAATACGAAGTTCCAACATTTAAATCAACCACCTGGGTATAGTGATTTTCTGCACTCAAACTATAATACTTATCATTCACTTGAACCATACATGGTTCCCCATAATCCCCTTGCCCATTTATAAAACGTTTCGTAATTGTAAAAGGGTATACACCACGTTCCTCCATGCTATTTAAAATATCAACTTGTTTATTTTCATCTACATGAAAATATCCATCTTCTTCCTCTTCTTCATTCACCATAATACGTATATTATCATACTCGCTTTGCATTACAATACGATAGTAACCTTGTGGTAATTGATAAAAAGATTGTTGAAAATTATTTTCTTTATTCAAGTAAAATTCTTTTTCACTGTGGCCTTCAATATGAAATGAAAACACATCTTCATTACTTGGCAACATTTTTTGTTCATCCTTATTTACCCATGCTTGTATAGAACATTGATATCCTTCTATTTCCCTTTGGGTTAAATCAATAATATTTAATTCATATTCTTGATCCATAATAAGCACACTACGCTTCATAACCTTCCCATTCACTTCATAGCGAACACTCTCTACATCTAATAACTCAACATTCACCAACATATCACTCGCTATTTCTAGTTGCATCGCAAAATGATTCTTACAATCCAGTGTGTATTCTTTAACCTCTTTCGAAATTCGAATTTTTATATTATAACTTTGTGACGCATGTGGCTTTACCATCATTCCATCTTTTTCATCCCAACAATTTATGCGAAATAAATACTGTGTCGGTTGCATTGTATTTAGCACCTTTATTTCAGTGTCCCCATCCACTTTCACAATTCCAATATCTTTTATTTCACCATTTACTTCATAGCTTGTTTTATATTGATTATTCACTTCTTCGCTCACCTGATAATAAGCATTATTTAATCCACTCAGTGTAACACTATATGCATTGCGTGATGACAAAGCCACCTTTTGTTCAAAAGACTCTCCCTTCACAACCACTTCAAATGTCTCATCCGAGACAATAGGATTGCCACACATATCCAAGACTTGTTTATCAATGCGCAGTGTATTCTCACATTTCAACACCTTAACAACATCCACAACAACCATATCTTGTGTAAAATTAAAACAAGGACACTCAACAATTTCTCCATTAATCCTATAGTAAACATCCTCATCATCTACGTTAACGCAATACTCCATATTGGCAAGCTGATTTAACTGCATACAATATTGATTGCATGCATTCAGTTCTGGATAGTAGTGATTGCTACATGTCTGTATATGAAGAGTATATGATGTACCATCACAAATTTCTTCACTTACTCCATTCTTCTCATAATACATACGCACTAGTAATTTATACTGACTACACTGCATCTACCTTCCCCCTATCTCGCATTTCTACACTTTGTCTGCGATGCTTTTCATTAAAAGAAATAAGATGGCTAGGATAAAAATCCATTTGTAATTCACATTGTATACGGATTTGATTCCCTTGAATATGATCCACTAACAAAACACCCACCCCTTGATTGAGATATACAAAATATCGATCACGATATTTATATTCATCAATGATTTCCACACAAACCACTGGGTTTGTAGAAGTCACTTTAATCACCAATTGATTTAATCCTTTGCAATGACATCCCATCATTCCCTCATTTCTATTACATACTATGCACCCCTTAAGGAAAGGTTCTTATTTGTTTTTCCTAATATTTAAAACGGTATGTTTTACCCCCATCGCAGAAAAACCTAAAACAAGACCCATTGCACCAGCAACAACACGATTGCTCTCACTTAACAATGCTGGTTCTAAGCTTGCAAACAAACAACCTAGCATTGCTGCAATCAATGGCAAATAACGTTTCCACTTAGGTACATACAGAAGTAGCAATTCTTCTATAACATACACTGCAAATACAATGATTAACCCCTTATTCATTAACATTTCATTTAATATATCCATAAATTCTCCTTTTTTTACTAATATATGTAACAAATAACAAAAAAGAACATTGTCTTACTGGATTGGTATATGTATAATACTAAATGAGGTAATTACTATGACAAAAAAAATAAAACTAATTGTTGCCGATATGGATGGTACATTATTAAACAACAAAAAAGAAATACCAAGCAATATGAAAGAAGTGTTAGATGTATGTAATCAAAACGATGTTATGTTTGCGATTGGAACAGGTAGACAAATGGCAAATATAAAAAATTATTTTAAAGATTTACAAAAAGATTTATTAATTATAGCGGAAAACGGATCTTATGCAGATAAAAATGGTGAAACTTTATTTTACTCAGCCATCGATCAAAAATATCTTCCTGAAATCATTGATCGTTCCCGCAACATTGAGCAATGTTGGCCAGTACTTTGCAGTGATACTATGGCATATATTGAAAGTGATTACGCCCCTTTAGTGGAAGAATGCAAAAAGTATTATCACCACCTTGAAATTGTAGATGATTTAAAACAAGTGAACGCACCAATTTGTAAAGTTGCTTTATGTGATTTAAAAGGTGCAGAATTCAACTGTGCACCCCAATTTGCAGATCTACAAGAACAACTACAAATTACGGTGTCTGCTGCCATTTGGTTAGATATTAGTAACTTGAACATAAATAAAGGAAATACGCTTGCCATGCTACAAGAGCAAATGGATATTTCAATTGAAGAAACAATGGCTTTTGGAGATTATCTAAATGATGTTTCTTTATTACCACGTGCAAAATATAGCTATGCAATGGAAAATGCACACCCTGAATTGAAAAAATTAGCCAATTACATCGCTCCTACAAATGAAGAAGCTGGAGTTGCTAAAGTAATTTTAGAATATTTTAAATAACATGCACCAAGTAAAAAAAGGTTACCTTCTCTAGAAGGTAGCCTTTTAAGTGTTACTTATATCTTTTGTAGCTCACGATATAATCGTGCAATGGGAAGTCCAACTATCGTGTAGTAGTCTCCTTGTATACTTTTCACAAACAATGCGCCTGCATCTTGTATGCCATAAGCTCCAGCCTTATCCAAACATCCGCCTTTCGCAATATACGCATCGATCAGTGATTCATTTAAATCATAAAAACAAACCTCACTTTGGTCACAAAACGTCTTTACCTTTCCATCTACAAAAATGGCAACTGCACTGTATACAATATGTGTATTGTTAGAAAGACGTTGTAACATCTGCTTCGCTTCTTGTTCATCTTTTGGTTTTCCTAAAACTGTATTGCCTAATGCTACCATGGTATCCGCAGAAACAACTACACTATCTGGATTTTGTTTTGCAACTTCTTGCCCTTTTTGAATTGCCAATTGTTGTAAAGCATCTACAATTGGAAGTGATGTATCTACATATTCTTCTATCTCATGTACAATGCATGTAAATGGCACGCCAATCATTTCCAACAACTGTTTTCTTCGTGGTGATTGACTTGCTAAAATAAGTGGTTTCATTATTTTACTAAACGTGTCCAATCGTGTGTGTCTTCTTCTTTCCCCCATTGAATAGCAGTCAATGTATCATATACTTTTTGTGTGATTTCTCCAATTTTAAAATCATTAATTGTTTGTATATTCCCTTTATAATTCAATTCTCCAATTGGTGAAATGACTGCAGCTGTTCCCGTTCCAAACGCTTCACTTAAACGTCCATTTTTTGCATATTCCATAACTGTATCAATTGTAATATGTTCTTCTTTTACCACATAACCAAACGATTTTAATAACGTAATACAAGAATCTCTAGTTACCCCTGGTAGTACACTACCTTCTAATGGTGGCGTAATAATTTCACCATCTACTACAAACATAACGTTCATAGTTCCAACTTCTTCTACATATTTTCTGTGGATTCCATCTAACCAAAGTACTTGCGCATATCCTTTTTCTTGCGCTTTTTGTTGTGCTGCTATACTCGCCGCATAGTTTCCACCACACTTTGCAAATCCTGTACCACCTACAACTGCACGAACATATTCATCCTCTACATAGATTTTTACGGGATTTACACCTGCTGCATAATATGCTCCAACTGGTGATAACACAATCATAAACTTATACGCCTTTGATGCATGCACACCTACACCTGTTTCTGTTGCAAAACAAAATGGACGAATATATAAAGAAGTCCCTTCCGCCGTTGGAATCCAATCTTGCTCGTATTTTACAAGCGCTTCTACAGCTTCAACAAACATTTCTTCAGGAACCTGCGCCATACACATACGTTCATTAGACTTCATCAAACGACGTGCATTCATCTCAGGACGAAACAATAAAATATCATCTCCTCGTTTATATGCTTTTAACCCTTCAAATGTTTCCTGTGCATAATGTAAAACCATTGATGCTGGATCCATTAAAATTGGTGCATATGGCGTAATTTGTGCATTATGCCACCCTTTTTCTACAGTATAATCCATAACAAACATATGATCTGTAAAATAATTACCAAATCCTAATGTATTTTGATCTGGTTTTTGTTTAGTAATTTCTGCTCTTGTTATCTTAATTTCCATATGTACTCTCCCTTATTTATATTTTAAACATTATACTTGATACATGCATGAAAAGCAATATACGATTCCTACTGTTCTTTCTCTATCGCTTGCAAGTGTATCTTTCTACATCTCTTCGTATACAATAAACTGGCTATAAATGGCGTAAAAATAAACAATGCGAAGCTGATACAAATACGCGTTACCAAATCATAAAACACCTGTTCTTCTAACATGTTTATCATTAAACTGGTATTTGGATCCAACAACCATAAATCATTAGAAAAGAAGATTTGGTGAAACATTGTCCAAAATGCCGTAAAGTCACTCACTGCATATAAAGCAATACACGTTATCGCAAAAAGAAATACAATACACGCCCTAACATATGTGTAGGAAAGAATTTCTAGCACTTGCTTTTTACATTTGTACACAAGGATGGCAAGCAATAGAAGAAACACAATTGTACAAACATTTCGCACATTCATTGCATTTAAATACAAATCTTTCACATCTACCATATGTGTAATTTCACGATCATTGTACACTTCTCTAGTGTAGCCAGCAACGTTTGCTTCAATACTCAAGTCATCTCTATTCCCTTGTAGATACAACAATAGTGCATCCATAGATGCAACCAATTGCTCATCTTCCATTTGCATTTTATCCGCGGTGTCTAATTTTTCAAACTCACTTTCATAAAAAGAAATATTCATCGCATGAAAATCCACACTCGTTAATAACACACCCACAATAAAACAACATGACATTACAAATGCCATTATATATGTATATGTAAACTTCATAATTCACCTCACTACCTCTATTTTATCTTTTTTCAAACAAGTTGCAAGAAAAAAGGAGCCCTGCTCCCTTTTATATATTAACCATCTACTATGCATTGTGAGTACTATAATGAGATGGGTAACACCAAACTATTCAACCGTAACCGATTTTGCTAAATTTCTTGGTTGGTCAATTTCACAACCTCGCAAACTCGCAACTTGATACGACAACAATTGCAAAGGAATAATGCTCACAATTACTTGTAAGAATACATTCAAATTTGCAATGGAAATACGATAATCAAAGAAATCATTATCAATTTTAATATCTTCTCTACAGAACAAAATAATGTTTGCTCCTCTTGCTTTTACTTCTTTTATATTACTAATGGTTTTCTCTACCATGGTTTCATCTGTAATAATAGCAATCACTGGTGTATTATTTTCAATTAGCGAGATTGTACCATGTTTCAATTCTCCTGCAGCATACGCTTCCGAATGAATATACGAAATTTCTTTCAACTTAAGTGAAGCTTCCATACATAATGCATAATCAATCCCTCTACCAATAAAAAACACATTCGAGAAACGCGAAATGATTTTTGCTGCAACTTCATATTGTGTATCCTCTACAAGTGCTTGTAGTATGCCTTCTAGCATAGGTAATTGCTTCATAATTTCATCACATTCATCTTGTTTCATTGTTTTATGTTGCAAACATAACTTTAAAGCAACTAAAGATAACACTGCAACTTGCGTACAATATGCTTTCGTAGTTGCAACTGCAATTTCTGGCCCCGCTAGTGTATATACAACATGCTTGGCCTCTCTGGCAATACTACTTCCAACCACATTCACAATTGCCATGGTATCTACATTATGTTGTTTTGCCAATAGAAGACATGCAAGTGTATCCGCCGTTTCACCACTTTGCGAAACAACCAATACAAGTGTCTTTTCATCCATGATTGGATTGTTGTAACGATATTCACTCGCAACCTCTACACGCACTCGTATACGTGCTTTGGATTCTATTAAATGCTTTGCAATCATCCCAGCATATAAAGCACTCCCACATGCAACAATGTGGATTTCTGTATATTTCTTTAAGTCTGGTAATGTATGCATAACATCCTGTACATCATCTTGTAAATATTTACGAATGGTATTCATAACCACTTTTGGTTCTTCATGAATTTCTTTCAACATAAAATGTTCAAACCCATCTTTTTGAATATCTACCAATTCCATTTGTGCTTCTAACGCCTCATATTCACGTAATATACCTGCAATCGTATAAATCTCAATGGTATCTGCCTTCACTATTGCATATTCATCTTGCTCTAACAAAATGTACTTACGTGAGTACTTCAATATTGCTGGTACATCACTTGCTACATAATTCTCTTCTTCTCCTACCCCTATGATTAAAGGAGAATTACGTCTCATTGCATATAAAGTATTAACA
This sequence comes from uncultured Erysipelotrichaceae bacterium, assembly GCA_964370645.1. GTDB lineage: Bacteria > Bacillota_I > Bacilli_A > Erysipelotrichales > Erysipelotrichaceae > CAMQRS01. Next base: position 22,692 of record CAYJJS010000018.1, on the reverse strand, counting down.
TCATCAGCAAATAAAATTGCAAAAGCAAAACTTCCTCTAAACACTTTATTTGCCTCTTGTAAAGCCTTTGCTTTACACTTGTGAAGAGTGTACATAGAATCAATATATGCACAAGCCACTTCACTGTCTGTATCCGATTTAAATATATACCCTTGCTTTTCTAACCCCTGCTTTAACTCATGATAATTTTCCACGATTCCATTGTGCACCAATGTCACAACTCCTTGTTGATGTGGATGTGAATTATTCTCATTGGGTATTCCATGCGTAGCCCATCGAGTATGTGCAATACCTAATGTCGATTGCGCTACTTTATTCATCTCCATTTTTTGTGATAAACGCTTTACTTTACCTTTCGTTTTCACTACTTCAATATGCTCATTTTGTAGAAGTGCAACTCCAGCAGAGTCATATCCTCTATATTCTAAATTCTTTAAGCCGTCGATTAAAACACTATTTGATCGCGCTGTGCGTCCAATATAGCCAACAATTCCACACATTCAATTGTCCTCCTCGCATTATAAAAAAACGATTAGTGTAAAAATGATTTTTAGTCAAATTATGGGACTTTTGTATCATTTCTTACGATCCACTAAAACCGAAGTAGCATCCGCCGAATTTTCGATCACTACTTTCCTCGTCAACACAAAATGTGTTCAGGCGCTCATCATTCAAAAAAAGAATGACTATTGCTATTATATGCACAATTACTATAAATGTCCATCTTTTTTTAAGAATGCCCTGAATCGATAATAGGTTGAGAAGTTCGTATAAGTGTATTATAATGAATGTAAGAAGGTGAAAATTTATGAAAATTATTGTAAAAATAGGTAGTTCTAGCATTACACATGAAACAGGTTTATTAAATCTTAGAAAAATTGAACGACTGGCTAGTGTGTTGAGTGATTTAAACAACGCTGGTCACAGTGTTGTACTTGTAAGTAGTGGTGCTATTGCTGCTGGAAAAGGAAAAATGAACATTAAAGAACGTGCAGCAAGTGTCATTGATAAACAAGCTATGGCTTCTATAGGACAATGTGAACTTATGCATATTTACGATTGTTTTTTCTCTCAATTCTCCAAGGTTGTTGCGCAGATGTTATTAACAAAAAGAGTGATTAGTGATGCAACGTTACGTGAAAATGCATATAACACACTACATAAATTACTCGCCTATAACGTCATTCCAATTATCAATGAAAACGATAGTGTTGCTACTGATGAAATTGTATATGGAGATAATGATACATTAAGCGCAATGAGTGCTGCATTAATCAAAGCCGATCTACTTATTTTACTATCTGATGTAGATGGTTTATACGATAAGAACCCTGTCATTCATGAGGATGCTAAATTCATTCAAGAAGTGGATTGTATCGATGCAAGCATTGAAGCAATGGCAAGCGGAAGTGTTTCTGATGTAGGAACTGGTGGAATGACAACGAAAATTCAAGCAGCTAAAATAGCAACCGAGGCTGGTTGTGATATGATTATCGCAAATGGTGCTGATTTTACTATATTATATGACATTGTAGATGGAAAACGTATAGGAACACGTTTTAAAGGAGGAAACTAAAGATGGAGTTAATTACATTAGCAAAGCAAGCTAAAGAGGCCTCAAAACAATTGGCCTTAACAAGTAATGAACAACGCAATATTGCCTTATCAGAAATTGCGAATCAACTTGAAATACACAAAAAAGATATTTTAGAAGCAAATCAAATAGATATTTGTAATGCGAAAAACAACAATAAGAGCGATGCTTTCATTGATCGTTTAACACTAAATATGGAACGCATTTCACACATTATTGAAGCTGTGATAAAACTAACTACACTGGCAGATCCCTTACATCAAGTTTTGCACACTTGGCAAAGAGGAGAATTGCAGTTTGAGAAAAAAAGTGTACCAATTGGTGTCATCGCCATCATATACGAAGCAAGACCGAATGTTACCATTGATGCTGCATGCCTTTGTTTAAAGAGTGGAAACGCTTGTTTTTTAAGAGGTAGTAGCGATACGATTGAAACAAACAAAGTACTTGTAGCATGTATGAAAACCGCGTTAATCGCTTGTGGCCTCAATTTGAACACAATACAATTATTAGAAGATTGTGCTCGTGAAAAAGCCATAGAATTAATGCAAATGAACGCATATATAGATTTACTAATCCCTAGAGGTAGTGCTTCCTTGATTGCACACTGCATCCAACATGCCAGCGTTCCTATCATTGAAACAGGTAGTGGGAATTGCCATGTTTATGTTGACAAAGATGCAGACTTCAAAAAAGCCATCGCTATTATTATCAACGCAAAAACACAGCGTGTGAGTGTTTGTAATGCATGTGAAAGCATATTAATACACCAAGATATATTACAAGATTTTTTACCATTACTTGTGCGTGCATTACAAGATCACAACGTTGTAATCCACGCTTGTCAACAATGTGTCGATATAGAAAACAAATTACTACTTGCTAAGGAAAGCGATTATGCCTGTGAATATTTGAGTCTGGAAGTCTCTATAAAAAGTGTCGCTTCTTTACAGTCAGCAATTCAACATATCAACACATACAATAGTGCACACAGTGATGCTATAGTCAGTGAAAACAAACAAGCTTGTGAGACTTTTGCAAACGAAATAGATAGTGCATGCGTGTACATCAATACCTCTACCCGATTTAGTGATGGAGAAGAGTTTGGCTTTGAAGCAGAGATTGGTATTTCCACACAAAAAATACATGTTAGAGGTCCTATGGGGCTGTTCGCACTCGTTTCATATAAATACATCATTACATCGCAAGGTGCAATACGTAAATAAAGGGCTATGACTTATGTCATAACCCTTTTTCTTATAAAGCTTTTTGTACTAATTTTTCAATCATTGGCTTTGGATTAAATCCAACTGCTTGTGTAACAACTTGTCCATCTTTAAATAATACTAAAGTAGGAATCGACATAACTGAAAATTGTCCAGCTAACGCTTGTTGTTCATCTACATTTACTTTTCTAAACTTCACATTTGGTATTTCTTGCGCTAACTCCTCCAATACAGGAGCCATCATTTTACATGGTCCACACCAATCCGCATAGAAATCTACTAAAGTAATTCCTTCTCCAATAACTTCATTAAAATTTGTATTTGTTAATTTTTCCATATGTTCCTCCTAATCAAACTTTCATTTTTATTAATTGTTTTCCAATTCCGTCTTCATTATTGCTAGCACATACATCATAGCATACATGTTTTACACTATCCAGTGCATTGCCCATAGCGATTCCAGTCCCAACCTCTAGCATAGAAATGTCATTTTCTCCATCACCAAACACCAATACTTCTTCTTTTTTTAGATTATGTTTTTCCATAATCTTCGATAATGCATTTCCTTTATGAATTTCTTTCAACGTAATTTCAATCCAATGTGGCATAATTCTTCCATGCCAGAAACGTGGATTGATATCAACCAAAGCCTTACTCACACGATCTACAGTTTCTGGTGATTCACATACACATACCTTATTTAAAGCCTGATCCACTTCGTCTAAAGATTGTATATAATTGATATCTCTATTGTTTACATTTTCAACATGTACTTTTTCTAGCCAATAAGATGTTTTTCTACCTTCTGGTAACATGATGTATGCATCACGTTCACCCATCACTAAGATTTCTACTTGCAACGGCTTTAAAAAATCAATCATTTCTTGTATATCTTCTCTACTACAACGTTTAAGTAATGTATGTTGGGCGTGTTCAAATTCATAATATCCAACACCATTTCCTTCAATCAAATATCCATTATGCTCATCCAGCTTTAACTCTTGCGCATGATCCATCAAACGATTCATCGAACGCCCACTAGCCAAAGCTAAGCGTACACCTTTATTTTGCGCTTCCATAAGTTTTTGTTTTGTTAGCATAGATACCTTTTTATCACTTGTCAATAAAGTTCCATCCATGTCCATTACAATCAATTTAATCATATATTTCTCCTAATTCTTTAACTATTATATACTGTTCTTCACAAAAGATACAGTCCAAATTAAAAAGTAGCGCTTACACACTACTTTCCTTTTATAATTTACTCGCTGCTGCCTTATCGATTACAACAATCACATCAGGGTGATTTTGTAAAACAGATGCAGGACAATCCGTTGTAACTGCTCCTTTTACTAAACCATAAACAGCATCTGCTTTTGATTCACCAGAAGCCAACAACAAGATTTTTTTCGATTTCATAATTGAAGCAATCCCCATCGAGATCGCCTTTTTAGGCACTAAATCTATGTTTCCATCAAAGAATCTTGCATTATCTGCAATCGTATTTTCTTGCAAATCCACAATATGTGTTAATGCATCAAAACTAGTCCCTGGTTCATTAAACCCAATATGTCCATTACTCCCAATACCCAACACTTGAATATCTAATTCATAATCTGACATTAATTGTTCATATGTATTACAATCTTCTTGCGTATTACCGAATGGTAAATGTGTATTTTCTTTCTTAATATTTATATGCTTAAACAAATGCTCGTTCATAAAAGTAAAATAACTTTGTTCATGATCACGATCAATTCCTACATACTCATCTAAGTTGAATGTCTTCACATTCTCATACGATGTGTTACGTTCCTTGTAATCATTCACCATCTCTACATACAATCCTTCAGGACTTGATCCAGTAGCCAGCCCTAAAACTGCATCTGGTTTAGAAGTCACAACTTCTTTCATCACTGCATATGCTTTTTCACTTAATTCAGCATAATTTTCACATACTATTACTTTCATATATATTACCTCCATATAGTACTCACAATTTCATCATACTCTATATAAGCAATGAATTCAATACACACTTTATTTTTTATACGTATCTAAAAAATGTACTTCCTTCTCTTCATCGTAATAGGTAAGCACTTTTTGCAAATTCACATTATTCATACAATTGAATAAGTTTCTCTCCACATTTGGATTGATTTTACGATAACTTGCAACAAGTTGTTTCATTTCTGCACGCTTACTCACCTTTTCCTCTAAGGACGAATCCAATTCACAAGCCTCTGTAAAACGACATGCACATTGTAGAAACGTTAATTCATTTTGTATTTTAAAGCGATTAATATCATGTTCCTTCACTAAATATAAAGGACGAATCAACTCCATTCCTTCAAAATTTTGGCTATGCAACTTTGGCATCATTGTACGAATTTCACCACTATAAAAAATATTCATCAAATTCGTCTCAATCACATCATCAAAATGATGTCCTAATGCAATCTTATTACAACCTAATTCTTTCGCAAAACGATACAAATAACCTCTACGCATTCTCGCACATAAATAACATGGATTTTTATCTAATGTACTCACATAATCAAATATTTGTGCATCAAATATTTGAATAGGAATTTCAAGGTGTTTCGCATTGTCTTTAATCTGTTGCAAATTATCTTTACTATAACCTGGATCCATTACCAAATATTTTACCTGAAATGCTACTTTGGTGAAACGATTCAAAATCTGAAAACACTTCGCTAATACCATGCTATCTTTTCCACCGCTAATACAAACTGCGATAACATCATTTTCTTCAATCAATTCATATTGACTAATGGCCTTCATAAACTTTGACCATATTTCTTTTCGATACGTTTTAATAATACTACGTTCAATCTCTTTATTTTCCATACTTACTCCTAAATAAAAAGGTAGCGAACTACCTTTTTTTATCTTCTATTTCCAAAAATTCTTACTAAATATATGAACATGTTGATGAAATCTAAATATAACATGAAAGCAGAATTAATACTTGCTTTCTTTAACATTTGTTCATCTCCCTCACATTCAAAATAAATTTTTTTACATTTTTGTGCATCCCATGCAGTAATTACTACAAACAATAATAAACCAATAATTGAGTATGTTAATGTATCAAAAGAAAACCCAAATAACATAGATACTAAACTAAAGATAATCATTGCAAATAAACCTGCAACTGCGATTGTACCAATTTTCGATAAATCCATTTTTGTTGTTGTTCCAATTACTGCTAAACAAACAAAGAATACTGTCGCTGCAACAAAGGCTTGAATTAGTGTACCTAAATCATAAGCGAATGATAAAGTTGAAATTGTCACACCTAGCATTGCTGCATAAATTAAGAAACAAGCCAGTAAGGCACTAGCACCCATTTTACTTCTACCAGCAATCATCGCAAACCCAACACCCAATTGTGCAATAAGCACGATGAATACATATTCCATTACATCGAAAATCATTCCTGTTGTTGTCAAGAAAAACCCTACTCCAAATGAAATTAGAACTCCAATTGCCATCCATCCATATGTTTTTACAAAATGTTTTCTTAATCCATCAACGCTGTTTACTTCTACGCTTTCATTATAATACATATTATTTCCTCCTAGATATATAACTTTGATTATACTATAAATATTAAATTATTCAATATGGAAACTATAGGTAAATTGCTGGATCGATTCGCGAACCATAACTTCCATACGCTGGTGTAGCATTTCCCCAACCAGCACTACTTTGCCAATCACCTGTACTGAACCATGTTGCTACCGCTTGTTGAATGCTTTGATTCAACGTAAACATTTCAACATGGGCATGAGGACCTGTCGAATTTCCTGAACTTCCTACATAACCAATTACTTGCCCTTGTGGAATGACAGTATCCGTTCCAACTGCACTTAAGATGTTTGCTGGTACACTTGATAAATGATGAAAGTTCATTGCGAATGTCTGCCCATTCACCACAAACATAATTCGCACAGAGTTACCTCCACCTACTGGTGCCCCTTTAGAGGGACCATCCGTATTACCAAACCATCCAGCTCCAAACCCAGTACACGCAAACACGATATATGAGTCAGCAGGCGCTATAATTGGCGTTCCAATAGAAGCCGCATAGTCAATTCCTCGATGTCCATAATAGACACCACGTGAAATCCAACTACCTTGAATTGGCTCTAAAAATCCATTCGAATTCACATCTCCAATATTAGCATCTCCACCTGCACTAATTGAAAAAGATGGTTTAAGATTTGCTAATGTATTGGCTGCACCTTGTGCTTCATTCAATGCATTTTGTAACTCCATCACTTTAATTTCATACTCAGCAACTAAAGCATCATTTTCTGCTTTATACTGAACTAACTGTTCTTCTTTTAAAGCCGCATTTTGACTTTGTAATTCAAGACCCTCTTGCAACCTTTCTGCTTCTTCTCGTTGAAATTCCAATTCCAATTGTTCTGCTTCTAACAATTCAATTTGTTGTTGATCATTTTCCGTAAACTGCGAAAGGTGAGAAGACTTTTGTACTAAATCCACCAAGTCCGTAGCTCCCATAATAAAGTCAAAATACTGGTTTGTATTTACACTTACTTGTAATTGAATCATTCTTTGTGCAATTTGCTCACTTCTTTGTTCAATATTTGATAAAGTCACACCTATTTGCGCCTCTAATTCAACAATACTATTTTCCATTTCTATCAATGATGCATTAATCGCAATAATTTCATTTTGAACCGTCTCAATTTCAGCCAAATACTGTCGTGAAACTTCCTCTAAGTTACTTAAATCTGCTTTCACAGCATCCACCGAAGCACTCAATGAACTAGCATTTCCTTGTGCAGAAGCTAGTTGTCCGCTAATATACTCTGAGTATGCATTACAGTCAATTTGCTTTTGTTTATCATCACTACTAATTACACCTTGACAATACCCAGACCAATACTCCTCATTTCCCGCAAACTCATAGGCACTTACATTATAAAAGATAACCATATATGAGCAGGCTACAATAGATGCAATCAAATAGATTATCATTGTTTTTTTCATAGACTTAATCATTTACACTCACTCCCATTCATTAATCACTCATATCATTATAACATATACCTACTAAAATTGTTACCTTTCCCAAAAATTCACACAGTATAAAAAAAGAACAGTTCCCTGTTCTTTTACGCTTATTGTTCTTCGATATATTTCAATAGTTCTTTTGCGGCTAAATGAATTCCATCACGATTTGATTTATCCAAACCTAAATGTGTGAAGATTTCACCAATGTATGTTCCAGTACTAGATAATACATCAAACATTTCTTCAATTAATGGCTGACAAATATCTTGTTGTTGCATCGGTCCAAATGGATTTGCAAAGTACGTAGTGGATAACCCAACTTCTTGCGTAGTTCCTTTGGCCATACGTTTTCCCTCAATGAAAATTGGTTTTGCTTCCTCCATATCAGTAATTTTACGCATTCCTACGATTTGGTCATAGTTATTTGCATAACAGAACAAATCAATACGGTGGTTTGCAGCAATGACTGAATATGGTGCTGCCGGCGTGATTACACGCGCATTTGTTGAGTCTGGATTAAAGAAGATTGAACGGTCCATATCTCTATATGGTGTACCTGGATCCAAATCATCCAAACGGATAAACGCCCCAATTTCTGTACCTTGTGCATATGGAATTCCATCTTCAACATGCACAGTACCCATATCATCAAATACGATTTCTATATCTTTAATTACATCGCTACCAATTGTTTTTAAAGCTTCAATAGATTCCGACTTACCTGCTCCAGAATCTCCCATCAACATAATCCCTTTACGCTTACCATTTGTTAATGTAACATTAATGAAAGCACCATGAATTGGTAACCATCCACGTCTCATCATCGCACAGTTGTGTAAAGTAAGTGTCATTTTTTTCATATATCCAAAATATTCGATACGTTCATCGTATGAAACACTTCCTACCCATAAATCTTCTGCTTCATCATAGTAGAAGTTTGTCTCATTTTTCCCATCTTTATTTCCAAACAGTAAAATTGCATCTGGTTTTTTACTTGCTTCATCCGGTGTTGCCAACTCAAATAAATTTCCTAATGCTGTTCCACTAGACATAAAGTCTCTATGGAAGTAAATAAAAACTAGTAAATTACCAATTTTTGCTGGATATGCAAAGAATTCTGAAGGATTTCCTACGAAGTTATGAATTGGATTTTCAAATACTTCTGTAAACATTCCTGTTCTCTTATTCGATCTTGGTTGTAAAATCATTGGTGTTCTTAGCATTACCGATTCAATAAATAAAATATCATCCAACAATGCATACTTATCACTCAATTTTGCTTTGTTTTTAAAACAAGCAATTGCTGAGTTTGTTCCAGCTTGTAACTGACGATATACATTATTTTTTCTACCAATTACTGTTTGCTGAATTTGACGATATACAGAACGAATCATCGTATTGAAGTTTGAATCCGCTGTTACAAATGGAATGGAACTCATTCCACTGAATCGATTTACTGTTACTGAATATCTTTGGTGTGATTTCCAAAAGTCGTATAACCCCTCAACAAAATCTAATAATTTTGTTTTGTCATTTAAATAGTAACTTTCAAATTCATCTGTTTTTAGTACCATTAATTGGCGAAACACTTTTGATAAATCTACATTTGCTTCTCTTGCACTTTTTCCATTTAAAACCCAATTATACAACTCTTTATCAGCATTTGATAAATGCTCAATGTAATTCATAATAAAATTGCTCAATGTATTCGATGAAGTAATATCACCAAGTGAACTTGGGTATGCCAAGTCAAAGTTTACAATTGCTATGTCTTTTGTTAAATACAGTTTTTCTTTCATATTGTTACCTACGCTTTCTTTTCTACGAGTTTGATTATACTACACTTTCGCAAAATATAAAAGCATTTGCGTAAAAATTTTCATACATTTTTGAAAACTTTTTCATATCCGTGTTCATTGTCTCTCTATCAAAGACGCAGACCACAGCATATCTATAATATAAATATGCATTATGAAAAAAGGGTTAAAATTTATTTTAACCCTACTGATTCACAAATGCGATTTACTACTTCTTCTATTCCAATTTCTACCATTTCACCAGTTCTTGTTTTAAATTCAACTTTTTGTTCACTAATCTTTTTCCCTACCGTAATACGCATTGGTAATCCAATCAGTTCCATATCTTTGAATTTTACTCCAACTCTTTCATCTCGATCATCTAATAATACATCTACACCTTTTTCTTTCAATGCATCATATAATGTATTCGCGATTTGTACCTGTAATTCATCTTTTAAAGATACAATTACAATACCAACATGGAAAGGTGCAACACTTATTGGCCAAACAATCCCATTTTCATCATTGTGTTGCTCAACAATACTCGCCATACAGCGTTCCAATCCAAATCCATAGCATCCCATAACTACTGGATGTAATTTTTGTTGTTTGTCTAAATATTGTAACCCTAAACTTTCAGCATACTTTGTACCTAGTTTAAAAGTGTTCCCCACTTCAATCCCTTTTTGAAAGACTAACTCATTTTGACAAGTTGGACAAACATCTCCTACTTGTACCTCTCCAATATCAGCAATACATTTTACAGTGAAGTCTTCAACATTCACATTACAAATATGGTGGTCACTTTGGTTTGCTCCCACAATGAAGTTTTTCATATTTGAAACTTCTTGATCCATTATAATTGGACAATTTAATCCAATTGGTCCTGCAAACCCAACTTTTGCTCCACTCACTTTTTCAACTGTTTCAAAGGATGCTAACTCCATTTCATTCGCTTGCAATAGCTTCAATACTTTTGTTTCGTTTAATTCACGATTTCCTTTTAATAAAAACGCATAGGTTGTCCCATCTACATCATAAATCAACGTTTTCACAAAATGACTTACATCTTTTTTAAAAAACGCAGCTACATCATCAATACTTTTCGCATTTGGTGTACATATTACTTGTTTTTCTAAAGATATTTCTTCACTTGCAACACTTCTATCAACGACTTTCGTAATTTCTAAATTGCTTGCAAAATCACAATGTGAACATGTTACTACCACGTCTTCCCCAATTGGAGAAATCGCTTGAAATTCTTCGCTCAGTGAACCACCCATAGCTCCAGTGTCTGCTTTTACTACTTTATAATCTAAATCACAACGTTTCATGATTGTATGATATGCATCAAACATCTTTTGATAAGACACATCCAAACTTGCCTCATCCACATCAAACGAATACGCATCTTTCATAATAAATTCGCGAACACGAATCAAACCATATCTTGGTCTTGTTTCATCTCTAAACTTTGTTTGAATTTGATATAAATTATATGGGAAATCTTTGTATGACTTCCCTTTCATCATTGCTGCCATCGTAAATAACTCTTCATGTGTTGGACCTAGCACATAATTTTTTTGGTAACGATCTTTAAGTGCAAACATATTTGAACCAAAAGCTTCTCTACGTCCACTTTTTATATATACATCCTCACTAATTAACGCTGGCATTAATAACTCTTGTGCACCAGCTGCATCCATCTCTTCACGGACAATGTTTTCAATCTTATGTAATACCTTTTTTCCCATTGGCATAATCATATAAATCCCACTACTACTTTTTTTAATCATCCCAGCACGAACTAATAAATTTCCACTCGTACTATCTTCGTCTTTTGAATTTTCTCTTATCGTATAAAAGAAACTATTACTTAATTTCATATTATTTCCTCCTAATAAACTTCTTCTTTATTTTGCATCACCTTACGAATCATGTCATGTTGTTTTACATCAAAATCCAGTTGAACATACAATACCTGCATTGGCGTTTTCGCAACTTCAACCACTTCATTCGCTTCATTATATAAAGTAGGCATCTCAAACCCTATATTTTCTTTTCCTGGCCCAAACAATTCACATGCAATATTGGATGTAAAGTGATTACGAACCTCTATCTTAGCCATCTTACTTTCACTATCATAACCTAACACATAGGCGATGAACTCTTGTGAGACACCCGATCCATTCACACCATATAAATGATCTTCACTTTTGGGCATTCCCTCATAAAACCCTACAGCACATCTTCGATTCTCTGCTTTTTGCAACTCTTGTTTAAAGTGCTGCATTTGTTGTTCGCTGATACTTCCTTGTGCATAGTATGCATCAATACATTTACGATATGTACCTACAACTGTCGCGACATAATACTGTGATTTCATTCTACCTTCTATTTTTAAACTAGCTACACCCGCTTCAATCAATTGTGGAATATACGATATCGCACATAAATCCTTGCTACTCATAGAAAACAAGTGATCTTCTTCATGTATTGCTTGTGTATTTTCATATAAACGATATTTCCAACGACAACTTTGTGCACAACCTCCGCGATTCGCATCACGTGTGGTCATATTATTACTAAGTGTACAACGACCAGAATACGAAACACACATACCACCATGAATAAATGCTTCAATCGCCAAATCGGATTGTTTTGTGGTTTGTATAATTTGTTGTAAACTACACTCTCTTGCAAGTACCACTCGATCCATCCCCATTTGCTTCCAAAAAGCGACTGCACCACTATTGGTTGAAGAATGTTGTGTCGATACATGCACTTCTAATGCAGGTGCAACTTTTTTCACTCGCTTCATAATTGCTAAACTAGCAACGATTACCGCACTTACCTGTGCCTGTTCCAATTGCTTTACATATTCATCTAAGCCTTCAAAATCTTCTTCGTGCGGTAACATATTAATGGTTACATGGATATGTGCACCATATTGCTTTGCAAAAAGTACCGCTTCTTTAATTTCTTCCATACCAAAATTACTCGCTCTTGAACGAAGTGAAAATTTCTTTCCACCAATATATACAGCATCTGCACCATAACGAATTGCAATCTTCAACCTTTCCAAATCTCCAGCAGGTGCTAATAATTCAATTTTCTCTCTCATTTCAACAACCCCGTTTTCTTATATAAGAATCCTTTAGTAATGTTTTGCTCTAAAAATGCATTTTGATATTTTTGATATAGTTCTCTACCCCTTTGGGGATTTTCAATCACCATCACATAATCCTGTACAATTTGACACACTTCATCAATAGTAGAAAACAATCCCTCTATTTTAAAGTCATGAATACCACACTGTACAAGTGTATCCATCTCCTCAAAAGAACATAAACTAAACCCACTAAATACATGTGTACCTTGTGCATCCTCAATAATAGGCATATGTTCTTCTCTATTTTCTTCTTTTAAATACACTTGCAAGTTATTTTTTAAACTTGTATCTCGCTTTAAAAATTGCATATAGTTACTTAACAAATTTCGCTTTGAATGCATTTGTAAAGTCCTACCATGCACTAATACTTCAACACGTGCATGGCATTGTTTCATGATTTTTTGAATATCATCCAAAGGAATTTCTTTAGAAATAGTACACATTTGGATACCTAAATCCATATATGCCTGTAAATCATAAGAGTTGGTTAAAATGGTATCAGGATTATAAATTAATCGATGTTGTATATCCAATTGACAACTTTGGTGATACACTGCCATATCTGAAAAATAAATACCATCCACACACAATGCTTTAAGTTGTTTTAAAAACACTTGTAGCTGCACTAACTCTTCTTCCATAAAAAAACGATTACATAAGACATACACCTGCAATGCTTGTTGCTTACACAACAAAACCACCTCTTGTAATTGTTCTTGGGTAAAGTAAGAACAACTTCTGACACTAAAAAAAGGACTACCAATGATAACACTTGTAGCCTTAGCTGCTTTCACTTTATAAATATCTTCTTTTTCAAAAATTGGGACGATTATATTTTCCATGATTACCTCTACGTCTATACATTATATATTATTTTTTTATTTTATTCCATGCTTAAAAACAAAAAGACACTTACGTGCCTTTGCATATTTGTTTAAGTAGCATAAACAGTTGTTGTTCATTGCTCACTTCGTGTGTTACCACCTTACCTTGATGTCCTCGGCGATTGAAATAGATAGCGTTCCACCCAACTCCTATAGCCCCCAAAACATCATTTTCATAGGAATCTCCAATGAAATAGGTATCCTTCTTTTCACAATGAAGGATATCCTCTAAATACTGAAAAATTGCAGGGTTTGGTTTATCGATTTGAACCTGCCCTGAAATCACAATATGTTCTTGGGGTATATAGGTATGTAGTTGAAGTGCATCAATCTTACTTTGTTGATGCGCATAAGGACCATTCGTGATGACTCCTAAAGTATGTCCATGAATAACAAGATATTTTAATATATCCTGCATCGTTTCACTTAAGCACAAGGTTGACTGATTTTCTCTATATTGAACTTGTATTGCAAGTGCTTGTGTATCTTGTAGTACAACACCATCATCTAAAAATGCTTTTTTTATGCGATATACACCAGATTCATCAATACTCATCTCATTTTTTACAACTTTTGCAAACACTTCTTCACTGTATGCACGACTTCTTGTAAATAAAGCAATATAATCCAAGGGATACAAAGCATCATAACCAAGTTTTGTGATTGCTCTAAGAAAAGGTTCGCATTGATCATACAAGGTGTCATCGACATCAAATATAAAATGCATATTAATTTTTTAAACTATGTAATGGTGCAGGAATTTTACCCCCGCGTTGAATCATTACACTACATGATGTTTGATTAATATCCATGACAGGACCACTTCCAAGCAGACCACCAAATTCCAGTTCATCTCCTACTTGGTAGCCAATTGCTGGTATGATACGAACTGCTGTTGTTTTAAAATTTACCATTCCTATAGCTGCTTCATCTGCAATAATTCCTGATAGGACTTCAGGTGTTGTTTCTCCTGGTACAACGACCATATCTAAACCTACTGAACAAACCGCTGTCATGGCTTCTAGTTTCTCTAATGTTAAGACTCCTGAGCGAACTGCTTTAATCATACCCGCATCTTCCGAAACCGGGATAAACGCCCCAGAAAGTCCTCCTACAGAACTACTTGCCATAACTCCACCTTTTTTTACAGCATCATTCAACATCGCTAAACAAGCGGTAGTCCCATAAGCACCACAAGTATCAAGACCCATTTCTTCCAAGATGTATGCAACGCTATCTCCCACTGCAGGAGTAGGTGCTAAACTTAAGTCAACAATCCCAAAAGGAACACCCAATCGTTGCGAAGCTAAGTTACCAACCATTTGTCCCATTCTTGTAATTTTGAAAGCAGTCTTTTTAATTAAATCTGCAATTTCATCCATACGTAAATCCTTTGGAGCATTTGCTAATGCTGCACGCACAACACCTGGACCACTAACACCTACATTAATGATGCAATCTGCTTCTCCAACACCATGGAAAGCTCCTGCCATAAAAGGGTTGTCTTCTGGCGCATTACAAAACACAACTAGTTTTGCAGCTCCTAAACATTGATTATCCTTTGTTAACTCAGCCGATTCCTTAATAATTTTTCCCATCATAGCCACTGCATCCATATTGATCCCAGCTTTACTAGAACCAATGTTTACAGAGGAACAAACATTACTTGTTTGTGCCAATGCTTGTGGAATTGAAGCAATCAGCGCTTCATCCCCTGCAGAAAAACCTTTTTGAACAAGCGCAGAATATCCTCCAATAAAATCCACTCCTACTGTATCTGCACAGCGTTGTAGTGTTTTTGCATATTTTACTGGGTCTCCACCACTCACCGCAACTAACATAGCAATTGGCGTCACTGAAATTCGCTTATTAATAATTGGAATCCCATATTCTTTCTCAATTTGTTGTCCAACTTGCACTAAATTTTTCGCTTTTGTTGTAATTTTTTGATACACCTTCTCACAAGATACATCAATATCACTATCGGCACAATCCAATAACGATATCCCCATCGTAATGGTACGAACATCTAAATGTTCTTCATTAATCATTTTAATCGTTTCTAATATATTATCTGTATTTAACATAGTGTACCTCTTAAATTGTATGCATAGACTTGAATATATCTTCATGCATCACATGAATTTGCATTCCAAGTTCTACTCCAAATGAATGCATCTTATCCACGAATGCAGTATATTCCATTTTTAAAGCATCAATTTCTATTAACATAATCATGCAAAACATGTCTTGCATAATCGTTTGATTTACATCCACAATATTAGCATTCGCTTCGCAACATTTATTACTCACCTTTGCTAAGATTCCTACACCATCTTTTCCAATCACACTCAATACTGCTCTCATACGTTTCCTCCTTAATTTATGTAACACATTATATATGTAAATCCTAATGATTTCAAACAAAATTGTCTGAATCGTTGAAAAAAAACTTTCATTTACATCTTTTTTCATTTTCTTTCACAACGACTACCTTGTATTTATTCTCACTTTTCACAATAGGTCTTGCGTTTCTAACTTAAGTAGCGTACGATATTTTTATTAAAGGAGACACTTTATGCGATATGACTTACACATGCATTCTAACTATAGTCGCGATGGCCAATATTCCTGCGAACAACTGATCACATTTGTGAAACAACAACAAATTGATGTCATCGCATTGTGCGATCACAACAGCATTGAAGGTGTGCAAGAGATTACTGATTTTGCACAAAAAGAAAATATTACTGTAGTTGCTGCAATTGAATTAGACACACGTTTTGAAGGTATCGATATGCACATTTTGGGCTATGGAATCAATATAAATAACCCGTACTACAAAAACTTGCCCCATCACATTAACACTATTATGGATAATGTTACACAAACTCGAATACAACGTTTCGAAGAAGTGTATAACATTACATTGGATCAAGACAAGATGTTTGCCAACTTTAAAGAAGGTGACAACCCCTTTTTCTACATCGTTGAACATATGTTTCAAACCTATCCAGATATACCTGATTTTGAACCTTATTTAGAAGGTGGTGAAAAATCAAATAGCCCTATCCCAAACTACTACTTTGATCATTGTAGCAATGCTAAGAAATGTTATGTGGAGGTGCTCTACCCTAGCTTAGAGGATAGTATCGCACAGATCCATAAAGATGGGGGAGTTGCAATATTAGCACATCCAAATAACTTGTTTTTCCACAATACTGGATTATTGCATCGATTAATAAAAGCAGGTATCGATGGAATCGAAGCTTTTAGTAACTATCACGATGCGAAAAAGAATGAATATTATAAGAACTTTTGTTTACAAAACAATCTATACATTAGTATGGGTAGTGACTTTCATGGTGTTTTAAAACCTAAAATTAAAATCGGAGAATTTGGACTTTCCCCTGACTTACAAGAACAATACATACAACCACTGTGTGATCGATTGCTAAGCAGATTTGGAGAATAACAATTCTCTTTTTCTTTGCTTTTTTAATATAGCTACTAGAATTCTAAAAAAAATAAGCGTATACTTTAACGTATTAGAAGTATAAGGAGCCCCTATGAGCATTGAACAAAAAGGTTTATTAACACAAGGAAACATTACAAAACAAATATTATTTTTCGCATTACCTTTATTACTAGGAAATTTATTTCAACAACTATACAATACTGTTGATAGTATTGTTGTTGGTAATTTCATCGGTGATCATGCATTAGCAGCCGTAAACTCTAGTGGTTCCATTATCAATTTATTAGTGAGTTTTTTCATGGGCCTTGCACTAGGTGGTGGTGTTATCATTTCACAACACTTTGGGGCTAAAGAGGAGCAACAAGTACATAAAGCTGTACACACTACCATTGCCTTAGCATTTTGTGCAGGTATCATAGCAACCTGTATCGGTGTAGTGTTTGCGCCTACGATTATTGAATTAGTGAATGTAGCTCCAGAAGTCAAAGCTAATAGTACATTGTACTTAAGCACTTACTTTAGTGGAATTATGGGGCTGATTATATATAACATGGGGAGTGGTGTACTACGTGCTGTAGGAGATAGCAAACACCCCCTATACTTCCTTATTGTTTCCAGCATTACAAACATTGTATTAGACTTACTATTTGTCATTGTGTTTGACTGGGGGATTGCCGGTGTAGCTTATGCAACGATGATTGCACAAGCTTTAAGCGCCATATTGACCTTGCGACTGCTCATAAAAAGCGATCAAATGTATCGTCTTCAGATTCGTAAAATTAAGTTTCACAAAGATATTTTCAAACGCATCATCAAAATCGGACTGCCAAGTGCCATACAAAATGGAATTGTTTCTTTATCCAATGTAATTGTTCAAGCAAATATCAATTCCTTTGGTGCAATTGCCATGGCAGGGGCTGGTTCGTATATGAAAGTAGATGGTTTTGCAGTGATGCCAGTTATGTCCTTCTCTATGTCATTAACAACATTTGTTGGACAAAACATCGGAGCTAAAGAATACGAACGCGTTCGTAAAGGTGCAAAATATGGTATGTTAATGAGTTGCATTTCTATCGCATGTATATCGTTACTGCTGCTTTTATTCGCTCCACAAATTATGTCCATTTTCTCGCAAAATCCTGAAGTCATTGAAATTGGACAATTAATGATGCACACAGTAGTACCTGGATATATTTTATTGGCAATTTCACATTCTTTAGCTGGTGTACTTAGAGGTGCTGGTCTTACCAAAATTCCAATGTATGTCATGGTTTCTTGTTGGTGTATTTGTCGTATGATTTGGGTAAGCTTCTCCGTTTGGTACTTCAATGATATCCGTTTTGTATTTATGGGGTGGCCAATCACTTGGGTATTAAGTGCAACAATACTATTTATCTACTATAAACGTGCGAATTGGGTACGTGAATACTAAAAAAAACAATGGTTACTAACCATTGTTTTTTAATCCCAACCAATTCATATTCATAATCACATTATAATAACATACACATTCAAAATCTGAATAAGGTTTAAAAAGAGTAAGTTGTGCAAGGAAGTATCCTTTTAAGCCTTTGTATATCTGCATACTGCATAAACGGTCCATCGTCTTCTCATTATGAATATACCCACCCATGTATTCTACTTCAAAAACTCAGAGGACAAATAACGCTCCCCTGTATCCGCCAACAAAACGACTACTGTTTTGTTTTGAATATCATTATTCTTAATATACGCTATCGCAGCAGCAAGTGCTGCTCCACTTGAAATCCCTACAAATATACCTTCTTTTTTTGCAATTTGTTTTCCGCAAAGAAACGCCTCGTCTTTACTCACGCGTAAAACGCAATCATAGGCTGTTGTATCTAGTGTATTTGGTATAAAACCAGCACCAATACCCTGCAGTGCGTGTGGACCTGGATTTCCTCCTGTTAATACAGGTGAATCCATTGGCTCAACACCCACAATTTGAACATCTTTCTTACTTTTCAAATATGTTGAAACACCACTGATGGTACCACCAGTTCCTATTCCAGCCACAAATACATCTACTTCACCATCAGTATCAAAATAAATTTCTGGCCCTGTTGTTAAGATGTGCGCTTCTGGATTTGCTGAATTTTCAAATTGTGAAGGCATAAAGCAATTTTCATTTTCTTCACAAATACGATGCATCTCTTCAATCGCACCCTTCATCCCTTTAGATGCTGGAGTTAAAACGACTTCTGCACCATACGCTTTCAACAATAATCTACGCTCGATACTCATTGATTCTGGCATAGTCACAATCAATCGATATCCCTTTGCTGCACACATACAAGCAAGTCCAATTCCAGTGTTACCAGAGCTAGCTTCCACTAAAATAGTGTCCTCTTTAATTTTACCTTGTTTTTCAGCTTTTTCAAGGATATTTTTTGCAATTCTATCTTTTACACTTCCAGCAGGATTAAACATTTCTAATTTAACAAGTAATTTCACATTCAAATCATATTCTTTTTCAATTTTTTTCAATCTAACTATTGGTGTATTTCCAACCAATTGATCAATGGATTCATATACTTTCCCCACTACGCATGCCTCCTTTATTTCTTTTTATTTTTTTCTACAATACTCTCTAATGTTACAGATTCTAAATAATCGACTACAATACTATTTACTTCACTCCAAACAAAATTAGATCTTCCACAACCTTCCCCCTTGCTAAACGTTGAAGAACCTTCACAAACTTCTACTATTTCTTTTACTGTGTACTCGCCAGGCCGTCGAGTCAATATATACCCGCCATCACGACCTCTAACACTTTCTACTAAATTCTTTTGACTCAATTCACGAATGATTTGTTCTAAATATTTAAATGAGATTTCATGTCTGTCAGCAATATTTTTCAAGCTAACTCTTTTCACTCCGTAATTCTCGGCTAAATCTACCATTAAACATAAACCATATCGACCTTTTGTTGTAATTTTCATAATTATAACTCCTCTCTGAATATACATGTAGTCTTGTATGTAATTTAACTTTATTTTACTTTGCCCATATTTGCAACGGATATGCAAATTTTATTTTTTGGACAAGAAAAGGTGGAAAATTTCCACCTTAGGTACCTTTGATTTTAATACTTGTCAATTCTATTACTTCCTCTTCTTGCGTATACGAAACTTCCACTTCATCTTGAAGTGCTAAAAAAGCCAATACATCTTCATTCTGCGTTGTAAAATTCACTTTATATTTATTACCCTCGCTATCGCTTAAGTAATATTTTGTATTTCCATCAATATATACTTTCTCAATGCTTGCAATCGTAATTGTTTTCACAACTTCTTCTTCCACATCAACCGGCGTATCACCTTGTACCTCAATCATCATTTTCTTTAAAGATTCAAAACCATCGTTCACATCACTAATGACTACCTTTTGATAGTCTTCTACATCAACCATCGCATACTGCTTTATAACTCCCATGCTATCTTCACTACTTGGGGCTCGTAAAGCCATCATATAAGTAGGACGTTCATTTACATTCACTAAAATAGGGAACGTAGCTTCATATCCATAATTTTTAACTTCGTCCTCTGCGGACTTCATTGCGCTATTCTCATTTGCTCCAGGAGCATCAATTCGTAACGCTTCATGCGTTCTCATATTCACAAGTACAAAACCTAGATTACTTTCATCCTTTGTAACACTTGTGATTCCTGTATACATCCATATATCGTCATCTTTCTCAATGTAGTTATACCCATCACTAGAAACAACGACTCCTTTTTGCCCAATCAAAGAATTAATAAACCCATCTTGTAAACTACCATAATCATCAATTTCTTCAATAACTAACGATTCTGGGTAAATTCGATCGGCCCATTGTGGGATTTCATCCAATTCATACTTTTGACTTTCTCCGCTAATTGGATCGACTATAATCGCTCCATTCACCGATTTCTTTTGCCCTACTCCTTTATATGTATACGTTGTACACACATACCACGGATATCCTTCTTCATCAATTTCAAAAGATGGATCCCCAAAAATTTCTGTAGGATATGAAAAACGCAAGTGACGATATAGGTTCTCATTTAGCATTGCAGAAGGAACATAACGCATATTATCATACCCTAAATCCTCTAAACGTACTAATTCAGCCTCACCACTTGTTGAATCCACTCGAATATAAGCAGGAATTCCTTGTGCTCGGTTAGTAAACCAACGATACAAATCTGCATACTCTAGGGGCGTCACACGATACACACTCTCTTGATAAGAAATTTGAGTGTATTCATCCGAGACAGTAAACTGAGAAACCAAGTCGCTCATTTGTCCCATTACACGATCCCCTAGTGCTTCTGTAGTAGTACGATCAATAATGGGTGTCTTAGTAAAATCCACTTCTTCAATTTCCGCAAAATCTACTTCTTCCACTAAAACTCTATTCGCATATTCTTCAGCATGAAACACCTTCATAGACACGATAGAAAGTAGTAGTGGTAATACGACACAAACACTAAACCCAATGGCAGCATATTTTGCGTAACGTTTATTCACTTTAATATCGGTGTACATAGTAGGCACATGCGAAAGCACTATCAATGGTAAAATTGGTACTGCTAACACGATTAAAATAAATTGGTAAAATGCAGGGTCATGCCAATTCAAGGCAGGAAGTTGAACATAATACAAAACAAACACAAATACGAAATACGCTAGCGCAAGCAAAATATATTTTTTTTGTTTCATTTGGACCTCTTTTTCATTTCATTTGTAAATAGCTGATACGATTTGCTCATCCTATCTACTTCACAACTATATTTTATATGTTATTCTTTACAAATGCATCATAAATTATACCATGTCACCATGGTTTTTTCCACTGTAAATCAGGATTTCATAAGTTGTTCGAAAATATCTAAAAACTGCTTTTCAACATCCTGAAAACGCTTATATTGATACTCCAACTTCGCATTCATAGGAATGTGCAACGCATTTTCATTACCAGCAAACAAATATCTCAATTCCCATTTCAATATGCAATCATCTATCTCTTTTACAAACTGTAATTCCTCTGCACTCAGTGCTTGAGGAATATATTTTTCATAAATGACACCTTGTAAATGACTTTCAATCTCATGATATTGACTAAAGTATTTTTTCACTGGACGTATTATATCTGCAATATATGCCTCACTAGCATCGTGTAACAAACATGCCAACTGCACCCTCTCACTAAACCCTCTCGCTTTTGCTTCTATCACACAATTTACACAATGTTGTGCAACACTGTAAAAATGCAATAAATGCCCATTCCCTCTACATATCAAAGATAAAGCATGCGCAATATCTTGAATATGTATATCCTCTTTATTTGGTTTCAATGGCTTAAAACTACCACCACTAAATACGTGCATACTATCCATAACTATCCCCCTCCATCCATACTATTACAATATAAAATATATATGTATAAGTCAAAATAAAAAA
>CAYJJS010000017.1:0-35945 GCA_964370645.1 uncultured Erysipelotrichaceae bacterium | reverse complement strand
AAAAAAATAAAAAAAGAACTTGTGAAATCACAAGTTCAATTATTTAAATTAATGCAAAATATAAAACGAATACGATGTTTAATAACCAAACAGCGACGCTAACATCTTTACCTTGTCCAGCAGCTACTTTTGCAATTCCATATGTGATGAATCCAAAAGCAATTCCTTCTGAGATTGAGTAAGATAATAACATAAAGATAATTGTAACAAATGCACTCGATGCAATAACCATATCATTCCAATCAATTTCTTTTAATTGTTGAGCCATTAAAATCCCTACTACAATCAGTGCTGGTGCAGTTACTGCACTAGTCACTACAGAGATTACTAATGGTGCAAGTAAAATCGACAAGAAGAATAAGATACCCGTTACTACCGATGTTAAACCAGTTCTTCCACCTACTTCTACCCCACTTGTACTTTCTACAAATGATGTTACTGTTGATGTACCTAAACAAGCTCCAACCACTGTTCCTACTGAATCCGCTAATAAAGCACGTTCAATATTTTCTAATTCACCTTTTTCATTTACTAAGTTTGCTCTATTTGCTACTGCAACTAAAGTTCCAGCCGTATCAAAGAAATCAACAAATAAGAATGAGAAAATAATTACAAACATAGATTGTGGATCTGAGAACAAGTCTTGAAACCCATCCATGAAAGACCCTGCAGTAGTAATATTTAAGTTGATTGACATATCACTAGGTAATGTTGGTGCTCCAGCAACTCCTGCTAACCCCATGATTACACCAGCTATCGCAGTTACAAGTAATCCAATAAATACTGCTGCTTTATATTTTTTCACAACTAAAGCGATTGTCACTAGTGTTCCAAATAATGACAATAACACTAATGGTTCACGTACATTTCCTAAAATTACTAATGTTGCTTCATCATTTACAATTAAACCTGCCCCTTGTAATCCTACGAATGCGATGAAGAATCCAATTCCAGCTCCAATTGCTAATTTCATTTCTTTTGGAATTGCATTAATAATATATTTACGAATTCCTGTAATTGAAATAAGTAAGAAAATAACCCCAGAAACAAATACTGCCGCTAAAGCTGTTTCCCAAGATTTACCCATTCCTCCAACTACTGTGAATGCAAATAACGCGTTGACTCCCATACCAGGCGCTAACGCAACCGGATAATTCGCTAACATCCCCATTAAGATGGAAGCAAATCCTGATGAAATTGCAGTTGCCATAAATACCGAGTGTACATCCATTCCTGCTGCTCCTAATATCCCAGGATTTACTCCTAAAATATACGCCATTGCTAAGAACGTTGTGAACCCAGCAATAAGCTCTGTTCTCACAGTCGTTTTATGCTGGCTCAATTTGAAAAATTTTTCTAACATTTTTTAACCTCTATTACCTTTCTTTTTTAAAAACACGCATATAATAACATAATTTCACACAAACTACAACTGACATATAAAAAGCTTACAAATCCTAATTTGTAAGCTTTTGTAATTATTTAAAGTCTTTGAATGATAATTTACTTTCTCGACACTCTTCACTAACATTCATCAAGTAATCGCTAATGCGTTCTAAATCCGTTAAAACTTCTGAGTACATAACACCTGTTTCTGCATCACTTTGTTTTTGTTGCAAACGCGCAATTTGGTTTCTTCTATAATTTAATGTGAATTGATCTACTTCATCTTCTTTTTTTACGATTGATTCAAATGCATTTGAATCTTCGAAAATATCCATGTTTAAGATCATTTCTTGCATTTGTTCAATGACAGTGAATAGAGAAAATAATTCTTCTTTCATATCTTCATTAAGTTTGACATCTTTCATATTTACTTTTTTTGCATACTCACCTAAATTTTCAATATGATCTCCTATACGCTCTATGTCTACACTTAACTTAAATAAAGCATTACATTTTTCTGATTCACTCTCTTGCATTTGCAAAGTATTTACGTTTGTCATAAACTTAGTAATTTCCATATCGATTTTATTAATCTTCAGTTCATTACGCGCAATTTTATCTGCATTTAATTTCTTATTATCCACATATACCTCTTTCAACAACGCAAAAGATTTTGTGCTTAATACAAACATTCTTACAACTTCCTTTTTTAAAGAAGCTAATGCTACCAATGTAGAACCAAAAGTTTGCTCTGATAATAACGTCAATTCTTGTGCATCTTCTTTCTCATCATCACCCATTGGTAATATCTTATATGTTAACTTCACTAACATTGTACCAAATGGCAACAACAATAATGTTGTAGTAATATTGAAAATCGTGTGTGTATTTGCAATTTGTTGCATTACATTATCCGGCGTCAAAGAAATAACGATATCTGTAAATGGAATCAATGAAATTGCAGTTACAAAAACTACTGTACCAATCATATTAAATAAGAAATGCACTAATACAATTCGTTTTGTGTTTTTATTCCCTGATAAAGACGCAATAAAACTAGTTACACAAGTACCGATATTTTGTCCGAATAATACATAAATCGCACCCTGTAAAGGAATTGCACCACTTAAAGCTAAAGCTTGTAAAATCCCTATTGATGCACTTGAACTTTGAATAATTGCTGTAAACGCGGCTCCAGCTAAAATTCCATATAATGGATTTGTAAATGTTGTCATGATAGACACAAATTGTTCATTATCACGTAATGGTGACATTGCATCACTCATCATTGACATCCCAATCAGCAAAATACCTAAACCCCCAATAATTTCTCCAATCGAATTTAATTTTTGGTTTTTTAAGAATGTAACCATAATAACACCAACAATTGCTAAAATCGGAGTAATCACATCCAAATCTAACGCAATAATTTGTCCCGTTATCGTCGTTCCAATATTCGCTCCCATAATAATCCAAACAGCACGGTTCAATTTCATAATACCTGCATTCACAAATCCAACAACCATAACTGTGGATGCACTTGAACTCTGAATAATTGCTGTAATCATTGCTCCAACAGCAACTCCTACTAATCGATTTGACGTTACTTTCTCTAAAATCGATTCTAGTTTGTCCCCCGCTGCTACTTCTAACCCTGTACTCATCATATGCATTCCATACAAGAACAAGGCCAACCCACCAAGTAGCCCTAAAATATAAGTTAACTCCATAAATCCTCCATTTTAATTTAAAATTAAATCTATTACTTATCCTCTGTCATTTTTCGTTTTAATTTTTCTTCTACAAACGACTCTACAAAACCAGACACATCTCCTTGATATCTTGCAATTTCTTTCGCACTACTACTACTCAAAAAAGAATATTCTGGTTTGGACATAAAGAACACCGTTTCCACTGCTTTGTTCAGATACATATTTGCAGTCGCACTGGCCAATTCATACTCATAATCCTGAATTGCTCGAATTCCTCGAATCATAGCGCAAGCACCTTGTTCTTGTGCATATTTAACGCTTAAACCACTTCCTACCTTGCAACTCACATTGTCAAACTTTATACAAGCTTCCTCGATCATTTCTAATCGCTCACTTTCACTAAACAAACAGATTTTTTTATCATTTTTCATAATGACTACGATGACTTTATCAAAAATCAGAGAACTACGTTCTATAATATCAATATGACCTTTCGTAATCGGATCAAAACTCCCTGGATAAATTGCAACTTTCATATTATACCCCCTTTCGATAATACGTTAATCTCACAATACCATAAGTTTTTTCTTTCCATTTATATAGTTTTCCATAATACTCTTCAAATGCATCTTCTTTGCTTGTTTCTACTACAATAACTCCATATTCGGATAACATGTCGTGTGTATCGATGTAGTGCAAACAAGTAGCAATTACTTTTTTTGCATAAGGTGGATCTATATAAATTAAGTCAAATGTCGTATCACTGTGTTTTGTTAACATTTCTTCATAATCCAAACAATTTATAACACAATCTTCACAAACCTTCAATAGTTCACAATTTTTTTTTATAATTTCGCACGCTTTTTTATTTTCATCGTTAAAATAAATTTTATGCATTCCTCTACTTTTTGCTTCTAAACCAACACTCCCACTACCTGCAAAAAGATCCAACATACGCTCTCCATCCACAATGTTCCCAATCGCTGAAAACATTGCCCCCTTAACTTTGTCCAATGTTGGCCTTGTATTCATACCTTCTAATGTATGTAGCTTTCTTGAACGAAATATTCCACTAATAACTCTCATTTTTTCACTCTCCCATGTATAAAATAAAAAAGATAGGGAAAGATAGTATTACAACACATTAGGTGTTGTAATCTTTGTTTCTCCTCTTCCCTTTCTTTAAGAGCCTTCTACCCCCGAAGGTTCTTTTTTTGTTGTTTCCTGCAAATTTCTATTCATAGATATTATAGATTGAGCAATCCCCAATGCAATCATAACAGAGAATAATGCACTATTCCCATCCGATAAAAACAATAAAGGAACTCCTGTCAACGGAATCAATCCACTTACTCCACCAACATTAATCACAAAGTGTAAAGTTAAATAAATCGCAATTCCCATTAGAATTACTTTATACCCTTCTCTTTTGCACTTAATTGCATGATAAAACAATCGTCCAATAATAATGCAATACGCACTAACAATTAAAACCAACCCAATCAAACCCAACTCTTCCATAGTAACTGAAAAAGCGAAGTCTGTACTTCCTCCAAACAAATACCCAAGCTTCTGTTCCGAATTTCCAAACCCTAAACCTGTAATCCCTCCACTTGCAATAGCATAAATAGAGATTAATATGTTTTGAGAATTACCATATATATCCGCAAACGGGTTAATCGCAGATGCAAAACGGTTGTATTGATAACTATCCCCTAGTATTGCTTCTAAAAGTTTCAATCCTTCTTCCGTATTTAAAAATATAAATACGATTGATGCGATAATGCTCACTACAATAATTAACTTTTGTATATTGCGCAATCGATAATCACTTGGTAACAATGCCATCAATGCAAAGAGCACAACAAGTATAACAAGTGTCCCAAAATCTGGCTGTAACATAATAATCAAGCAAGAAAATGCTAAGAAAAATAAAGCAAAGCGAAACACATAAAATACATTTTGACGTTTATGCTTTTCTAAATCTAAAACACTATAACCAAATAATACAATCATCATAATTTTCGCAAATTCACTTGGTTGTAATGTGAATCCACCTAATTTTATCCATGCTGAACTCCCATTTACATCTGTGAAAAACAAAGTAGCCATTAACATTAACAATATTATAATAGCAACAAAAACTAACCCTGGTTTTAGACCGAGTCTAGATGATTTATTCTTTTTCCCTACTACTTTTACTTCATCGCAAAACAATCTAGCAAACAACCTAGTGGCGAGTGTCATTAAGTAATAAGATGCAAATATAAAAAGAAATTGTTGAAGCAATGTATTAATTACTACATCTGTTTGGTTTTGAGAAGCTCCTACACTAATTGAAGCAAGCATAAAATAACCTAATAAAAGCAGCAATATGGAAGCAGCTACAATCCATCCATCACATTTTTTATTCATTTTTAAACTAAAAATTCGTTTTAACATCTTATCACTCCTATCCAAAACATTTTACCTTATTTTCTTTTTTTTTAAAACAAATTTATGATTTTACTTTCAATTTGTATTTATTTTATATAGAATAGATTAGAAAGAATTGGGTGAGTAATATGAGAATAACGAAAAAACAAATCATAGATGATCAAAATCCACGATTACGTGAAAAAAGTGAAGATGTAATTTTACCATTGAAAAAAGAAGATAAACAAACATTAGAAGATTTATTATTATATGTGAGAAATTCTACCGATGAAGAACTAGCAAAACAATACGACTTGCGTCCTGCCGTAGGAATTGCAGCACCACAAGTTGGAATATTGAAAAAAATGTTGGCTATCTCTTTTGTCGACGATAAAGATAAAGGTGTAGAATATGCATTAGTGAATCCTAAAATTATTTCTCATGCACAACAAAAGACATACTTAAAATCTGGTGAAGGTTGCCTATCTGTGCAAGATGAACATAAAGGCTATGTCATACGAAATGCTCGAATCACAGTAGAAGCATATGATTTACTACAAGACAAAAACATTCGTATTCGTGCCAAAGGTTATGAGGCGATTGTGTTACAACATGAAATCGACCATTTACACGGTGTTTTATTTTATGATCACATCAACAAAGAGAACCCTTTCTTAGAAGTTCAAGACGCTATTGTAATCGAATAACCACTTTGTGGTTATTTTTTACTTGTATTGTGCTATAATATTGCAAAGGTGTTATGCAGAGAGGAGAATATATGAATACAAAAACAAATACACCGAAAACAACAACACAAAAGAAATCATTGAAAAACAACAAAAATAATAGCTTTGTTGCCAAATCATCAGATACATTAATTTACGCCTTAGGAGGACTAGGGGAAATTGGAAAAAACATGTACTGTTTTGAACAAGAAGATGAAATTTTAATTATTGATTGTGGTGTTCGTTTTCCGGATGAACATTTATTAGGGGTGGATTATGTAATCCCCGACTTTTCACACTTAGTGAAAAACGAACATAAAAAAAAGATACTAGTGATTACCCATGGGCATGAGGATCACATCGGTAGCATTCCTTTTTTATTGAAAACAACAAAAATTGATGCTATTTATGCACCTCGTTTCGCAATTGCATTAATTAACCGTAAGTTAGAAGAAAGAAAAATGCTAAAAATGGTTAAAATCAAAGAAATTGATGCAACTGCTAAAGTGGAAACGAAATATTTCACTTGTGGTTTCTTTGATACTACACACTCTATTCCAGATTCATTGGGAATCATTATCAATACGCCAAATGGACGTATTGTGCATACTGGAGATTTTAAATTTGACTTAACGCCAGTTGGTACAAATTCAGAATACCAAAAAATGGCTTATATTGGACAAATTGGAGTAACCTTATTATTAAGTGATTCAACCAATGCAGGAGTGGATGGATTTTCTATCTCTGAGAAAAAAGTTGCTAGTTCTATTTTAGACACATTTAAGAAAACAGATGGTCGAATCATTGTCGCTACCTTTGCTTCGAATGTATATCGTGTTGCACAAATTATTGAAGCGGCGATTGCTTGTGGACGTAAAATTGCAATTTTTGGTAGAAGTATGGAAAATGTTGTAGATGTTGGGCGCAAGCTGAAAATCATCAATGCAAAAGATGGTCACTTTCTAACAGCGGGACAAGTAAACAACTATCCAGCAGATAAAACAACCATCATCTGTACTGGTTCGCAAGGGGAAGCTTTGGCTGCCTTATCAAGAATTTCAGCTGGGACACATCGTTTTATTAAATTAATGCCAAATGATACAATCATTTTCTCTAGTAGTCCGATTCCAGGTAATGGAGATAGTGTAAACCAGGTAATTAATAAATTGTATCGTGCGGGAGCAAATGTACTAACAAACTCAATTTTAAATAATTTACATACAACTGGACATGCTTCTCAAGAAGAACAGAAGTTAATGCTACAATTAATTAAGCCAAAATATTTCATGCCTATTCATGGTGAATATAAAATGTTGAAACAACATGCAGGATATGCAAAAGAAACTGGAGTGCCTAAAGATAATATCTTTACATTAGCAAACGGAGATGTTCTTGCTATGCGCAATGAGCAAGTATTCGCTTTACAAGAAAGAATTCAAGTTGACGCTATCTTCGTGGATGGAAATGATTATTCTGGAATTTCTACAGCAGTCTTAAAAGATCGCCAAATATTGGGAGACAATGGAGTTGTTTCGGTTATCCTTTCTATTGATTCTAGAGAAAATAAAATCTGTACAAAACCAGTTATTGTAACACGTGGATTTGTATTTATTAAAGATTCACAATCCTTGTTGAAAGAAGCTGAGCAACTTGTATGGTCTGCCTTAAAAGAACGTATGAAAACAAAAACTACGTTTGGAGAAATAAAAAATACTGTGCGCTCTACTTTAGAACCATTCTTATATAAGAAGACACACCGTAATCCAATTGTTGTTCCTGTTATACTAAACTCTAAGGAAGCAATTGCAGAAATGCAACAAAAGCGTAACCGTAAACCCAGAGCTAAAAAACCAGCTGTAAAGACAAACGCAAAAAACGCATAATAAAATTTCAAGTGCACCAAGTGGTGCACTTTTTTTCATATATAAATTATCCTATTAAGTACAAAATAAAAAAACCTTTCGGTTTTTTTATTTACGTAATTGAGCTTGCACATCTTTTTCTAATGTTACAAGAATTTTATTATGTACGTCTGCAACTTCTTGTTCTGTTAGTGTATGATCTTTCGCTTGGAATACAATCGATAAGGCAATAGATTTAAATCCTTTTTCCACATGTTCTCCCATATATACATCAAACACTTCTACATTAGATATAATCTGCTTTCCATTTTTTGTAATAGACTTAATAATTTCTGCCGCACTCACTTCTTCACGCACCACAAACGCTAAATCTCTTGTTAGAGATGGATATTTACTAATCCCAGTGTATTTCACCTTACTTGTTTTATTTTGTAAGATGACCTCTAAATTGAACTCTCCAATTACACAAGCTTCACTGTCGTATTGTTTCGCCATATTTGGATGAATCATACCAAATACACCTAATAAATCTCGGCCGATATATACACAAGCACTTTGATATGGATGGAAATGCTTTGTATCCATTGTATTTTCTTTAAACATAACTCTAGAAGCATTGTATCCAAGGTGCTCTAAAGCCTCTACAAGCAACCCTTTTGCACTATAGAAACTAGCCTCAATGTTTAGTTTCATCCATCTAGTTTGTTGTAAGCTTCCACTAAATGCAAAAGCCAAACGCTCTTGTACCACATCTTTACGATATACATTACTGATTTCAAATAAAGCAACATCTTTTAGTGAACGTTTTTTATTGTATGCCACGCTTGTAAGTAGACTTGGAAGTATACTACTACGAATAATTTTACGATCCTCACTCATTGGACTTGCCAATTGTACTCGCTCTTGTTCTAATGGCAAGATTGCATCCTTATCCATACCATCGCTAATTAACGTATATGTTTGCGCTTCGTAAAATCCACGGTTTGTGAAGATGTTTCTCAATGTTCTACGCAGACTTTGACGAGTATCTAATTTCCCTACTGTAGATGACATTTTTGGCAATGTACTTTGTAATCCATCAAAACCAATCATGCGAATAATTTCTTCACTAATATCTGCCTCGATTTCTATATCCTGTCGTGTAGAAGGTACTTGTAACACTATATTTTCATTTACTAATGTTGGTTGAAAACGCAACCTTGTTAATACGTCTAACATTTCTGCAGTAGAAATATTTGTTCCTAGTCGCTCATTAATACGTTTCGGACTTACTTCCAGTTGTCTATCTTCTGTTTTCGTGTTTCCACTGTATACCGTTTTCTCAAACCCCTTTGCATCTGCGTATTCAATCAACAATTGAATTGCGCGATCCATTGCAGTATAAGGTGCATTTGGTTCAATTCCTTTTTGGTAACGAATACTGGCATCTGTACTTAGATTGAATTTTCTAGCACTATTACGGATGCTTACATGATCAAATGAAGCTGCCTCAATCAATAATGAAGTGGTTTTTTCATCTACTTTTGAATCTTCTCCCCCCATAATTCCAGCAATTGCTACAATTTTATCATCTACGCTAATCATAAGGTCATTCTCTTCCACCTTATAATCAACACCATCTAAAGCAGTATACGTACATGAAAAACCTTCTTTCACAATGATTTCTTTTTTTGCTAATTTCTTTAAATCAAAAAAGTGAAGAGGTTGTGCAGTTTCCAACATTACAATATTTGAAATATCAACTACATTATTAATGGATTTAACACCCACTGCACTTAAAAACTTCTTCATCCACATTGGACTTTCTTTAATGGTTACTTCATTCACAATTTTTCCACTATACAAAGGACATTTTGTACTTTGCGAAGAAACTACTAAATCCGTTTCTTCCCCAATATCTGAACTATTTGCAGAAATTGGCAAGTTTACTTCTATATTTAAAATTGCTCCTACTTCTTTTGCGAAAGAAAATACAGATAAACAATCATTACGATTTGGCGTTAAAGAAATATCGAAAACAACATCATCCAAACCTAAATAAGCAAGAACTTCTTCATTCCCAACTTCTGCATCCGCATCTAATTCCTCAATTCCTGCTTTTTGTGTTTCATTCAATGTTTTCGCATCAACACCTAGTTCTAGTAAACTACAAAGCATCCCATTACTTTCAACTCCACGAATAACACCAGCTTTAATCGTAAGTTCCGGTAATTTTGCTCCAACTTTTGCAACAATGACTTTTAAACCAACTCTTGCATTTGGAGCCCCACATACAATTTGCAAAACTTTATCTTTTGTATCTACACTACAAACGTGCAAGTGATCACTATCTGGGTGTTTTTCACAAGTTAAGATTTCTCCAATAACTAAGTTACTTCCACTCGCTAACGCCTCATAACCTTCCACTTCAAATCCTGCTGCTGTTACTTTTGCAGCCAGTTCTTCACTACTTATATTTGATAGGTCCATGTATTGACCTAATATATTTTTACTTATTAACATAGTAACCTCCTATTCAAAACGCGTAAACATTTTCAAAAAGCGCACGTCATTTGTATAAAAATGTCGAATATCATCAATTCCATACTTCAACATTGCAACACGTTCAATTCCAATTCCGAATGCAAAACCACTGCATTTTTCGCTATCATAACCAGCCATTTCAAGCACCTTAGGATGTACCATTCCTGCCCCTAGTATCTCAATCCAACCAGTTGATTTACAAGTTGAACATCCTTTACCATTACACATATGACAAGAAACATCAACTTCAACACTTGGTTCCGTAAAAGGGAAGAAACTAGGTCTAAAACGAATAGAACGCTCTTCACCAAACATACGTTTCGCCATCAATTCTAAGGTTCCTTTTAAATCTGCTAATGTGATTTTTTCATCTACCACTAGCCCTTCCATTTGTTGGAATTGATGTGAGTGTGTAGCATCATCATCATCACGACGATACACTTTTCCAGGACACACCAACTTCACTGGAAGTTGAGGTGCATTTGCCTCTAAAACAAGTGTTTGTACTGCTGTTGTATGCGTACGCAACAAGTTTTCAACATCAATATAAAATGTATCTTGCATATCTCTTGCAGGGTGGTCTTTAGGAATGTTTGCACGTTCAAAGTTATACATATCACTTGTTAACTCTGGACCCTCAGCAATCGTATATCCCAATCCAATGAATAGGTCCTCCAATTCGTTAGTCACAATCGTAAGAGGATGTAATGTTCCGATTGTTGGAGTAACTCCCTCTAAAGTTATATCAATCTTTTCTGCTTCCAACTTAGCATTTACTTCTACTTCTTCTAGCTCTACTTTTTTTGCCTCAATTGCTTGGGACAATAATTGCTTCACTTCATTTACTTGTTGCCCAAATGCTGCACGCTCTTCTGCAGGGATTTCTTTCAACCCCTTCATTACTTCTTGGATAGGTCCTTTTTTCCCTAAATACATCACTCGCAATTCTTGTAATTGCTTTGAACTTTCAGCGAGTTGTATTTGTTGTAACCCTTCTGTTTTTAAATTTTCTAATTTACTCATTTGATTCCTTTCTCTTTTTTTGTAAAAAAAAAGCACAAGCATAGGAACGTCATAACAACGCGGTACCATCCTATTTCATCTTGCGACACACTTACTTACATGATAACCGAATGAATCGGGAGAGGATTGCTCTCACTCATAGGTGAATTCATATATGCTTTCTAAATTGTCTTTCAGTCTTTGGACAATTTCCCTGTGTAGAAAGATGAACTATATTACTACTCCTAATCAACGTTTTCAACTCATTTATTATATATAATTTGTGCAAACAATTCAACCATAAGATTAAAAAATAGAGGATATAGCACCCTCTATAAAGCTTTGAACTCCACTTCTATTATTTCATCTATGTGAATCACTACATACGATAGGTCACTCCCATCACGATTGTGATACAGCGAACCTGGATTGATTATGTGAATTCCATCTTCCACACTGTAATGTGGAAGGTGGGTATGTCCATAACAAAAGATTGTACAACCTTTTTCTTTTGCTAATTTTACCATTTTTTCTTCACGATGGAAAAACGATAGTTGATGTGAATGCATCATGTATATTCTAGTTCCTTGTACATTAATAATTTTTGCTGATGATACTTCATCGTAATCATTGTTCCCTTGTACAAAGTGAATATTATGATAACCTCCAATTTCTGAACAATAATCCCCACAATGCAAAAATACATCTGCATCCGACTCCATTGCTAACACAGCATCGATTCGATTGTTATAGCCATGCGAATCACTCATTACAACTACTTTTACCATACTATTTTCCCATCTCTTCTAAAGAAGTTAAATTTTCATACATAAGCGTTAAATAATCTTTATTTTCAAGTTGATCTGCTTCTTCAATTGAAGAAAGGTTATTTAAATCAATTTCTATTAAACCCAACTCTTCTACAAGTTGAACATATAACTCACTCATTTCTTCATTTAAATTATCTTCTTTAGCAATATACATCACGCCATCATCAATAATTCTTTGCTTAATAATACTCAACTGTTCATTTGTAGGTAATGCACCATATTTAGATAAACAAACTGGATACACATCTACACCATAAATTTTTTGCCAAGTTCCAAAATTAGGTGTCATGGAAACAAACTTGATCTCATTCTCCAACTGATTTAAAGCTTGATATTTAGAATCTAATGTGGATAAATCCAACTTTAAAATTTCTAAGTTTTCTTCAAATGTTGCTCTATGTTCAGGATACACCTCAACAAGCACTCCATACACAGTCTCTGCTGCTCCAATCATAGCCATTGGATCTACATAAAAAGTTGGATCTTCTTCATACATATCCACAATATCAAAAACAGTACCTTCATAATAAGGTAATTCTGTTACAACACTCACACCTTCTGTAGTACTTGTCTCAATACGCTGGAATGTCTGGTGTACATCTCTACTCATTAAATCAATTAATTCTACTTTGGATTCCTTAATTCCATCACTATATACATCGAAGTATGGCTCTAATCCGGATATATAAAACAAAATTGATGAATCCTCTAATGTACTCTCATAATTCGTATCAATCCCTGCACTTTGAATGACCTCATCACTAGAAATATTTCGAACACGAATTGTATCTCCAACTAGACGCTCTACTATATATTGAATTGGATATACTGTGACACTAACCATCTCTTTTGAAGGTTGGCAAGCACTTAGGGTTAAGGTGCACACAAATACAAGCATACACATTATACTTTTCTGTTTCATAAACTACCTCCATACCTTGATATTATAACACATTCTTTTTCTTTTCATGGATTAAAAATTGCAGAAATTGCTTTTCAGAAAGGAATTGTTTGTCTTTCACAACTACATTGTACACATTTTTATAAATATCCTTTTTTCGATGAATTCTTGTTCTTTTTTGTACTGGATGCAACAATCGATACATATAAAACTGATGCACATCCCATGAAAAAGATAAAATATACAAACCATATTGAAAACAAAAAAGACAAACTAAGAGCATTCCACTCAAACTATATAACAAAGATGCATGAATATACACTGCTACAAGTATACAAGATGTATACATTGAAATCTTTTTCGCCAATACAAAAGGAAAAACATATTCCAACAAACTTCGAATAATGCGGCCTCCATCCAATGGATAGATGGGCAATAAATTGAACATCAACAATTGCATATTTACACCTTGAAGATAGTTTTGAAATGCAATGGAAACTACATGTAGACTACATAAAAACTGTAAAACAGAAATCGCAACCACATGCACTAATAAACCAGCGCATACGATTAAGATTTCATGAAAGCTATTTTTATATTCAAAATAACGAATATGTGCAACAAGGCCAAAAGGATAGACGCGCACTTCACTCACCTCATATCCGAAACATCTCGCAATAATTATATGCATACTCTCATGAATAGATAGTAGTAAAAATATAAAAAGTAATACCTTTTCTAAATGCAAAGATATTACTAAAGGGAAAACTATACACCATGCATAGGAACATTTAATCCTCATATGCTTGATACGCCTCATCTACACTCATAGATGTTCCAGCTTCATTTAGTATCGTAATAGAAACTGTATTTTCAACACTTCCTAATGCTGCGTTTTTTAATATTCTTTCATCCGCCTTCACATCTACACTTACTAATCCTCCATATGTGATTTGCAAACCATTATCACACAAAATCTGCACCTTATCTTCTTCAATCAGTAAAACAACCCCATCATATAAGGTGTGCACTTGATTGGAGTCACTAGTATACGTATTCCCTTCCACAAGTATGTATTCATTTTGTTGTTCTAAAACAGGTGTGCTAGAAGGAAAGGCATTTTCCCACCATAATAAATCAACGACACTCTGTATGTTTAAACTTTGCAAACTCCCTAAATGAATCATTCCAGTTTTTGCATTGATCGCATACACTAATACAGATATGATTACAGCCATTAAAAATAATGTAAAACGAAACATTGGATTCTTTTCTTTTCGATGTGTTCTTCTTCTCATATTATCACCTATTACATAATATGAAGAAGAACTTAAATTATGCCATCTTAAACATTCTTTTCATAATCGATTTTTGGCGAAACTTTGGAAGTGGCATATCTTCACCCAACAATCGCATAAGAATTACTTGAAAACACTCGTATGTCATTTCCTTTTTATGCAACAATAAAGGAACTCCTTTATTGTTGAACCTCAAAACTTCTTCATCTTCATACACAATTCCCAACAAAGGTATAGATAAATAAGAGATCGCCTCTGCAACAGAAACACTAATCCCACGATCAATTAATTTTGGATTCACTTTATTTAATATAAGCGAAATATCATTGACATCTTTCATTGCTAAAGCAATCACACGATCACAATCCTGTAGCGATGTATGATCAAGTGTGGCAACCATAATAACACGATCCGCACAATACAAACTCGTTTGAAATCCAGCCTCCAGTCCGGCCGCACTATCTAATAAAACGAAATCAAATTGTTCTTTTAACGCATGCACAATTTGTCGCATATCCTTTTTATGTATTTTTTGTATTTGTAAGTTTTTACACGCCGCTAATAAATATAAATTATCATGATGTTTATCTTTAATCAACGCCTGCTTCAAAGAACAGTGCGCCTGCATGACATCACTAACATCATATAAGACACGATTTTCTAGCCCCATTAGTATATCTAAATTTCGAAGTCCAAAATCCATATCAACCAAACAAACCGAATATCCTTTTTCACTAAGTATATACCCCATATTCAAAACGGTATTACTCTTTCCAACTCCACCTTTTCCAGATGTGAACGCTATAACTTCCTTCATAAGCCCTCCTAATGACAAGTACATTGACCATCTTTATAGTAAACGCTAGATGGCGAAAAATTTGTCGTTTTATGAAAAGCTGTATCAAAGCCACGAATTTGTGCTCCATTAAAAGATGCTGCTTTTACACTAACATGCTTATAAACTAAATCAATACTACCACGAACCTCTCCCAACACATACAAATTGGCGGCACACTGAATTTGTACACCGCGTTCTATATCTCCTAAATAAATACTATCTTGATAAATTGTATATGAGCCAAGCGGATCAAACACTTGCTGTTCACACTTAAGTTGAGAATAGGCAAAATTGCAATCCAATTCATATATTAAAATATCACAATATTCACAAATTAAGTATAGGTCAAACAATTGTTTTTCATCTAAGGAAAATGGAAAAGAAAAACAAGCTGAAAAACGATGTTCTTTAAAAAAATCATTTTTCAACCTGTTTTCTAGTTCATTCAAAAATAATGAAAAATCATATGTATGACACACAATCTTATAACGGTTATCTTTATATTTAATTTTTAATGCATCCATGGTAAACGTTCCTCTTTTCTTAGTTTTACTTCACGTTGTTTCATATAGTCATCTTTTACATAAGATAAAAATACAATAAGACTAACTAGAAGTGCATTCACTAAGAGTGTTAGAGACATTCTATTGGTAAGCCATGTAGATATACTCATGATAGTATGACTAGTAATTAACATATATGAGTATACAATAAGTTCTTTGATGAAAAGTGTCGAAATACAGAGTAAAATATTTTCAATAACACTATTATTCACATGTCGCATCCATATTTTAGCAATAAAACAAATAATACTGTAAATTACAAAATAAAGTAAAAATGTTTGAGCAAAAAGGGTATCGTAAACAATTCCACAAAACATACATAATAAATATGAGTCCAAAAGATTCATTTTACGAATACTAATAATCATTGCACAAAAAGCAACATTTGATACAAAATACATAGATGTTGGAACAAATAACGGAGTAAACCATGTAGAAATTACTAAATCTATACAAAAGGCAAATATCACGAATAAATAAGCAATCATGATTCAACCTCTAATATGGCTACATAATCAAAGTTATTAAAATCAACACTTGGTTTTACAGTTACTACTTTTCCTTTAGAAGTATACAGATCTTCTACTTCTATAACTTCTCCAACAAGTACACCAGAAGGAAATATCCCACCTTTTCCAGACGTAATGATTTGCATTCCCTCTTCCAGTTCTACATTCGTGTCGTACACCTGTACTACGTAAGTATTATTTTCATTATCATAATATTGTAGGATACCTGAGGTATATCCTTCTTCCAACTGCACATCGACTGCAACACTCATATCATTTGAATCACTGTTTAATAACTTTACCACACTTGTGCTCTCACTCACAGATATTACTTTTCCAATAAGCCCTTTACTACTTACTACAGCCATATCCACCTGTACACCATCAACTTCTCCTTTATTTAGAGTAATGCTTTTGTTCCATGTAGACACATCCATAGAAACAACACTCGCATAATGTTTAATATAACTTGACTCGCTATTAAACTCCATTAATTCTTCTAACTCTTTCAATTCTTCTGTTTTTTTGTCCAATTCAGCTTTATACATGTCTTGCGAAGCAATACTTTGTCTCAACGCTTCATTTTCCTCATATACCATATCCAAAGAAGATAGATGCGCTATCCAATTTTGTATTGTATTAGCTGGGTTAATAATCAGTGCATATTTTATATTTGTAAATAATTCACTCGCATTATTGCTAATTATATTGGGCCCACTCACATAAGTGAATATACCAAAAGATATAAAAAGAGCAATGAATGATATTATTATTTTTTGAAATAAACTAAAACGTTTCACTTCATCGGGTACATTCCTTAATTTCATTTTCACACCTACTTTTCAATATTGTTATTATAAACTAATTTGAGTGTAGGCTCAATAAAAATAATAAATCAACTGTTTTCATAACAGTTGATTTTCTTTAAAACTAAAGTATTGATTCTTCGATACAATAACATGATCCAATAACTTTATATTCATTAAACTTGATGCTTTATGTAAATTACTAGTTAGCGCAATGTCTTGTTCACTTGGGATACAGTCCCCACTGGGATGATTGTGAACAATGATAAAGCTATAGGCATTATATTGTATAGCCAACTTGAAAACATCACGACTATGTACGACACTACAATTGATCGTCCCTATAAATAAAACCGTATCGAATATAAGTTTATTTTTCACATCTAATAAAGCAATTGCAAAATGTTCTTGTTGTTTAAATCCAATTTTCTGATTAAAATACGTCGAAATTTTTTGAGGAGAATGGAATTCTTCTCCTTGTCGAATTTCGCAAGTAATCATCCTCTTAGACAGTTCTATGCAAGCAAGTAACTTAAGTGCCTTTGCTTTATGAATCCCCTTCACTTGAATCAATTGTGCATAGGTACATGTATAAAGTCCCTCTACTCCATGTAGTTGCTTCAACAATGTATCCGCCATTTCAAAGACATCCATATACTTCGTTCCACTTTGCAATAATAATGCTAAAAGACTTCGATTATCTAATGATTCAACACCTTTTTGCAAGGCGCGCTCTCTTGGCATATCATTTTGATTCGTCACTTTCACTTTGTTCTCCAATACGATCTAGAGCACTTTGATAGTCTTCGTTCTCAATCGATTCCAATATTATTTCATCTTTTATTTCAAATGATTTTTGTACATAAGAATAGTCCAGAGAAGATAATACTTCTCCATTTGCATCACTTTGTTGCTTATCTTCAAACACCCCACTCACAATGACATACAATCCATCTGCTTGGTAAATGTATGTATGTATATCTACATTTTGCATTGTCTCTTGTACTTGCTTCGCATTTTCCAATTCAGCGTACAATCCGAGTTGATTTACGTGCAGTGTCGTTTTAGATGTATCCGCTGAGGGAATGTAGTAGTGAAATACACCAACGTAGATAAGCGTAAATAATAATGCATAGGCAAAAGCTTCCACACATTGTCGCTTCAATTTATTCATAAGTTCCTCCCTATACAATATATGTTAGAAAGAAACATTAAGAACTAGTTTCCCCAAGTTGCACGAAATGGTCCAATACTAACAGAACCTCTACCAGAAAAAAGCAACTTATAAACAGCAGCCACTCCACCTGCAATACATAAAGCCGTAATCCAACTAACCACTCCTCCTTTATACTCTTTCATCTCTATTTGTGATAATGCTTTACACATCCTAATCACCTCCTACTTACTTATTGTCCAAAACAATTAAGAATCCTAACAAAAAAACTACTATTATACATAGTTTTGAATATGCTCTATCCATGTATTTAGTAGTTCTTCTTTTTTTATAGTTGCATTTGCATTACTTGTTGAAGGTAAACTAATTACCTTGACTTGTAAATGAGAAAAGTGTTTTTGATACAACGTATGACTTTTTTTTCCATTGCATAATATGCATTTTATACTTGGATATTGTTTCAATAACCCTTCTATATCATTACACACACTGCCTTTAATATTACTATCCAGTGAACCTTCTCTTTCACAGCTTTGAATCACATCCCATAAAGCAATATGACGCGATTTAAGGCACTCTATTTTATCTTGATACGTTATTAAGCTTACTTGAAAACAGCGCTCTATCATAGGCCAAAAACGATTGTGCTTGTATCCATAATATTCTTGTTTACCTAAAGATGTTAGCGAAGGGATGGAACCTATAATAAGAATCTTACAGCCCTTATCAATAACAGGAGCAAAACTATGAATCAACTTCTTCTCCATACACATCATAATGCGTAACTTTTGTAACCTTTACTTTTACAAAACTTCCAAACTCTATCACTCTATCACTTGTGAAAATAACTTTTCCATCCACATCATCTGGTGCATTATAAACACTTCTTCCAAAATATTTACCCATTAAACCATCTTGTTTTTCAACCAACACTTCAATGACACTATCCATCAGTTGTGTCATATTCGATAAAGAAATTTCACGTTGTAATTGCATTAATTGATCTAATCTTTTTTGTTTTTCTATTTCTGAAATTTGATCATCCATCAACGCTGCTTTTGTATCCTCTTCTGGAGAATACGTAAATGCCCCCATACTATTCCACTTTACTTCTCTAACAAAATCCATCATTTCCTCAAATTGTTCTTGACTCTCTTGAGGAAAACCAACAATATAAGTAGTTCGTAAAGTAGGATGTGCAAAACGACTACGTATCTTCGCAATTGTTTCCTTCACTTCTTCCTTACTTCCTCTACGATTCATAGCTTGTAACATATGTGCATTTACATGTTGCATTGGAATATCAAAATATGGCAATACCTTATCTAATTTAGCCATACCTTCAATCAAACGATCACTAATTTCATCTGGGTACATATACAATACACGTATCCAATGAAACCCCTCAATCGCATTACAAGCATTTAAAATATCTAATAAATCAATATTTTGGGCCAAATCTGCTCCATATTTTGTTGTATCTTGTGCAATTAACACAAGCTCTTTTACACCTTTACTCGCTAAAAGTTTTGCTTCATCTACGATTTTATCTAATGGATACGAAACATTCCCACCGCGAATTAGAGGAATCGCACAATATGTACACCCATTGCTACAACCTTCTGCGATTTTTAAATACGCACTCCAAGGTTTACCACTCAATAAGCGATCACCCTTACCATAAATATTCAATTTGATATTCAACTCTTCCTCTAATATTTCATGTAAACGTCCATATTCAGCAATACTAATAAATCGATCCACTTCATGCATTTCATCTTCTAGCTGCGATTTATATCGCTGCGCCAAACACCCTACAACAATTAATTTTCTTAATTTATCCGCTTTGTATTGTGCCATTTCTAAAATTGTATTAATGGCTTCCTCTTTTGCTGGATCAATGAATCCACAAGTATTTACAATAATCGCCTCAGCATCACTTGGATCATTTACTAACGTATGCCCCCCATCACGAATCATTCCCATCATATTTTCACTATCTACTAAATTTTTACTACACCCTAACGCAACAAATCCTATCTTCATATTTTTTCCTCACTCTTCAAAAAAAGACTTTATCAAAGAATTGATAAAAAGTCTATATCTTTAATCTCAAATTGTTTACCATTTAAATTTTCTAATGGTTTTGGCATATCGTTGAAGTGCAATTTATATGCACATAACGCCTGATAAGGGTATTCTCTTTTTTTGGCACGATAACGTGTGTCACCATACAATGGATGATTTAAAAAAGCAAACAACGCACGAATTTGATGTGATTTTCCACTAATCAATTCCACCTCTACAAATGAAAGTCCTTTACTCTCTTTTAACACCTTATATTTTGTGATAATTTCCTTATACCCTTCTCTATATTTCCAACAAATATCTACCTGTTGATTTTCCTTCTTATGATATGCACTTACACAAGCCTCTTTGGTATCCATTTTACCTTCTACAATGCACAAATACTTTTTTTGTAGACAATGTAATTTAATTGCTTCATTCATACTTCTCAGTGCTTGCGCATTTTTAGCACCGATAACAAATCCTTGTGTATTCCGATCAATACGATGACATAAAGAAGGTGCAAAGCTTTGCTGCAAAGTGTAATCATATTCATTTTTACTATACAAGTAAAACTTCATACGATTCACTAGTGTTTCCACTTGCTCGTGTTCATTGCTGTGAACCAAAAGACCAACCTCTTTATTCATAATGATAATATTCTCATCTTCATACACAATATCCAATTGACCCTTCACATTTAAAAAAGAAGTATCAATGTCATTTTCAAAAAATTCTTCACTAATAAAACATTGTACTTCATCATCTACTTCTAAACGTTGTGATATTTCGCATCGTTTACGATTTACTTTTATCTTTTTATTACGAATACTTTTATACATTAGCGACTTTGGAAGCTTTGGCATTGTTTTCATCAAAAACTTATCTACACGCTGACCAGCATCATTTTCATATATAACAAAATTACGCATAATTACTCCAATAAAAAGCAACTACGTATAATGTTGTTAAAAAACCAACTAAAGAACCAACGAAAACATCACTTGCAAAATGAACACGTAAATAAACTCTAGAAAATGCAATTAGAATTGCTAGTAGTAAAACAACGCTTCCTAAAACTATATTATAATTCATAATCACAACCGCACTTCCAAAAGCAGTGGCACTATGTCCTGATGGAAAACTCGAACCATATGGCTCTGGTATGATTGTATGTATGTCTTCATATTTTTCATAAGGTCTTTTTCTTCTAAATAGTGATTTAATCAATCCATTATTTATTGCATTTGTCACTAACATGGATAACACCATCAATAAAGCAAATGTTTTTGCATCAATCAAATAGAAAATTACTGAAAAAACCAACCAAATGAAACAAAAGTCACCTAACTCTGTGATGGAAACTAATATTCTATCTAAAACAGGATTACTTAATTTTTCCTGCATAAACAAAGCAATTTTGCGATCTATATTTTTCATATCTTACCTCTTTATCTTTGAATTATACCAAACAACACACAAATTGAAAAGTAAAAT
The DNA here is from genome assembly GCA_964370645.1 of uncultured Erysipelotrichaceae bacterium. GTDB lineage: Bacteria > Bacillota_I > Bacilli_A > Erysipelotrichales > Erysipelotrichaceae > CAMQRS01. The sequence goes on along the minus strand of CAYJJS010000017.1, from coordinate 13,837 downwards.
TAAAGTTTACTATATGCCCTTTCTACTTAGTATGTGATATTAATAAAAGCATATACATACTATCTCTATCCATGAAATAGGATTGCTTATTCCTACTATTTACAGTATCATATAATTAAGGTAGGAGGTTTTAAAATGATTGATTTTCAAAATGCAAAGTATATTAAACTTAGAAGAGTAGAGGATGATGCTTACGCAAAGCACATAAATCCACTTTTGACTACGGACGAAGAGATTATATCTAGCTATAAAGCCGTTCGTGATGGAATTGTATTCACAAACAAACGAATTTTAATTATTAACATCCAAGGAATCACAGGAAAGAAAAAAGAATTTACAACCTTACCCTATTGTAAAATACAAGCCTTTTCTGTTGAAACATCGGGTGCTGTAGATTTAGATAGCGAATTAGACTTATGGTTCTCTGCAGTTGGACAAGTCTCATTCCAATTTAGCGCGAATGCAAACATCCATGATATTTGCCGTTACATTTCTCAATACGCATTATAAACGAATTCTTTGCCTTTCAAAAAAATAGAAATACAAGCAATAATTTCTTATATCACATTTAAGGAATTGTTGCTTTTTTCTATTTTATAAAGACTACTTTTATTTTTAAAAAATAATTATTGCAATAGTAAAAACTTTAATATATAATAATAGAGCGCCAAGGGCACTAAATATCGGGACGTGGCGGAATAGGCAGACGCAACGGACTTAAAATCCGTTGAGGGCAACCTCGTGGGGGTTCAAGTCCCCCCGTCCCGACCATTTAAAACGAAAGAAATCAATGATTTCTTTTTTTTATACAGAAAAACCTTCGCGATTCTTGCGAAGGTTTTTCTTTACTCACATAATGTAAATATTAGAACTACGTACTTTTAACCATACACGCTAGCGCTGTTTTCTAACATATGTATAAACACAAGCACTAAGCATCATCATCAGCATCCACAATCCAAGTGTAGATGTGTCAGATGTATTTGGAGAAGTAGTTGTTACTTCACTTGGTATTGATGGTAGCACACCTTCTGGAGATGGCGTTGGTGCAAATGCAACATTAAAAGTTGCCTTATGTACACTATGATTACTTATAATGTCAATGGTGTATGCACCATCAATCAAAGTAGTAATGTGTTGTGGATGTAATGTAATTATAATACTTCCATCAACCACAGAATATGCATCACTAGGTAGATAGACATCATTTATATAAACTCCTATGAAGTTAGAAACACTCTCCTGTTTTACTGTAAAAGAAACAATATCTTCTTTACTTGTAATCGTTGCAACAGAAGCGAATACATCTTCCTTGATTGGTTTCCCTTGAACTGTATCCATCATTTCCACAAGTTGTGTTTGAATATGCTCAATATCCTCTTGTCTTGTGATATCCAATGTGTAATCAATACTATCAATGATTGATTGAATCGCTATTTTTGCATCTTCATACCCAATATAATAATCTGCTTTCACTTCCATATCTTGCAACCATGTTTCATACGTAGACAATGTAGCATTTAATTTAGAATAGTCAGCTGCAAGATACACCATTGATTGCATTGCTTGTAGTAGACTTTGATTCATATCAGTTATACTTTGTGTCGTTGCATCTACATTTTGTAGTAACGCATAAGCATCTTGTATACAAGCATCTAATTGTTGTACACTTGACGGTGTATATAAAGATACCTCTATTGTATTTGCATCCTCTATTGTTAGTATAAGTGATTCTCTTGCATCACTATCTTGAGCACAAACACTTCTCGATAATTCCATCAGATCAACTTTTAGTCGATCTACTGTGTCATTTAACCCTTCTTCTATACTTGTACTTGCCGGTCCTCTAAATCCAGATGAACCAATTCCATTATTGCTTGCCTGCCCCCAATAATTTTGTGTACTATCTACAATCGCTTGGGCCTGTATCGCAACATCTTCACCCATTGTTTCTAGTTGGCGAATCTTCTCAATATCTTTTATTGCCTCTTCCATACGCTCAAAACGTGGAGAAGTACTAGGTGATACAACGACTCCATCTTCTTGTACACCAGGATAAATCATAGCAGTGTCTCCCGCTTCGAAATACCAATGTGCAATCTCATCTAGTGGTGCTTGCACCCAAGCATCGTATGCCCAACGTAGGAATCCATCTACTCCATAACGCTCTGCCATCCAAATTGTCCATGCTGCTTCGCTAGGATTACTCATAGTGAACATTCCAGGATAGTCATGAATCATTGTATATACGCTTGTAATTTTCCCCGCTTCTCTACGTTCTTCACTAACTTGTTGATAGAACTCAAAGTTTCCATTTACAAATCCTAAGTGTGGCGTCACCTGATGCATACGCTCCCATACATTCTCATAATAATGATTGAATGCTCCTGATACTTTAAAAGTATTACCTTCACTATTTGGATATGACTCAATCAGGTCTAGTACTGCCTCCATTTCCCACTGAGAACGTTCATCCATAGCAATCATTATATGATCATACCAACCTTTTTGCTCTAAATGAACCGTAAAATTTTCTATGAATTGTCCCCAATATGAAATCCATTTATCACTACCTGGTGTCAATGATTCTTCTTTCAATATTCCATTTTCATAATAAGATATTTGATTTCCCCAAGGCACCATTGAAAAACAACTAATTAACTCTAAATCCAATTCCTCTAATTGAAAAGCGACCCATTTATCAAAATCTGTATAATCAAAAGATAGCGTATCATTTTCTAAAGTCCACTTAACCATTGAAGGATAATCGTCATAAGTTTGATGATTCCAAGGTTCTTCCACTATTGATGCTGTTCCAGTTACTCCTCCAGCATCTGTATACTCTTTATAATGATTTTTCAAAATATCAAAATGTTGTGATGAAAAGACCTCTACATCATAATAACGAGCACTTGAATGTGGATACAACCATAAATCGAAATAGTACGGATCTGCTCCACTCTCACTAGCTTCTTTCAATTCTATATTCAAGACTTCTATACTTTGTTTTAAAGTAATTTCTTCACCATTATCCAGTTGCACAATCAACTCACCCTCATATACACCAGCTGGGGTATTTTGTGGTACATGTATTTTCACCCAAACGGGTTGTACACTATTTGCCATAATGTCCAATGTCGTTCCCTGAATGATATCTGGATATAATTTTCGATTACCAACTGGCAATACTTCTCTATTTGGATCATTCCAATTAATCCAATTTCCACCAGTGTAAGTAGAAACATATTGTTGGAATTGAGGTTGAATATTGCTTGCATCTAAAACAGCTCCTGTATTACTAACAAAATCACTTGATGAAACACTAGCCTGTATATCTTCCTCTTTTGAAAGAATTACAAAAGATACGTTTGCATCATCATTACGCCATGTTGTGATTGTCTGCTCCTTTTTTGTTTGATTAGCTAATACATCATAATCTTCTTGTAAATATGTATCATTTGTAGAAGTAAAATCTACCTTTACATATTGACTCCCTTCAATAATTGTTACTTGCATTGGTTGTGATTGTATTTTCGTACCATCAGCAATTTCTACTTCTGCAACAATTTCGCTCGCCCCAACTTGCTTAGCTTTTAATGTACCATTTTCTAATATTTCAAAATAATCCTCATCCACTACATAATTAACGTTCTTTTGATTCGTGTCTAAAGGAATGAAGTCGACATTTGGTTTAAATGTAGAAAATTGTTCAACCATTGTTTGTTCATCGCTAATTTCAATACTTTCTGCCCATACTTTATCAAAACGTTTCGTAACTTTTATATAATCTATATATGCGCTTGCTCCACTCGCTTGTGGATTTTTATCTCCAGTTGTAATGACACGCACTTCATGTTCACCTTCTGCCAAAACAGGTGATTCATATGTTAATTGTTGGTACTTTTTAACCCCTTCGGTGTATTGATCTATATATGCATAAAATATATTATCAATATATACTTCTTGCACACCTAAACCTGGTTCTAAATTACTATATATTTCAAATTTACTTCCTGTAAAGGTGAATGAATAATAGTGATTTCTCGCATTTACACTACCTCCCCAAGAACCATCATAAGACCAATTTCCATCTGAATTATGCAATTCAGAAATACCTTGATCACTCCCCCAATTACCATGGAATGTGAAGTACTCACTACCAATTTGTGTTTGCGTAGCATTTACATCCAGGGTGCTATAAAATGGATCTTCACTCTCTTGTAAAGGTGCGACTACATCAATTTCAAATGTATAAGTCGCACTTGGAAATGATACATTAATACTTGTTGACCCTATACCATTCGCTTGGATAACCCCTCTCTCCACACTAGCGATATTAGTATCATCACTCTCAAATTGTGCTTGTGAAATATCCATTGTATACACAATTGGCAATATCATCTCTTTTCCATGTTCAATTGTATATGAATCTTCCACCTCAATGTCTTCTTCTACCTGTGTTTCTGCAATAACTTTTGCGTGTGTTAATTGGATACCTCCAATTTTGCCACTAATATCACTATAGTTTGCATTCTTTGCATCCAACATGGTAATCGTTGCACTATGTTCCCCTTCTCCTAAGCCATTTATTTCAAACAGCAAAGTGGAAGGTATTACTTGTGCATCATATGCATCAACAATATAACTATCTCCTCCATCAATCGATACTGACAACATGTAATGGTTCGGTGCTTTTTTTCCATACAACTCCAATACATCTCCTTCAAAAGATAGTGTAACATGTCCACCCACACTACACGTCCAATGTTCAGAAACTGCTGGGTCATTATCCGTTTGAGCCCAACTTCCCCATCCTCCTGTCGTATCACTACCACTTGAGTATGAAAAACGACTATCATTGTCATCAATGATTTCAAACTCATTTGCGAAAACAGTTGTATCGCTCACTTGCAACATACATAAAGATAATACAAAAACTATACTAAGCATAACCTTACTATAATACTTCCATCCTTTCATTTTGCTACCCCCCTCTTATTGTAAGCACTTACAATGATATCATAATACAATCTAAATTATTTGTATATGCATAAACCAATAAAACATACTTTTTTTTAGGATATAAATCGAATCTTGAAAATATATAGAGTAGCGACAGTTTATGTCAAAAGGAGAACTCTATGAAATATAAGATTAGCGTAGGTAGTATATGTATACTTTTTTTAATTATTATAGCGCAGTTTCAAAGTGTCGAAGCAAGTAATATCGCCAATATTCATGCCATCACCCCTACTTCCTATACACACACTGGGACAGTAAACAACCCTTCTGGTGGAGTTACATGGTTTCATGAACAACCAATTGAACGAATTGTTCTCGAAGATGGTAGCAATGCATTTTGCATAGAACCCTGGTATTTTATTAATGGTATGGAAGGGTATACTAAAGAACCACACCATAATGAAGTGCTTTCAAAAATCATCTATCATGGCTATGTGAATACAGCAAGAACAAATTACGATTATGCCATCACACAATTGATGGTTTGGGAATTGTATTCCTATACCCCATTACATACAGTGGAAAATTATGAGCAACAAAAACAAAAAATACAAAATGCAATTACTATGCATGATGTGTTGCCTTCCTTTGCGAACCAAAGTTATAACATTGATGTCAATGAAACTCTCTCTTTATATGATGAAAACCAAGTATTGCAAAGTATAAAACCATCTTTATCTATCCCTGGATGTACATATACAATAGAAGCGAATACACTTCACATTACCCCTTCAACGTCTGCGCAGGAGCAAATTGTAGTAAGTATGCAAAAATATCCAGAGTCTACAAATGCAGTTTCCTATTTGTATAAAAAGAGTGGTTCGCAAAGTGTGTATCGTGGTGAACTGCAAGATACACAAGCATTTGAATTTTCTATGGATGTACGAACACACGTTGATGTTGTAGTGCGAAAGGTTTCTACTTTCGCTACAAAAAGTTCTAGCCTATCATTACCTACATTAGAAGGTGCTAAATATGGTCTATTTAATAATGAAACTGAAGAGCTTGTGCAAACACAAAGTATTGATGCTGAAAATAAACTAACCTTTGAAAACGTATCTTCAAAACATACCTATTATGTACAAGAATTAGTAGCACCAGAAGGCTACCTAATCAACAATGAAAAAATGGAAGTAGACCCCGTTTCTTTAATTGCTTCTAAAACATATGAATATGAACTACTTTCATTAGAAGATATTATCACAGGTGTTATACAAATTCACAAAACAATAGACAACACATCGCAAAGTCCAGGTGTGGGATTCACCTTTCATATTTATGATGAAAACAATAATTTAGTAGGGGAAATGCAAACAAATGAAAAAGGAATTGCAACCTCTAACCCTTTACCTTATGGAAAATATGTCGTAAAAGAAGTTGTAGAGTACCCTTTTATACAACAAGATGATATCGAAGTTATGATTGATACACATGAAAAAGTTTATACATTTACCTTAATGAATGAAGTACAAAAAGGTACTTTTTCCTTCCTAAAAGAAGGGAATGTATTTACTTCCTTTGAGCCATATCAACAAGATGGGTTCACATTACATATGCCAATAACAACAAAACATTATTTGGCGGGGTCTACAATTTCAATTTTTGCGAAAGAAGATATTGTACACAATGGTAGTATTTACTATAGTAAAGATGAAAAAGTGCACACCATGACTTCACAAGTTAACGCTGTTTCCAGTATCCCTTTACCATTAGGGAGTTATTACTATATAGAAGAAACATCGCCACTAGGATATGTCCCTGATACAACACAATATTCCTTTGAAATCACAAAAAACAATGAAATCGTATCGTCTACGCTATACAACAAACAACAAGAAATAACGATCCAATTACTTAAAACACTAGAACAAGATACTTTTTCTAATGTGACAAGTGATGCATATCGCGATGTTCGTTTTGCGATTTATACCAAAACGGAGCTATTCGATCAAACTAAACAAGCTTATTTAGCAGCAGATAGCATGATTCATCTTTGCGAAATCGATGCACAAGGACAGCTTATTGCTCCTACCTACTTACCCTATGGACAATATTATTTGCAAGAGGTAGTAAGTAATGATGCGTATGTATTAGATGCTACCAAGTATGATTTTGAAGTAAATGCTACGACTACAATCATTGAGTTACAAGACAATATGCCAATTGTGAACAAATTAAAAGATTACGATTTCAACATCTTGAAAATAGATGCAAATACGAAACAAATCATCCCTTCATCAATAGTGAAATTCCACCTTTATGCAGATGAGGCATGTACATCCATTATCCAATCCTTAGATATAGACAATCATGGTAATATCCCATTTACACTCCACTCTGGGACTTACTATGTGAAAGAAATACAACAACCAAAAGGATATGCAATTAGTGACGAAGTGATCCAAATAAAAATAGAAGATAATCAAGTATATGTACAAGGAAAGTTGATTGAAGCAAACGCATCGACTTATGAAATACCTTTTGAAAACCAACCACTGCACAACACCCCTACCTCAGATACAAGCAAGACTCGATTATATCTAAGTATGGTTGTTTTGTCCTTGTGGATTAGCATTCTTGTAGTACGTTTCAAAATATACAATAAATAAAAAAGCAGAGATTTCTCTGCTTTTAAAACACTTCTATTGTATATTCACTTTTAAAGACTTCTTTACTTTCTAATTGCATCATTCCTTCACGCTTTTCAAAAGGTACTCGTACCTCTTCAAAATCCGCATGGGAAAACCATGGTTCAATACAAACAAAAGGTGCATCAGCATGTGGTGTCCATAGTGCAAGCAGTGGATATCCACTAATTTGCATTTTCACACCATGACCATTTGTTCCCTTTAATGTTACATAAGAGCTTTTATATCCTCTATAAATTAATGTAAGATATTTTTCAAACAAAGTAAAATCCGTATTCATACTATGTAAACAAATGTCTTCATAACGAACTTTCCCATCATTAAAAATCAATTGTTGCATACACTCTTCTTGTTCAAAGGAAAGGGTGTATGCTTCTTTTTGTTCCCCTTCCACTAATGGGACCTTAAATGCAGGGTGTAGCCCAAAAGTGAACGGCATGCGTTTTTCATCATTATTCGTAATTTCATACTCTACCTTCACTGTTTGTTCATTTAATGTATATGTAATTTCATAAGTAAACAAAAAGGGATACGCTAATAAGGTTTCTGCATTTGCTTGCAATTGAAATGTAATGGATGTATTTTCATGTTTTACACAAGTCAATTGCGCATATCGTATCAACCCATGATTTTTCATTGCGTATTCTTTTCCATCTATAGTATATGTTTTGTTGTAGGTATTTCCCACCAATGGGAACAATGTTGGATTTTTACCTGACCAATACGGCGAGTCTCCTCCATATAAGTATTCTATACAAAGTTGTTTATCATAAAAGCTAGTCATTTCACCCCCCTGTGTAGTAAATGTTATGCAATACCTATTATTTTCAATTTTCATTTGTTTTTCCTCTCTATTTGAAAACGTAACATACATTACAATATGTTACGTCTTTTTTGTTAATGGAATGCTTTCCCTCTTGAATATGTCTGTACAACTTCATATGCATCATCCAAAACAACTAAATCTGCATCATATCCAGCCATAATCTTCCCTTTGTGATCATCAATCTTTAATGCTCTTGCAGGATTTAACGTACACGCATTAATTGCATAATCAAATGGAATATTTGCCTTTTCCACTAATATTTTAAGCCCTTCATTCATTTTTAATGTACTACCAGCCAAAGATTTTGCCTCACATAAATGTGCACTTCCATCTGGATAAATTTCTATTTCGTTTCCTCCGAAAATATGTTTTGAACCAATTGGACAACCTTTCGCCATCAGTGCGTCACTAACCATAATGGTATAATCTCTTCCTTTCGCCATAAACAAATTATTCATGGCTTCCCAAGTTACATGATTCCCATCACAAATTACTTCTCCAAATACATCTCTAAAGCGCATTGCTGCACCTGCTAGTCCTGGATCACGATGATGGAACCCAGTCATTCCATTAAAGATATGCGTCATACTTTGTGCTCCATGTGCTACAGCTAAACAAGCTTGTTCAAATGTGGCACCAGAATGCCCCATACTTACCAAAACACCATTCTGAGCACAGTATTTTGTTAGTGCAAAATCTTCATCATGTTCACAAGCCATTGTGAGTACTTTAATCATCCCTTTTGCTGCCGCCTGATATTCTTTGAACTCTTCAACATTTGGTTTCTTGATATGTTGTTGAGGTTGTGCACCTTTGTATACCATGTCTAAATATGGACCTTCAAAATGAATCCCCACAATTTCTGCACCCTCATATCCTTCTTCAACAACTTGTACAACATTTTCCAATGCTTTTGTAAGTACCTCTTTACTTTGCGTAATGGTTGTTGGACACACAGCAGTCACACCTTCTGATCCAATATTTTTCATCCAATTACGTAACCCCTCTGGCTTAGCATCATTGGTATCAAATTTGTACGCTCCATGCGTATGCATATCAATGAAACCAGGCACGATTCTTTGCGCCCCATAATCTACATCTACAGTTTTTTCATTATATTTATAAACAGCAGTAATTTTTCCTTCTTCCATCTCAATTTGAGCAGGCATAAATAAACCGCTCAACCATACTCTTTCACTTTGTATTATCACGTATAAGTCCTCCTAAGTGTTACTACAATTGTACTGTAAACAGACTATTTATGCAACGCCATAATATTTTCATATAAAAAAATCTAGTAACATTCACTAGATTTTATTGCATACTTTGCATTAACTTTTCATACGATGATTTCAACATATCTTTTTCATCTTCAGTAAGCTGTCTTTCATGTGCATCATGACCATCTACAGTTCCCTCATGATAAGCCTGTACTTCTCCATTTTCTATCGCAATCACGGCTGGTACATAAATGATTTTATCTTCTGCTAAATAGGGCTCAAAATAAGATTGCAGAAACACATAAGCATCATTTTCTTCATTACGAATATCTTCCCCATCTGCACGAGTATCTACATAATACACTTGTTTATCATCTTGTTTTGCAACATCATTCAAAATTGGTAAAGCCTCAATACACCAAGGACAATCTTCAAATCCAATATACAAAACAAAAGTATCCTTTGCTTCAATCATTTCTACAGCCTGGTCCATTGTTAGTGATAAAAATATACCATCTTTATTTTCAAATCCTTCATAACCATCCATATTCGCTTCTTCACAATCAATCGAACACACTTCTACCTTTTCTTTACTTTCTTCTTGCTTAGTGCATGCACTAAGCAAAAGCAAGCACATAATACATATTATTTTTTTATACATATTACTCCTCCTCAACAATTTTGCTACCAACAACTGTAACATTTTTTTTATCCAAAATACTTCGAACCAATCTAACAATTAATGAATATACTAATGCTGTTACAGGTACAGCCATTACCATTCCCACTACACCATATACATCTCCAAGTACGAAGATTGAGAACATAACCCACACACCTGGCAAACCAATGGTATTCCCAACTATTTTTGGATATACTAAATTACTGATTAAATTTGAAAGCACTTGATAAATAATGATGAACAAGAATGCTGCCTGCACATCAAATGTTAGAATCAATAAGAAATCCACCATCATCGCAAAAATAGAACCAAATACTGGTACAATAGAAAATACACCAATAATAACAGCCATTAGTTCAGGAAATGGATATCCCATAATTAGACAAACGAAGTAGAAGAAAACACCGTAGAAGGCACAAGCCACTAATTGACCTCCAATAAATTGACCAAACACTCGATTTGCATCACTTCCCATCTCAAAGAAAAAATAAGCTATTTTTCTAGGAAATGCCGCAGCAGTTATTTTTTTCATTTGCATTAAATATTTTTCTTTCCCTGCCAATAAATATAAACTTAAACAAAAAGCCAAAAAGAAATGGAAAAATGAATTCGTAAATGCAACTGCGTTGCTCAATACACCGTTCGCAAAAGTATTAATAAATGGTGTTACTTGTTCAATTAAGCTCTCTGTAGACAAATCAAGATAATTCTGAATTTCAGAGATATTTGAAATATCATATTCAACCCCAAAGCGAAGTAGTAAATCATCAATCATTTTCACTAAATCATCCACCATTCCAGGCAATACTTGTGTTAAACGGCCAATGCTATCAGCAATATTTGGTATCACTACTATCAAAAATAAATACAATAATATAATAGAAATGATAATCGTCAATAAGATTGACATCGTTCTTTTATATCGTGCAACTTTGCTATGTTCTTTGAGAACTTTATCCAATAAACATTCAATTTTAGCCATTGGAAGATTTAATACAAATGCAATCGCAATAGCCAACCATAATGCAGACAATAAATGAATTACATTTATAATTGAATCAAAAATAACTTGCATGTTTAAAACAAGTAACAAAAGTACAAATGCATAAGTAATCAACAATAATTTTCCTTTATTTTTGTGAAATAAATCCTTCATACTTCCTCCTAATTATTTGTTCTTAAATTAATACAAGCAACCTCAATACCCTCTTTCATAAAAATACGAGGTATTCTATCACCCAATAAACACAAAACCTCATAAGGTATCATACCCAATTGTGCTGCCATTTCTTCAATACGGATGTCCTCACCAATAATTTCAACTTTTGTATCTAATGGTACACGATGGGCTAATCGTATCATTGTGATATCCATACATACTCTTCCAACAATTTCACAAGCGCGATGATCCACACTAACAAATCTTCCCTGATTTTTTGTTATAAATCCATCTCCATAACCAATCGGTATTGTTGCAATCCATTCATCTTTTCGACTTGTATACGTTGCATTATATCCTACAACCTCTTGTGCTTTTACTTCTTTCACAGAAGAAATGCGCGTATATAAGGATAAAACTGGTTTCACAATAATATCACTCTCTATACTTTTTACTCCATACAATAATAATCCGATTCGAATTGCATTGCATCCATCGTCTTCAAAACTTACACTCGCATCTGAATTTGCGCTATGTATCCATTTAAAATCATAATCTAAAAACTCCACTACCTTTTGAAAGTAGGTTCTTTGACGAATACAAGCACTTTTATCTGTGTTTGATGCACTATGATAATGTGTGAATATACCCTCAATACAAATTGAATACTCCTTTAGTAATTGCATGCACTTTTGTAATTCATCAAAGCGCTTCAGCCCCAAACGATTCATACCTGTATCTACTTTAATGTGTACTTTCATTTTTGATAGATTAACAATATCCTTTAAATTTTCTAACCACTCTAATGAAGTCAAAGCAACACTTATATCATTCACAATAGCTTTCTCAACATTTTCTTTCTTCACATATCCTAAAACAAGAATATCTTCACTATATCCGTGATTGCGTAATGATAATGCTTCATCCAAACTCGATACAGCTACATGCTTACACCCTAGCTGTTGTAGCTGTCTAGCTACAACATAATCACCATGTCCATAAGCATTTGCTTTTAACACACAAAAAACTTCTTTCTGTGAGTACTTTTTAATTGCTTCATAATTATACGCTAAATGATCTAAATTTATCTGAGCCCATGTATCTCTATAAATCATAATTCACCTAAATGACTCTAGCATTTGTATACGTGTACTGTACACCAAAAATAATAATCAACCATTGTATAATACCAGTCATACTTGCATCAAAAAGGGAATGCATTGCGAATTCAAGTGCTACACTCATTGGCAAAAGAACATCTCCAGCATAATAAAACAAAGTATGTAATAGAGCGTATAGTATGTTTGTTAAAAAGATGGAAAGTAAAAAAAGTCCTACCGCTAAATATGAAAACTTAACATGCACTCCTTTTCCATACTTCTTAACAACCTGTGTTATCATATATGCAAATAATAAATAAAATATTGGAGAATGAAAATTTATTATCGCACGTATAAAGGCATAAACAAGTGCACATAGGATTGCCGATCCTGCCCCAAATAGTATTGCATTTTGAAATCTTGATTTGTTATTTAAATTGTTTGTATTATAAACTCGCATAAAATCTTCCTTTCATTATGACTAGTATACCATAGTAAATTCAATAAGAATATTTTTTTATAAAAAAACATAAAAAACTGTTGACACTTTTATTCCCATAGTGTTATTATAAGTAGGCGTTGATAGGAAGAACTCCTAACAACACAAAAATATGGAGGATTAGCTCAGTTGGGAGAGCATCTGCCTTACAAGCAGAGGGTCGGCGGTTCGAGCCCGTCATCCTCCACCATTATATGCCGACTTAGCTCAATTGGTAGAGCAACTGACTTGTAATCAGTAGGTTGGGGGTTCAAGTCCTCTAGTCGGCACCATGCATTTGGGGGGATAGCGAAGTGGCTAAACGCGGCTGACTGTAACTCAGTTCCTTACGGTTCGGCAGTTCGAATCTGCCTCCCCCCACCATTTTTTATTTTTAGGCCTTATTGGGGTGTAGCCAAGTGGTAAGGCAACGGACTTTGACTCCGTCATTTCGCTGGTTCGAACCCAGCCACCCCAGCCAATTTTATTTTGACCTGTTAGCTCAGCTGGTAGAGCATCTGACTTTTAATCAGAGGGTCGGGCGTTCGAATCGCCCACGGGTCACCACGCGGGTGTAGTTTAATGGTAGAACCTCAGCCTTCCAAGCTGATTACGTCAGTTCGATTCTGATCACCCGCTCCATTAAGTAATTTAATCGGACTATAATTAGTTCGATTTTTTTATTTATACACAATCAAAAAA
>CAYJJS010000016.1:0-36140 GCA_964370645.1 uncultured Erysipelotrichaceae bacterium | reverse complement strand
TTTCAACGTGATAACTATTCGGAAACATGTCCACAGGTTGAATGATAGTAGTCTTATACCCTAATTGTTCAAACTTATAAATATCACGTGCAAGTGTTGCAGGGTTACAAGATACGTATACAACTCGTCTAGGACTCATTTTCACAATCGCATCAATGGATGCATCATCACATCCTTTACGTGGTGGATCAACTACCACAACATCTGGCTTTATACCTTCTTGTTGAAGTTTTTGCGCATACATTCCTGCATCGCTACAAACAAATTCTACATTATGAATAGCATTCATCTCTGCATTTTTCTTTGCATCTTCAACTGCTTTTTCTACAATCTCCACACCAATTACTTTTTTTGCTTTTTGAGCCAAAAACAAAGAGATGGTACCTACACCACAATATAAATCAATCACAATATCTTGTTCATTGATGTTGGCAAGCTGTAAAGCTTGCTCATATAATGTGTACGTTTGCTTACTATTGACTTGGTAAAATGACTTACAAGATATATTGAATTTCAATTGTTCTAAATTATCACAAATGGTTGAATCACCAAATAATACGATTTCTTTATCTCCTAAAATCACATTATCATTACGTGTGTTTATATTCAGTATGACACTTTTAATTTGTGGAAATGATTGTACTAGAGAAGGTAATATTTTCTCAATGTGCACAAGAGATTCTTTTTTAGATATAAATACAAGCATGATTTGTTCTTGATCAAAAGCATGTTTAATTAAAACATGTCGTAAATGCTTTGCATCCGGACATCCTTGTAGACGCACTTTAAGATTTTGCATAATCTCATTGATTAAATCACTTTGAATGAGACAATGGCTCATATCAATAATCTCGTTGCTATGCAAACGATAAAATCCACTAATTACTTTTCCATCTTTCACTTGTATTGGAAATTGTGCTTTATTACGATACTTATCACTTTGCTTACAACCTATTGTAGGACTCACTTCACAACTTGTTTTCGCTATTTTTTTCATATTATTTGCAACTAAGTTTGTTTTAAAACGTAGTTGTTCACTATAGTTCATATGCATTATTTGACAACCACCACAACGTGCATAATATGGACAAGAAATATCTTGGCGATGAATAGATGGACTTTCACAATGCAGCTTTTTACCATACCCATAGTTTTTCAACATTTTTGTAACAACAAATGTGACTTCTTCTTCCACTATTACATCACGAATAAAGAAGGTAAAATCCTCCACCTTCACTATTCCTAATCCATCATGTGTATAATCCACACATATTCCTATTAATTTATCATTTTTCTTCATTACTCTTCAAAAAAAGGGCTTCTGCCCTTTTATCCTCCTGTATTTTGTGCAGCTTCAGCTTCTGCCTTTGCAGCCTGAATTGCATCATACGTTGCTTGGTCTTTTATATTTGTAAGCCAATCTACTCCAGAACCTTCTTCTGCAGCATTTTTATGTGCGATCGCATAAATTTGTCCTTCTTGACCTTCTTCAGGAATAAAGTTATAAGTATGAATTTCTAAATCATACATCTTAACACCATCTGTATTTGTGAAATACGTTGCTGTTGGCAAGATAGTATCCACACTGTGATACAATTGTCCAACAAGTGCATTCATTTGATCAAAAGTTAATGTATCCACAGTGTTCACATTAATACGAAGTGTTGCTGATTTTAAATTAATACTAACACTTTCTACTCCATCAACCATAAGAGCTTGTTCTAATTCTTCTAATTTTCCCTCTGGAATTGCAGGATCCAATTGATTTACAAATCTCTCTCCCTCCACAGGCTCACCTTGTGTGTCTACAGAAGTCAATAAGATATATCCTAAAATACAAAGTGGAATCGCGATTACTGTGATGGTAAACAGTAAAATCCAATTGATTTTACTTGGCTTTTTCACTTTTTTTGTATTTGTTTTATTTGTTTGTTTGTTCGCCATAATATCACTCCTATGTCCTATTCTACAAGATTTTTAAAAAAAATACTATCTTTTCTTTAATTCTTCCACAATCATCTTATTTGTCATTGCAGGATTTGCTTGTCCTTTACTTGCTTTCATAACTTGTCCAACCAAAAAGCCTACTGCGCGATCTTTTCCATTTTTAAAATCATCAATCGATTGCGGATTCGCATCCAATACACTTTGAATCAATTGTAGAATTGCCGATGAATCACTCAATTGTTTCATACCTTTTTCTTCTACGATGACTTTTGGATCTTTATTTGATTGCATCATTTCTTCAAACACGATTTTTGCTTGTTTTCCTGAAATTTCACTTGCTACAATCATTTGAATCATATCGGCTAAATAAATAGGGTTTAAAGGATTGTTTTCAATAGAAATAGCATGTTTATTTAAGTAAGCTTGCAATTCAACAATCACCCAGTTCGCTACTAGTTTATACTCTTTACTATGTGCAATCACTTCATTATAATAGTCACTTAGTTCTTTACTTTGCACTAATAAATCCGCATCGTAATCACTTAACCCATATTTTGTGTAGGTTTCTTTTCTTTCACTTGGTAACTCAGGTAACGTCTTCACGATGTTTTGAATCCAGGTATCAGACAAACGAATTGGAAAAATATTTGGTTCTGGAAAATATTTATAATCTACAGCACCTTCTTTTTTACGCATTAAGACAGTCGTTCTAGATGCTTCATCATATCTTCTAGTCGCTTGCTCAACTTTACCACCTGCAAGTAATATTTTAGATTGTCTATCAATTTCATATTCTACTGCTTTTTGCACGTTACTTGTACTATTTAGGTTTTTTATTTCACTCTTTGTTCCAAACCCTTTATATCCATAAGGGCGCAATGAAATATTCACATCACAACGCATACTTCCTTCTTCCATCTTACAATCACTTACACCAAGGTAATATAAGATATTACGAATTTTTTCTACGTATGCAGCTGCTTCTTTCCCACTTCTTAAGTCTGGTTCTGTTACAATCTCCACAAGTGGCGTACCTGCACGATTGAAATCGATGTAGCTTCCATCAACATTATGTAGTTGCTTCGCTGTATCTTCTTCCATGTGAATACGGTTTATACGTACTTGTTTCGCACCATTATCACCCTCTATTTCAATCACTCCATCTACTCCAATAGGATGAAATTGCTGTGTGATTTGAAATCCTTTTGGCAAATCTGAATAATAATAATTTTTACGATCAAATTTCACAAGTGGATCAATCTTACACTGTAGCGCACTACAAGCACGAATTGCACTTGCTACTGCTTCTTTATTTACGGAAGGAAGTATACCTGGCATCCCTAAGTCAATCTCATTGGTACATGTGTTTACTTCACTCGCAAAGGAAATAGGTGCACCAGAAAACATTTTTGTTGCACTTTTTAATTCACAATGGATTTCTATTCCTATAACTGTCTCAAAACTCATTCGCATACTCCCTTCGCTGTATAATCATCTAATCCTGTAATCTCTTCAATTGCTTTCGCAATGCTAAACATACCTACTTCATCAAATGCATTGGTTAAAATGTTAATCCCAACAGGCATTCCATCAATCATAGCTTGTGGCAAAGTCATTGATGGAAACCCAGTAAAGTTTCCAATCAACATATGATTTTCAGCCACTAAATGCGTAGCACTTAATTTTTCACCATGTGAATCATTTGGTAAAGGTGCTACACTTCCTGCAGCACTTGCTACTATCGCATCGTATTTTGATAATACTTCTTTTACTTCTTCTACAATAACTCTACGTACCTTTTGTGCTTTTCTAAAAATTTCTTCTTGATTCTCCACAAACAATGAATAAGATCCAATCACGAAACGTTTACGTACATCGCTACTAAATCCTTTTGTACGAGAGTTTGTCATAATTTCTTCTAAATCTTTTCCTTCTTCACGCACTCCAAAACGAACTCCATCTAAATTGGAATGATTTGCTGTTGCTTCTGCATTACTAATTACATAATACGTAGGAAGAAGTGCATGCATATGGTCATCGTTCAATCGTACTTCTTCCACAATCGCACCACGCTCTTTCAATGCCTCCATAATCACAGAAAATGTATTCTTAATCGCATCATTGTGAATCGCTTCTTGTACATTGCTTAATACGGCGATACGCTTCCCTTTTACGTTACTATTCAACAAAGTTGCATAAGCTTCTACCGCACGGTTTGATGAAGTCACATCTAAATCATCTCTTCCAGCTAAAACTTCTAATGCACGACATGCATCTTTAACATTTGTAGTAAAATATCCAACATGATCTAAGCTTGATGCATAAGGAATAATTCCATATCTAGAAATACGTCCATACGTTGGTTTCACACCAACTACACCACAATAGCTAGCTGGTTTTCTCACACTATCTCCAGTGTCACTTCCAATTGCTAATGGTACAATCCCAGCAGCAACTAAAGCAGCACTTCCACCACTACTTCCACCAGTAATACGCTCATAATCATAAGGATTGTTTGCTTTTCCAGTGTATGCATTTAAGTTTGTTCCACCCATTCCTAACTCATCCATACTAGACTTCGCAATTATAATCGCTCCAGCATCTTTTAGTTTTCTTGTAATGGTTGCATCATAAATAGGTACATAATTACTCAAAATACGACTCGAAGCCGTTGTCAAAATACCCTTTGTACTCACATTGTCTTTTAAAACAATAGGTGTTCCATAAAATGGTGCATCTGTTTTAATATTCTGTAAATTATCAAGTTGCTCATCTACTTCTACAAAACTCACAACCGCATTTAATTTATCATGTGTTTTTAAAGCATTTTCTAATGCTTTTTTACACATCATCTCATAATTTGTTTTATTAATATCACTACATCTCATATTATTTAACCACCTTTGGTACAACAATCATACGCTCTTTCACTAATGGTGCATTTTCTAATGCCTCTTCTTGTGAAATCACATGATCTACTACATCTTCTCTTAAGTATGTATTTTCAACATCAAAAGGATATACCATTGCCTCTACATCATCAGTGTCGATTTTATTCAACAATTCCATTTGTTGTGTCAATGTTTTAAAGTCTTCTTGCAATTCTTCCACTTCTTGATCACTCAAATCAAACATAATTTGATTTGCTAAATGTTTAAAATATTCTTTACTATATTTTTCCATAACTCTCCCTATTTCATTATTACTATAGCATCACTGCTATTTTTACTTCTACTCATTAATGCGTATGTATCTACATTGCTAATAAAACTCACTTGAATAGCATACTCATCGGAAGTGAAGTTCACAAGTAAACTTTGTACATACTGAATCAGTGCCTGATTCTCTATATACGTCTTTCCTTGCGTTTTAATTTCAATACTAAGTGTATCTAATTTTTTGTCAATAAACAAGCCCTCACCGATTACGCTAATATCATTTGGTAAAAACATACTCAATGATTGTGAAAATGCGTCAAATTGTGCGGATACTCCTGGGTCATATTGTTGTGCATTTGTACTAGGAAATAATGCATACACTTCATCCACTGTATGGAATTGATCGATATTTTCATTTCCATATCCTACTGCAAAAAAAGAACCAGGTAATACTGAATCAGAACTATCTGCTTTAAATAAAGCAACCATAATCGGTGTATTGTTTGAGACTTGAGGTAAATCTTTCACAAAACTAACCACATTACGGGCCGCTTCTTCACCAAGTATTTGCAAGTTTTCATCACTAATAACATGCTCGTTCCCTTCTGCATCCAATACATTTGGATTTAATACAATCGCAAAAGAGATTCCTTCTATCTGTGCATCTGCATGACTTTCAAGCATGAAATTATATTCAAATATATCTACTACTGGAATCGTATTCGAAGATACCACAATCGATTCTCCTTCACTTGTAGGTAAGTTAGAATCTTTTGCTGGATTCAGCCCATATGTATTCGATTCACTTTTAAACCCCAACAATCCTTCACTATCTCCATAATAAGTATTTACTTGTAATGTATCTCGATCTAACAATTGACCATCTTGTAAATAATATGTATCCGTTGGAAAATATTGCTTCGATAAATCCATCAATCCTTCTCCAGCAGCTTGTACATCATAACCAGAACGATTAAAAGTTACATGTGTTTGGGTCGCATCACTCTCCTCAAAAGGAATAACGATACTGTATTCGCCTTCTTGGACAGGTTTTGTAACCACCACATTGCTTTGTTCTTCCTCTACCTGTTCACTACACCCTGCCATTAAACACAGTAAGGAAACAATCAATAATTTACGTATTTTCATGTTTTTGTACCTCTTGTATAAATGATTCTTCATCCATTAATAAAACACCCAATTGTTGTGCCTTATCTAATTTTGAACCAGCATTTTCTCCATATATCACATAATCTGTCTTCTTTGAAACACTACCACTAATTGTAGCTCCATACTTTTCCAATATTTTTTTTGCATCATTACGATTCATATGCTGTAAAGTCCCCGTAAGAACCACTTTCTTATTACTAAACACACTCTCTATAAGTGTAATTGGTTCATATTCCATAAGCACACCACTATGTTTTAAATTAGCAATCATCTCCACATTCTTTTCATTTTGAAAATATTCCACAATTTGACGTGCACTAATTTGCCCGATATCATCAATTGCCTCTAATGTTTCTACACTTGCTGCCATTAACGCATCCATACTACAAAACGCTTTTGCTAACACACTAGCACTCTTCTTACCAACTTGACGTATTCCTAAGCCATATAGCACATTGGCCAAGCCTCTGTTCTTGCTAAGCGCAATTGCATCCAGTAGGTTCTCTACACTTTTCGCTTGAAAACCTTCCAAAGAAAGTAAATTTTCTTTCTTTGTGTGTAAAGTGTATATATCTTCAATGGTATTTAATAGACCTTGTTTATGTAAAAAAGCAATTTTTTTATCTCCCAAAGAATCAATATTCATTGCATCTCTACTTGCAAAATGTATCATGCTCTCTACAACACGTGCTTCACAATCTACATTCACACAATAATGAGCTGCTTCATCTTCATAACGCACAAGTGGTTGTTTACAAATCGGACAATGTTTATCAAATACATATGGAATACAAATATCCTCTCTACGTTCTAGTAAGACACGCACTACTTCAGGAATAATATCTCCAGCCTTACGAATCACTACATAATCATGAATACGAATATCTTTACTCAAGATATAGTCTTCATTATGCAATTGTGCTGCCTTCACTTGTGTTCCTGCTACTCGTACAGGACGCAATAATGCATTGGGAGTCACTTTTCCTGTGCGACCAACACTCAATGTAATATCCTCTAAACGAGTAATTACCTCTTCAGCAGGAAATTTATATGCAATTGCCCACTTTGGTGTTTTCACCGTATATCCTAACTCATTTTGTTTTGTTAGATCATTTACTTTAATCACTATACCATCAATCTCATATGCTAAACTTGCTCTTTGTTTACTCATCTGTTCAACATAGGCATACACCTCTTGGATTGAATTACACACTTTATAAAGTGGATTTACTTTTAAACGTTGCTCCTTAAAAAATGTTAATGCCTCGCTATGCTTGTGAAAGTGAAAGTCATCTTCATTTGCTAATTGATACCAAAAAGCATCTAACTTACGACTTGCTGCAACTTTACTATCTAATTGACGAATACTACCTGCGGCCGCATTTCTTGGATTCGCAAACACATCTTCACTGGCCTCTTCTCTTTGTTTGTTTAATGATTCAAAGACTGCCTTAGGCATAAACACTTCGCCACGAACTTCTAAAGTCCCTTTATACGCAATTTCTAAAGGCACACTACGAAGCGTTTTCACATTTTCACTCACATCTTCTCCCTGTACACCATCCCCACGCGTAATCGCTTGTTGTAGTACCCCACCTTGATAATGTAGTGACATGGCCAAACCATCGATCTTTAATTCCACAACATATTGTACTTGTCCTACTTCTTTTTGAATACGAGCATCAAAAGCAAGTAAATCTGCTTCATTATATGCATTGGACAAAGATAACATAGGACGTATGTGAGTAACCTTTTGAAATGCATCTAATATCGTTCCACCTACTTTTTGAGTGATTGAATTAGCGTCATAAAAATCTGGATTTTTTTGTTCTAAGGCAATTAATTCATTATATAAATCATCATATTCTTGATCACTAACACTAGGTGTATCTAATACATAATACTCATAACTTAATGCATTCAATTGCTCTCGTAATGTTAATATTCTTTCTTTATCACTCATACTGTCTCCTTATTTCTTAGTAATGGATGGATGTGTTGCTGCAATCCTACGAATTCCATATTTGGCAGAAAATGCAATCTCTAGTACATCTTCCCTCACCTTTAAAACAACACCTTCTTGAAATACGCTATGTATCACAATATCGCCAGGCTTATATCGTGCCTTTCTTGTATTTTTGGATGCACTATTTCTAGCATTACTCATAATTGCGCCACTATTGTATTTATATTCTTGACTTTGAAAAGATGGTTTATCCACAATTTTATCAAGTACTTCATCATCAATCTCATTTACAAAACGAGATGAGGTCTTCATTTTTTGTAACACATAGCTAAAACCACATGAACTTGTAATATACAATCGCTTTCTTGCTCGAGTATATGCTACATAGGCCAAACGTCGTTCCTCTTCCAGCGCATGATTTCCACCCTCTTGTACACTTTTTTCACTTGGAAATACGCCTTCACACATTTGATACACAAATACATTATCAAATTCTAACCCCTTAGCTGCATGAATACTCATCATCTGTATACATTTGGCCTGCTGATTATTATCTTCTGTATCTGTATATAATGAAATCATTTGTAAATACTCTTCAAGCGTAATATCTTCATCTTGTTCATAACGTTGGATATCTCCGATCAATTCCTGTAAGTTCTCTAAACGTTCACTTTCTTGATTGTCTTCTAACATCTTATAATACCCACTATCTTCTAGTATACCTTTTAACACTAATGAAATAGATACCTCTTTTGCTTTTGCACGATATGTCTCAATCAATTGTACAAATTGATCCACTTTACTTTGCGTTGCTCCTTTTGCAATACTATGTTGTTGTAAAACACTATAAAAATCCAACTCATATTGAGCGGAAAACATCTCCAGATTTAATATTGCTTTGGGACCTACGCCTCTTTTTGGAACATTAATTACTCTACGTACTGCTAACTCTACTGCATCATTTTGCACTAATAATAAGCGCAAATAAGAAATAGCATCTTTAATCTCAGCACGTTCAAAAAACTTAATTCCTCCATATATACGATATGGAATTTGATATTCTAACATCGCTTTTTCCAATGCTCTAGATAAATAGTTAGAACGATATAAAATTGCAATCTCGCGATGAGATTCACCTTTTTTTAATAAATCTCTAATACGTTTTGCAATCCAAACCGCTTCCTCGTTTTCATCCTTTTCTTCACGATGTTGCACTTTTTGTTCATTTTTATTTTGTGTGAATAACTCTTTATCAATTCGATATGTATTATTCTTAATCAAAGAGTTTGCTGCTTGTAAAATATCAGGCGTACTTCGATAGTTTTCATTCAACACAATACTTCTTGCATCTTTGAAATCTTTATCAAAGTTCATAATGATGTCTACTTGCGCACCACGCCATGTGTAAATCGTTTGATCGGGATCACCAACAACACATAGTTTGCTATCCTCTTTTACAAGTGCTTTAACAATTGCATATTGTAAATTGTCAACATCTTGAAACTCATCTACATGAATATAATCAAATCTACTTTGCCATTTCATTCGTACTTCAGGAAATTTCGCAAATAATTGATAAACAAAAATGATTAAATCGTCAAAATCTAATGCATGCATCTCCTTTAATTTTGCTTCATAATGCATATAAATTTCTGCTTTTATCTTATCACTAGTAAATTCATTTGCCATACTTGCTGCTTGCATAGCATCCATTAGTTCACACTTAAAATTTGAAATATAACCTAGAATCTGTCCATAAGATATATCTTTTACACTGACATCAAGTTGTTTATATATATTTTTCAATATTGTTTTTTGATCATCGCTATCTAAAATTGTAAATGCCTGTGGATAATTCAAGTGTCGGATATCTTCGCGCAAAATGCGCACACACAGTGAGTGAATTGTAGAAACTTTCACTCCACTATCTTCACTACCCAATATACTTGTCACACGCTCTTTCATTTCTTTTGCTGCTTTATTTGTAAAAGTGATTGCCAAAATACGATATGGTAACACCCCTAATTCCTTAATTAAATAAGCAATTCGAGTTGTAACAACACGTGTTTTTCCACTACCTGCTCCTGCAATAATACGAACATGTTGCTCTACACAAGTCACTGCTTCTTTTTGTTTATTATTTAATAATGCTAATTGTTCCATTCATTCACCTCATCAAACTATTATACTATAAAACTCAATATTTTTATAAATTATAAAGATTTTTTTATAATATTAATATATAATAACGAAGAGGTGACAAGATGAAAAGAAAAAAAACACCAATCAAGAAAAAAAATAAAATACATTTAGGAAGACTATTTGACGTTTTAGCTATTCCTATATATATAGCATTTTGTGTTTACTTTATTTTAGCCGTAAAACAATATAGTAACTTCATAATGTTCTTAAGTATTATTGGTGCGATTATTATATTCATGATATATATTCTAACTTTCTTTAAAAACAATAAAATCACAGGATTCATTAGAAAAGTAATCATGATTACTAGCTGTGTTTTATTATTTATTGCAAGCAATCAATTCTATGCACTAGATCGATTTTTATCTGAAATTAGTGAACCACAAACCGTAGAAACAACCATGCAAGTATATGCATTACAAAGCCATGAATATTTTGATGCAAGTGTAACAAGTATAGATGATTTAGACAATAAGATTGTTGCTATTCAAACAAGTAACGATAAGGTATCTAGTGAATATATACAAACTCTATTTGATGAATCTTATGAGAACATCCAATATGTAGAATATTCAACATATAGTGATATGATGCAGGATTTATATTTCGGTTACATTGATGTAGCTGTTGTGAATAAAAGTGCTACCTCTTCCCTTGCTTTAAGCTATGGTGAACTAGATGAAGTATTTACACTATTACAAACCTACACGCATTCTTATACATTAGAAAGCAGCAATTTAGATATTAGTGAAGAAACCTTCACTGTATTGATTAGTGGTAGTGATGAAGCCGGTGACGCTTCAAAAAGTGATATGAATATGTTACTTATTGTAAACCCAACTGTAAAAAGTGTTACTATGATTTCCCTACCCAGAGATTCATATATAGAAAACCCTGCGTATGATTATACTTACGATAAGTTAACTCATACTGGGAATAATGGTATTTTAAATACAGTAGCAGCAGTCGAGAACACCTTTGATATCCCAATAGATTTTTATGCGAAAGTTTCCTTTACATCCATCATTGAAATCGTCGATGCTTTAGGTGGTATTGAAGTAAATGTCCCAATTACATTTTGTGAACAAGATGAGAACCGTAGCTTTGAATCAAGCGATTTAATTTGTATTGATGCAGGACAACAGACCCTTGATGGTCAACAGGCATTGGCTTACTCTCGTCATAGAGATTCTTACACAAACCAAGATTTGGGGCGTAATGAGGCGCAATTAAATGTAGTAAATGGAATCATTGACGCTTTTATAGCACCAGATGCATTAAACAAAATGAATGCTGTTTTAGAAATATTACCACAGCATTTAATTACAAACTTCAATGAAGCTCAAATTAAAAGTTTCTCTCAATCGCAATTAGAACATCTAGCTAGCTATACATTTACTTCCTATGCACTAACAAAAGGAGTTATAGCGCAAGATATAACAGCAAGTATCCCGGGTGTATATACAAGTGTTGTATATATGGATACACAAGATATTCAAGCAGTACAAACTTTGTATGAAATCGCAAAAGAAACGCCTAACTTCAAACAATTCTCATTTCAAAGTGACAACGTATTTATTAATACTTTTGAACAATAAAAAGCACCATATAGTGCTTTTTTTTTACAATTTCACATAATGTTTATTTGTGCTAGCATTATAAATATTATATAATTAAACGAAAGAGGTGTTAAAATGAAGAAGAAGATTATAGACTATATTTTAATTGTTATCTTACTTTTAATAACAATCGCATTAAATTATCTTATATATACAGCTACATTGATTCCACAAACATATCGAATTGTTGCCATGGCAGTGTTTGATTTAATTGCTTTACTGTTCATTGCATTAAGCTTTAAACAGTTTAAACAAGTTGGATCATGGATACGTAGAATATTTATTGTTTTATTATGTGCAGGAATGTGTTTGAGTGGGTTCTATGTATATCAAGCAAGTAACTTTACAAAAGAACTAACAAAAGAAGAAACTGTAAAAACCATCCCTATTGATGTTGTAACTTTACAAACATCCGACATAGAAGACATTGAAGACTTAGAAAATAAAATCGTTGGTTATCAAAATGAAACAGATATAACAAACGCACAATATGTAATTGATGAACTAGCAAATGATGTAGCAAACATTCAATATGCCGATCAAAACAATTACATCACATTAGCACAACAGTTACTGAATGAAGAAATCGATGCGTTAATTATTAGCTCTTCTTTCATATCTTCATTTGAAGAAGTTGTACCCGATTTTGAATCTAGCATTAAAATTATTGATACTTTCCAAAAAGAAGAAGAAAACGAAATTATTGACAATGGTTCTTCAGAGTTAGACTTAACAAGTGAACCATATACAATTTTAGTTAATGGAACAGATAGCAAGGTGGATACATCTCAAGATGGATTATCTGATGTAGTTATGTTATTAATGGTAAATCCAACAGCACGTACTATTGATATGGTATCTTTCCCTCGTGATTCTTATTTGCCAAACCCAGCATTAGGGTATGTGAATGATAAGTTAACTCACACTGGAAATAATGGGATACAAAATGTTATGGAAACGATTGAGATCGCGACAGACATCGAGATTGACTTCTACATCAAAGTAAACTTCTCTAGTGTGCTAGAAGTAGTAAATGTACTAGGTGGAATTGATGTGGATGTTCAATATGCATTCAGTGAGCAAAACTCTGAACGTAGTTTTGCTGCAAATGACTTAATTACATTACAACCAGGATTACAAACACTAGATGGAGAAGAAGCTTTGGCTTATGCAAGACATAGAAAAACAGAAGGAGTTGGAGATATTGGTCGTACGAAAGCACAACAACAAATAATCTCTGGTGTCTTAGATAAAGTCTTAAGTGCGGAAGGGGCTCTTAAAGTACCTGCATTATTAGACACTATACCAAATTACTCAAGTACAAATATTACTGAACATCAATTGAACGCATTGATATCACATGAGTTAGAACATTTACAACCTTGGACAATCAACAATATAACGTTAGAAAATGGATACTTTGATATGCTCCCTACTGCAAGTATGGGTTCAACACCACTTTCTGTAGTACTGCTTGATCAATCAGATCTAAAAAAAGTATATGATCGTTGGTATTTAATGGAAAATCCAACTTCATTCAAAGATTTCTCATTCAACGTTAGTGATTTAGAGATTGAATCTGATTTCAGTGGAAGCGATGATATTTATTATTCAGGAGATGACACTTCAGGTTTATCACAAGAACTACCTGAGAGCGAAGAGGAAATACCAAGTGAAGAAGAAACGCTTACGACTTATGTTGTTAATTTCTACACAAGAGAAGGTAACCTTCTACTAAGTCAAGAAGTGGAAGAAGGAAGTGCGGCAACTGCTCCTTTCCCACCGGAATTGGAAGGTTATACCTTCATTGGTTGGGATAAAGCATTTGATGCTGTGTATGGAAACATTAATGTCTTCGCTGAATATGTAGTTGCAGAACCACCTACAACCCCAGAAACACCAGACCCAGACACAACACTACCTGAAACACCGGATCCAGATCCAACAGTCCCAGAAACACCGGACCCAGACCCAACTGTTCCCGATACTGGTACAACAACACCTTAAACTATAGTCTCTTACTAAGAGCTATAGTTTTTTTGTATAAAAAAAGTAGCAGATACACTATCTAGCTACTTTTTATTTTATACGATTACTTCTCCAATTGCATTTTCTGAAGTATCTCCAGCTAATAATACAATTAACCAAATTCCACCAATAACCGGAATACATCCAGCTAAAATCCAATATCCTGGCTTTCCAATGTCGTGCAATCTGCGAATTGTTATTGCAATTCCAGGAATCGCAATAGCCACTGAATATAGTGTTGAAACAATCGCCATTTTCAATGCTACAGCAACAACTGCAACCACTAATGCAAAAATTACATTAAATA
Source organism: uncultured Erysipelotrichaceae bacterium (assembly GCA_964370645.1). Taxonomy (GTDB): domain Bacteria; phylum Bacillota_I; class Bacilli_A; order Erysipelotrichales; family Erysipelotrichaceae; genus CAMQRS01. Next base: position 21,743 of record CAYJJS010000016.1, on the reverse strand, counting down.
ATACAGCCATCCAATAACCTCTTTTTGATGTACGATCTTGGAAATTTGCGAAATTTTTCCACATTGCTAAATATTCGTTCATAGTCTCTCCTCCTTTAACCCACGGCTTATAATATCATATGTCCGCTATTTATACAATATCCCTATGATAAAATTTAATCGGAATTCCTATTCTTCCCTTATTGGATAAAAACCATAAAGTCTGATTCTCACTACTTTCAAAAACCATATGTGCATAACGCTTTGATAGTAGTTTTTTTAACGCATTTATTTTTTGTATATCAAGCTCAGCATCAATAGCATGAATACACTCAACCATATCACTAGAAGAAGTTATCTCATAAATACGATACGATGCATAATATGCACTCCCTCGTAATTGTTGGATCCATATTGCATCTTCTTGTGTTGTGAATGCAATACAAGCTTTATGTTTTACATCTACATATAATAAAGGATAATAAAAAGAAATTGTTTGTTTACAGTTTGAACATAATCGATGGAAAAAGGAATCCTCTACAATACTCTGCTTAAGGTGAGGCTCTATTTGTGCTTGAATCACACTTTCACAAGTAACCATCCATTGGCTATGACAGTGTTTACAAGTCACCTCATATAATTTACGATTCATAAGAAAAAAGGATAGTTTTCACTATCCTACTAGTTTTTCCCTAGTAATCTAAACATGTTTTTCTTATACACTTCAACCCCTGGTTGGTTAAATGGATTGATATCAATCATATAACATGTCATAGCACAAGCTCTAAAGAAGAAGTAACATAAGTAACCGAATGTTTTTGCACTCATATCTGGAGCCGTAATCATTAAATTTGGTACGTTTCCTTCGATTTCGTGCGCTTCTAAAGTTCCTTGCATAGCCATTTTATTTACCCAATCAATTGATTTTCCTGCTAAGTAATTCATACCATCTGCATTTGCTTCATCCATTGGGAAAACTACATCTTCCATTGGATTTTCAAACAATACTAATGTTTCAAATAAAACTTTTTTACCATCTTGAACAAACTGTCCAACAGAATGTAAATCGGTAGAGAAACAAGCGCTACAAGGTAAGATTCCTTTTTCATCTTTTCCTTCACTTTCTCCAAATAATTGTTTCCACCATTCTGCTAACATAACTGTGCTTAAGTCATAAGTAACAAACATCTCTGCATCTTTACCTTGGTTTTGAAGTATTCTTCTAGCTACTGCATATTGATAAGCTGGGTTCTCATCTAAATTAGAAGTCGCCATATCTTCACAAGCTTGTTTCACTCCACTCATTAGTGCATCAATATCAATTCCTGCTGCAGCAATTGGTAATAATCCAACAGGAGTAATAACTGAAAATCTTCCTCCGATATCTGAAGGTATTACAAATGTTTCATACCCTTCTTTTTTCGCAATATCATGTAATGTCCCTTTAGACTTATCGGTTGTAGCTAATATACGTTTACTAGCTTCTTCTTTTCCATATTTTTCTTCCATGAATTGCTTCAATAAACGGAACGCTAATGCTGTTTCTGTTGTAGTTCCTGATTTTGAAATTACATTTACACATACTTCTTTGTCTTTAATATAATTCATAACTTGTGAAATATATGTTGATGAGAATGTATTTCCAAAGAAAATAACTTCGACATCTTTTTTACCATATAATCCATTAACCATTTCAATAGCAGCTCTAGCTCCTAAATAAGAACCACCAATACCACATACAACGAAAACTTCACAGTTATCTCTTACGTATTGTGCTGATTTTTTAATTCTAGCAAACTCTTCAACATCATAATTGTCACACCAGTCTACCCAACCTAAAAAATCATTTCCTTCTCCAGTTTTTTCCACAATTGCTTTATGTAATTCATTTACTTTATCTTGGTACGCATGAATATCTTCTTGTAAAAAAGCATGTGTTGCATCAAATTTAATCATATACTCCTCCTATTTTTCCTTCGCTTGTTGTATCCAAGTCTCTAAATGCTCTTCTAGTGTTTTAAAACCAAGCTCCATCTTAGCTATTTTAACTCCCCTAGCGTTGCGTCGTTTTTCTTTTGATAAACTTAAATCAAGAGCCTTGATTGAAAGTTTATAATGTCCACTACTCAAATCGTGCTCTAATATTTTCACCTTAATCTTTTGATGTAGCTTAACGAACTTATGAATGTCTTTAATATACTCTTTTGAAATTTCAGAAATATGAATTAACCCATATTGTTCCTCTGCAATCTTCACAAAGGCTCCATAAGGTTGAATCCCTGTGATTTCACCTTCTACAACATCTCCAATTGAATATACCAAAAAATCACCCTTTCATTCTTGTATATTATAGCACATAACCAATATTATGTGGTATAATATTTTAGCGAGGTGTAACATGGAAAAGATTGAACAAGAAATCATACAAGTCTTAGAAAAAATACGTCCGTATTTACAACGCGATGGAGGAGATGTTGAATTTATTTCATTTAAGGATGGAATTGTATATGTCTCAATGCATGGAGCTTGTATGGAATGTAATGCTTTAGATGAAACATTGAAGTTTGGTATCGAAGCGATGTTGTTAGAAGAAGTCGAAGGCGTAATAGAAGTCAGAGTAGCGTAAGCTACTCTGTTTTATTATTTGTTTCAAAATAACTCACTTCCATTGCGACCACTTGTATAATTAAAGGTAAACTAGTATCAAAAACAATGTCCTCTTGATAGATCGATGTTAAAATTGTGACGTATAAACTTACATCCAAATACACACTAACAATTGTGGAGTTGAGCCCAAACGGCTCTTGTTCTACACGTATTTTTGAATCTACAAAGCTGGATAAACGTAAAGATATATCAATGGTCGGTCCATAATTTTGTAAGAATGTTATCCCACTTAAATATCCGATAGGTACACTATATACGATACCATCATCATAAAACACTTCATTTAACACTCCAACCTCTTCCCCTTGATATGCTTTATCTAATACATCATCAATGGTATCAACACTATCACTTAAAATTTGATTCAAATAGTTAGTATCATAATAGATACTTTTTATTTTATCATCGCTGTATTCGTATTTAATTAGTTGTTCAGCATCGTATTCGATTTGTTCAATACTCTCTTGAACAAGTATATTTAACGATTCATTTGCCTTCTCTTTTGCAACTGCAATCAATTGCGGTCGTATAAATGCATTTGTTTGTTGCAGAAAAAAATATATGATTAAAGTAAGTACAAGTGCATAAATACTAATACGATATCTCCACTTTACATTTTTAAGTAGTGAAACGCGCAAGTGCATCCTTCCCTTTCCATATTTCACAATTTATATCCGATTGGTTTGTCGCAATACAAGTACTATTCAACAAAGACTCAAAACTATCACTCATTTTCATTTGCAGTATGACAATCTCTTTAGAAAATGCATCCAATGAAAAATAATCTCCTACCAAAATACAGGTCGGCGAATAAATGATGTGTACAACTTTGCTAGGCATATATAATTTAATCCCTACATAACTTTGTTCATGAACTTGTATCTTCTTTACTTCTACCATATATAACCCCTTCTACTACTCAGTCTATGAAAACCTAAAAAAAAATAGAACCATTGCCTTATGAAAGCACAACAATTCTATTTTTTATTATTTTTATTTGAATATATACCATTACTAATGAAATCGTAATTAATAATACAGACAACACAATCATAATCATCGCAATGATATGAAAAGCTTCAATGGCTTGTTGAACACTTTGAAAAGTAGAAAAGAAAACAACATATACTAAAGTTAAACATGAAAAAATACACAATATCATAAAAATAATACGAATTCCTTTTTTCACATGTATCATGTCATTTTCTTTGCTTGCACTAATAAGATATATGACTACAAATAAAAAAACTAACTCAGCTATATGAATATTGACTACACTTAAATATATTGTATTTATTATACTTTTATTAGAAAATTGTATAATTTGAATAATCAATCTTCCAAGATAATTGTTTTGAAGAAATGGGTTTTCTAATAAACCATAAAAAGTTTCATAATTATAAGATTGCAGTATGTCTATCGCAAATACAATTAGCTGTACACTGCACACAAATATAAATAAGAAGAATATGAACGAGATGATTTGTGTTAGCGAAATCTGCCTCATCGCTCTAAATAATCCTCTCCTTTAATATGTTCGTATTGACTAAGTCCTGGATAGGATAGCTGTTTTAAAACTTCATATACACAAATCGCAACACAATTACTCAAATTTAAACTACGAGCACTTGCAATCATGGGAATACGCATACATTGATGTAAGTTTTCTGATAAAAGCTCCTTAGGAATACCTGTGCTTTCTTTTCCAAAAATCAAATAAATGTCATTTTTGCATTTGGTATAATCATAAGATTCTGGTGGCACCTTCCCATAGCGAGTGACAAAGAAATAATTATCACTGGGATGTTTCTCTTTAAATATTTCAAAACTAGGATACGTTTGAAAGTTACAGTCTTTTAAATAATCCATCCCCGCTCTTTTAAACTGCTTTTCATCCAGAGAAAAACCTAGTGGTTCAATCAAGTGCACTTGCGTATTTGAGGCCATAGCAGTACGCATTATGTTTCCTGTGTTTGCAGGTATTTCAGGTTCATATAATACTATGTGAATCATTTTTTCATCCCCTCCATAAGCAATTGAATTGCTTTTGCACGATGACTAATCGCATTTTTTTCTTGTTCGCTTACATTAGCAAGTGTCGTTGCAAATGGTGGATAGTAAAAGATTGGGTCATAACCAAATCCATTATTTCCAATTGGTTTAGATGCAATTTCTCCTTCACACTTTGCTGTGTATATGGCTTGCTTACCTTGTGCATCTACATGCGCAATACTACATACATATTGTGCACCACGATCACTAGCATCTTTTAAAGCATCTATGATGTAGTGATTCTTATATGCATAATCTGTATCCTCACCTAAAAATCGTGCTGAATAAACACCCGGTTCGCCATGTAGATGATTGATACAAATTCCAGAATCATCACTAATTACCTCTATGTGCATAATGTCATAAATTGCTTTTGCTTTCAACAATGCATTTTCCTCAAATGTTGTTCCTGTTTCTTCAATCTCAATAGGTTTTTCTAAATCAGCAAGACTAGATACTTCATATCCCATTGGTTCTAATATACTTTTAAACTCTTCCACCTTATGTTTATTGTTCGTGGCTATCATAATTTTTTTCATGTATTGTAATAATCTCCTTATCTTTTATAATATATCGCTTTGGTATACTTTGATTTGCATACACACAAACCATATTTTCAACATGCCCTTCATAATATACATGGTCAATACATAACATATGATGCATTTCATATTGATTTATTAAATCGGCATCAAACAGTATACGTGCAAGTTGCTTTTTCTCTTCAATGGTGTGTTTTGCATTCGTAAAAGGCTTAATTCTATTTTTGAACAAACGATAGTAATCATAATTTAAAATTGCATCTACCAAAATAGGATCTTCCTTATGTAAAACTTGTTTCAATATACAAAACACATCTTTAATTTGATAATTAGGTGTCTTTTTCAACAATATTCCTACCTCTTGCAATAAGGTAAATGCATCGCTATATAAGCCCAATTGTAGAATTTTATCAATACTATATTTACAACGATGACTATTATATAATTTTTCAGTTGCATACGCACATGCTTGAATTTGTTTCAATTGTTGTTCATTTAACCATTTTGTGCTAATCACATCATAGGGAGGAGATGCATTATATGTAAAATCATACATATCCTTTTTTCGTTTCAATGCAGTCCCTTTTAATAGCTTTAATATTCCAAGTTGTACTTCACTAGTATACAAATTAAACAGGGTGTTATAGGAGTTTTTAAACGTCTCATAATCTTCAAAAGGCAAACCTGCGATCAAATCTGTATGCATGGTAATATTCGCCTTAGACAAGCGTTTTAGGACTTCTAATAGACGTTCATTGTTTTGATATCTATGAACTGCTTTCAAAGTTGGCTCATGAAAAGATTGAATTCCAATCTCAAAGCGAAAACGAGTAGTATCCGCTTCTTTTTCAAAAAATGACAACAACTCTTCGCTCAATGTTTCCGCCACAATTTCAAATTGAAATATTTGATTAGGACAATGCTCATTCATATAACGAGCAATTTTTAAAGCTCGTTTTGGAGATACATTAAAGGTACGATCTAAAAGTTTCACAACACGTATATTAGATGTACTAATCTGTTTCAATATATCAAAAATATAAGATTCACTATACATTCGAACTTGTGTATCACTACTACTTAAACAATACTGACAATCGTATGGACAACCTCTACTTGTTTCAAAATAGAAATATCGTGAGTGCATCTGTTTGTCATCTATATCTAAAAAATAAGGATTGGGATACATTTCATTCTTATGTAATTGCACTTTTGAATAGGTTGTGTTTGGATTTGTTTTTGTATAAATACCTTCAATATCATAATCCATTTTTTGACAAATCATATCTACATACTTCCAAAAACTTTCTTCTCCCTCACCAATACACAAAGCATCCACACCTTGATCTACAAGCATAAAAGATTCAAAAGATACTTCTGGTCCGCCAAAAACAATCTTTGCATTGGTGTGTGATTTTAATATTTTGATCAAAGCAAGTGTTTCTTCAATGTTCCATATATAAACACTACAAGCAATGATATCATACTCTTCTTGCAAAATATCTTGCGCGATATCTTCTATTTTTTGTTTAATTGTATACTCTTTTAATTTTGTGTCTATCTGGTTTACGTTTGCTACATATAGCCAACGTAACGCTAAATTTTTATGTATGTACTTACAATTTAATGTGGTTAATAATACCTTCACAATTTTCACCTTCTCGCTTATCCTATTTTAGCAAATTATCGCTCTATTTACTAGATTATATGATACTATAATATTGGTGATTATATGGAACAACTAATACAAGAAGTATTTCAAACAAAAAATTATACAATAAAAAAACTAAACAAGGGACTAAGCAATCAAAATTATTTACTAGAAATAGATAACAACAAGTATGTTTTACGTATCCCTTACCCCAATATAAATATTATAAATCGTCAACATGAACAAATTGTAAGTGAACAAGTAAAACAACTAGATTGTGAAGTGATTTATTTTAATGCAAGTAGTGGTGTCAAAATAAGTAAATTCATTGAAAATACCCTAGAATTTAAAGATAGTAAAGATCCTTTGAAAATTCAAAAATGTGCACAATTAATTAAACACCTACATACCCTTCAACCACAATCATTTTCTTTTAATAGTACACAAACATTCGATCAGTATAAATCACTTGTAAAACAACCTCTTTATGATTTAGAACCATTTCTATGGTCATATGAATACATTAAAACAAAAACATACACGCCTGTATTGTGTCACAATGATTTGGTGAGTGGAAATCTTTTATTCCATGAAGAAAGAATGTACTTAATTGATTATGAATATGCAGCAAACAATGATCCTTTATTTGATGTTATTTCCTTTTTAGGAGAAAATCAAATACATGATCCTACTTTAAGAGAATGCTTTTACAAGATATACTTTGATTCATCCCCCCCCTATGAAGAACTATATAAAATGGAAGTATTCCAAAATACATTATGGTGCTATTGGGCTATGATGATGTATGAACAAACACATGATTTAGTATACCAAGAAATTGCTGCTGACAAATATAATGCTTTACAAACGATGCGATAATGCATCGTTTTTTGTATACAATAAAAACCCATTTTACAATGGGTTTCCATAAATTAAGATACTTTAATCATCAATTTGCAAATTTTATTTGAGAATGCAATTGGGTCTTTGATTTCAAAACCTTCCATCAATAATGCTTGATCATATAATAATGATGCATACTCTTTCACAGCATCTTTATCTGTTTCGTATAGTTTTGTTAATGCTCCAAAGATTTCGTGGTTTGGATTGATTTCTAAAATTCTTGTCGCCTTCATTCCCATTGGATTACCATCTGGAATGTTGCTCAACACTTTTTCCATCTCAAAACTCATCCCTTCTCCTGCACTTAAACATACTGGATGCGATTTTAAACGAGAAGAAATTTTCACTTCTGTAACATCCTCTTGCAAGGCATCTTTTAAGGCTTCTAGTAAGTCTTTATTTTCAACCGACTTCTTCTCTACCTCTCTTTTTTCTTCTTCACTCTCTAAATCTAAATCACCTTGAGCGATATTTTTGAATGTTTTCTCACTAAAGTTATTTAAGATTTGTAAAGTAAATTCATCAATATCATCTGTTAGATATAAAATTTCATACCCTTTATCTTTCAACAACTCTACTTGTGGTAGTTGATCTATTTTTTCAATAGAATCTCCACTCATAAAATAAATATGTTCTTGCCCTTCTTCCATATGGTTTACATACTCATCCAAAGTAACCAACTTTTGTTGTTTTGATGAATAAAACAACAATAAATCTTTTAATAAGTCTTTGTGTTGTCCAAAATTATTGTAAATACCATATTTTATTTGCACACCGAACTGACTCCAGAACTGCTCATATTTTTCTCTTTCATTATTAAGCATTAACACTAATTCAGATTTTATTTTCTTTTCGATTTTACTAGCAATAACACGCAATTGCTTATCGTGCTGTAACATCTCTCTAGAGATGTTTAATGATAAATCTTGAGAATCTACTAAACCTTTCACAAAACGGAAGTGCTCACCAACTAGTTCACTTGCTTTATCCATAATAAATACGCCTCTACTATATAGCTGTAAACCTTTTTCATATTCGCTAGAATAGTAGTTTGAAGGTGTTTTTGAAGGCACAAATAACAATGCATTGAATGAAATCGTTCCTTCTACATTCGTATGAATTGTTTTTAATGGTGCACTGTAATCATTAAATTTTGAAATATAGAAATCGTTATATTCTTCCTCACGAATATCTTTCTTATTCTTTTTCCATAATGGTATCATAGAATTTAATGTTTTATTTTCAACGATAGTTTCAACTTCATCACTATCTTCTTTTTTCACTTGTTCCACAACATCCATTTGAATTGGATAACGAACATAATCTGAATACTTTTTGATTAAGTTTTCAATTGTGTACGCTTTTAAATATGTTGAATATTGTTCCTCATCTTGATCTTCACGTAGATGTAATGTGATGTGCGTCCCACAAGTTTCCTTCGCAGTTTTTTCAATCGTGTAACCATCTACATTTTCACTACACCAAACATACGCATCTTCCTCACCGTATTTTTTAGAAGCAACTTCTACTTTATCAGCGACCATAAATGCAGAATAGAAACCAACACCAAATTGACCAATCACATCAATATCATCTACTGTTTCATCTTTTAATTGTTCTTTGAACGCATAACTTCCACTTTTCGCTATCGTACCTAAATTTTCTTCCAATTCCTCTTTACTCATACCGATACCATTATCAATAATTTCAATAGTACGTTGTTCTTCATTCAGCACGATATCGATTTTAAAAGCTTCTCTTTCAACATTTATGCTATCCTCAGTCAATGATTTATAATGCAACTTATCAATTGCATCACTTGCATTTGAAATAATCTCTCTTAAAAATATTTCTTTATGTGTATATATTGAATTAATCATCAAATCCATTAAACGTTTAGATTCTGTTTTAAATACTTTTTTCTTTGCCATATTACCCTCCATTAGCACTCTGACTATATGTCTGCCAATATTGTATTACATCTGATTGGCAGTGTCAATAGCAGAGTGCTAAAAAAGGACATGATGTTACTCAAGTCCCTTAAATGTATTATATGACACAATATGTGTAATATTATTATTATCGTTTTTACTCGGTACACTTTGCAATTTTTGAGTATACAAAGCGTGCTTTGAATACTCTTCACCACACTTGTGCATAACTAGAAAACTAGGGTCTAGCCCTTCTTTCAACATAATAACATCATTAAAACCATATGTGATATCTATCTTATTTTGTGTATGATACATTACTTCTTGTAAAATTTTATTCATTTGTACCTGCAGCATTCGCTTATCTATATTGTCACGAAATACCATAATAATTCGCTCTTGATAATCTATGACTTCAGGACTAGTGGAAATGAACAAACCTTCAATATATTGAATAACGCTCTTTTTTACATAAGCATCATACGCATTATCCATTATTATTTGTGAAAAATCTATATGCATCGCAAAACATTTACCACTATGTTTGTATCCATAAGGTACCCTATTCACTCTAACAATTGGTCTTTTCATCTCGATTTACTTCTAGCACATAATTTCGTATAGCATGTGCCACTCCATTTTCATCATTACTCAAAGTCACTTTATCACAGGATTCTTTTATTTTATCTGAGGCATTCCCCATTGCAATGGACAAGCCGGCAATCTCAAACATGGCCATATCATTTAAGTTATCTCCAATACAAACAACCTCATTATTTTTAAAACCAAGTTCTTTGCAAACTTCAACAATCGCTTTTCCTTTATCGGTACTACTACTACACAATTCAAAATAATCATCATACACAAAAAGATTTACATCCGATTCCTCTCGCACCTCATGAATAACATTTGCTTTCCCTTGCATATTTTCATCCCATGCGAAAATTTTTAAAACTTCCATACTATGTGTCTGTAAGTATTCCTCCACATCTACATTGTAGTACATGTCCATGCGATCTTTTTCTGGAATTGTATGTTTGAACATATCATAATCCAGTATTTGTGGATCCTCCTTAGTACACAACGATGTATTTTTATTTTTAAAATACACTCTTATATTTTCTTGTTTAGCTAGTCGTGCTACTTTTTTCACAACTGCATCTGCAATTGGAAATGTTTTGCTTTTGTCTGCAATACGATAGTATGCACCATTAAATGTAATATGTCCCATTCGATCATCAATATTTTGCATGATTCGAATGGTAAAACAATTTGGTCTACCACTCACAATCGCTACTTGAACCCCTTCATCAAGCGCTTGTTTAATTGCATCTTTATTTGTTACAGAAACCCTTTTTTTACTATCTAGAAGTGTTCCATCTAAGTCAATACATATTAGTTTATACATTTCGATACCTCTCTATCCATGATTATAGCATATCCATACGTATTATTTATGATAACTTTTCTAAAATAGCTTGTGTAAACTCACTAGTTGTCGCACTTCCCCCTAAGTCCGCTGTACGACATGTTCCTTCTTCTAAAACTTTATATACGGCCTTTCGAATAGACTTTGCACTTTCTTCTTCTCCCACATGCTCTAACATCAGGCAGGCAGCTAATAATAATGCCAATGGATTCGCAATATTTTTACCGGCAATATCAGGAGCACTTCCATGTACTGCTTCAAACATTGCAAAATCACTACCAATATTGCTAGATGGAAGGACCCCTAATCCTCCTATCAGTCCACTTGTCAAATCAGATACTATGTCCCCATATAAATTTGGCATAACTAAGATATCAAATTGATTTGGACGCATAACTAATTGCATACACGTATTGTCTACAATCATATCATTTGCATCAATATTAGGATATTCTGCCTTGATTTCATTAAACACTTTCAAAAATAATCCATCACTTTGTTTTAAGATATTTGCTTTATGAACACAAGTTACTTTTTTTCGATTATATGTTTTCGCATACTCAAACGCAGCTCGGATAATACGCTCACTTGCAAAGCGTGTGATTTTTTTTATCGCATGTACTTCTTCATTGTCTTTAATAACATGCTCATCACCGATGTATAAATCTTCCGTATTTTCACGAAACGTGATAATATTTATATCTTTAAATGGTGTAAGTACATTAGGTAATGAAATTGCTGGTCTAAAGTTTACAAATAAATCATATTTATTTCGTAAAGTGACATTTAGACTCTTAAACCCCTTCCCAATTGGCGTAGTAATAGGTGCCTTCAACACAATTTTATTTCTTTCCATTGAGGCGAATGTTTCATCATCGATAAGTTGTCCACATTTTTCATAATGTGCCTCTCCTACATCGAATACCTCAAATGCAAGAGGTACATTCATATGGTTCAATATAGTTAATACCGATTCACAAATTTCTGGACCAATTCCATCTCCTCTTAATACACTTACAATTCTCATTTTCTATCCTCCATTTTCACATATGCATTATATGCCCCAACATATTTCGTTGCTGGACGTACAATTTTTCCACTATATAAATTATTTTCAATATTGTGAGCTAACCAGCCCATACCTCTTGCAATTACAAACAACAAAGTATATAACTCTTCAGGTATTTCAAGCATTCGATAAAGAAATCCACTATAGAAATCTACATTACTACAAACAACTATGTGTTTATGTTTATACATTTCTTCTATTGCTACCTTTTCAAATATAGAATAAAAAATAAATTGGTTTTCTACCCCTTTTTCAATAGCCAACTCTTTTGCTTTTTGTTTCAATATTTTACTTCTTGGGTCACTTAATGTATACACGGCATGACCCATACCATAAATTAATCCAGAACAATCATAAAAATCTTTTTGCAATATTTTGACAATGATTTCACGTATGGTTTCTTCATCATGTGTATAACCAACACAATCAATCACACATTTTATCATCTCACAAACCTTTGCGTTTGCTCCACCATGTTTTGGTCCTTTTAAAGAGCCAATGGCACCTGCAAATGACGAATATAAATCGGTCCCTGTACTGTTCATGACTACATTCACAAAGGTAGAGTTATTCCCTCCACCATGCTCTGCATGCAACGCTAAAGCTATATCTAATACTTCAGCTTCTTTTGGTGTATATTCTGCACTTGAACGTGTCAAACGCAAAATATTTTCTGCCGTTGATTTATTTAAATCAACATGGTGTAAAAACATACTTTTTTTATCAAAATTATGGATTTTGCTTTGATAATTATAACAAGATAAACTAACCAACTTTGCAACCAAATGTAAACCTTGTGTTAATACATGTGCGTTGCTCATATTTTCTACCTCATCGTCGTAAGAGTAAAGTGTTAAAACATCTTTTTGTAACTTATTCATCAAATTACGGGTTGGATTTCTTAAAATTTCACTTTGTACAAAACGATTTGGTAGTTCACTACGTTCTGCCATAACACGTTTAAATGAATCAAACTCATCTGCGCTAGGCAAATAACCAAATAATAATAAAAATGAAATTTCTTCAAAGATAAAGTTCTTCATTGTTGATTGTGTAATTATTTCTTCAACATTCACTCCACGATACATAAGTTGTCCTTCACAATTCACTTTTATTCCATCTTCACGATAGTAACCGATCACATCACTAATTTTTGTTAGACCAACTAATACACCTGTTCCATCTTCATTACGCAACCCATTTTTAACTGAGTATGTAACATATAAACTTGGGTCAATATCGCCTACTTCTAAATATTTTTCAAAAAACTGTAATTCTAAATTATCCTTGTTCATATATTTTCCCCTTTCTGTACGACTATTATATCACGCGATGAAACTTTTTACAATTACTGAAAAAACTTTCATCAATTGTGATAAAAATGAAAGAAAGTATGATATAATACCTCTAATGTAGGAGGGGTTATTATGTTAACATTATGTGAAAAAATATTACAAGCTCACCTTGTGGATGGTGAGTATAAAAAGGGAGAGCCTATTGCAATTAAGATTGATCAAACACTAACGCAAGATGCAACAGGTACTATGGCCTATTTACAACTAGAAGCAATGGGTGTTGAAAAGGTACAAACTGAATTATCCATGTCTTATGTAGATCATAACACTTTACAAAGTGGATTTGAAAATGCGGATGATCATAAATATTTGCAAAGTGTTGCCAATGCATACGGTATTCATTTTTCTAAACCAGGTAATGGAATCTGTCATCAAGTCCATTTAGAACGTTTTGCAGCACCAACAAAAACATTGTTAGGAAGCGATTCGCATACACCTACCGCTGGAGGTATAGGTTGTTTAGCAATGGGAGCTGGTGGACTGGATGTCGCATGTGCGATGGCGGGTATGCCATTTCATTTGATTGCTCCAAAAACAGTGAATATTGTCTTGAGTGGTAAACTACAAAAAGGGGTATCTGCGAAAGATATCATTTTAAAAGTACTAGAGTTATTAACTGTAAAAGGTGGTGTATCTAAAATCATTGAATATAGTGGTGAAGGAATTCAATACCTTAGTATTCCTGAGAGAGCTACAATTTGTAATATGGGAGCTGAATTAGGGGCAACTACTTCCTTATTTCCAAGTGATGAAATCACTCGTGAGTTTTTAAGAAAACAAAATCGTGAGGAGGTATATACAGCGTTAAGTGCTGATGTTGATGCCATTTATGATGAAACGTATCATATAGATTTAAACACACTTACCCCACTTATTGCTATGCCACATTCTCCAGATGCGATTCAAAGTATTGATCAAGTAAAAGGGATGAAAGTAGATCAAGTCGCAATTGGTAGCTGTACAAACTCTAGTTATGAGGATTTAATGAAAGTGGCATCGATTTTGAAAGGAAAAAAAGTGCATCCAGATGTAAGTTTAGTCATTTCTCCAGGTTCAAAACAAGTTTTACAAATGATTACTCAAAATGGAGCTTTGTCAGATATGATTGCTAGTGGAGCTAGAATTTTAGAATGTACTTGTGGTCCATGTATTGGTATGGGACAATCACCAATTTCAGATGCATTATCACTTCGTACATTCAACCGTAATTTCTATGGAAGAAGTGGAACGCTAAGTGCTAGTGTTTGTCTAGTATCTTGTGAATTGGCTGCTTATAGCGCAATCAATGGTGTGATAAGCGATCCAAGAGAAGCAACGTTTGAAAACCACTTCCCTCTAGATTGTTTTACTATTGATGATAGTATGATTATTGCTCCAGATTTGGATAAATCGAAAGAAATCGTGAGAGGACCAAACATTAAAAAATTACCTGAAAATACAAAATTAGAGGACACCATTCAAAAGAAAGTGATGATTAAGGTAGAAGACAATATTACAACCGATCACATAGCTCCAGCTGGTGCTAAAGTATTGCCATATCGTTCAAACATTGAAAAGATATCTGAATTTATCTTCATGAATAACAAAAAGGATTTTCATGAGGTTTGTCTATGCAATGGTGGAGGTTTTATCATTGCTGGAAATAATTATGGACAAGGTAGTAGTCGAGAACATGCTGCACTTGCACCAATGTATTTAGGTATTAAGGTTGTCATTGCTAAAAGCTTTGCTCGAATTCACAAAGCAAACTTAATCAATTTTGGTATATTACCATTAACATTTAAAAATGCTCAAGATTATGATACGATAGATGAGATGGATGAACTAAGCATTCACCATTTACTATCTTTAGAACCAAATGCAATCATTACAGTAGAAAATAAAACAAAAGGACTTGAATATTTAACACATTGTGATCTAAGCCCTCTAGACATTATCCTATTAAAAGCAGGAGGAACTCTAAATTATATCAAAAATAAATAGGAGTTAGCATGAAGAAAAAAATTATCATTATTTTGAGTATAGCTTTGTGTATTTCATTAGTAGCAACAATTGCACTAATATTACACAAAAACACCTCGACAGAGAAACCCATTCAATTTTTCTACGAAGATATTCTCCAACAAGAAGCTCAATTAGAAATTGATGTCTTTAGTGAAGAAGCCTACTCGCCAGAACAAATTGGACTCGTTGCAAAACAAGGTGAAGATATTATTACAGATCAAATCACATATGACATTATTGAAGGTGAAAATGCATATACTATTGTATATACTATTGAGGAAGTCACATTCACATTATCATTGCAACTTTCTATAAGTGAGGAGACTATGCAACCAACAACACAAGTTATTGAAAATCCAAATGACATTAGCGCATTAGTGAATAAACAAAACTATTTACCTGAAGACTATGTGCCAGATGATTTAGTATTAATCGAATCTACACACTACTTACGTATGGAGGCTGCAAAGTCACTAAATGCGTTATTAGCAGATATTCGAAATCAAAATATTACCGTGAACGTAGTAAGTAGTTATCGTAGTAAAGAGTACCAAACAACACTTTACAACAACTATTATGCACAAGACCCTGAAGGTGCTCCAATATATAGCGCACTTCCTAGAACAAGTGAACACGAAATGGGGTTGGCAGTAGATTTAAGCTATGACTATTCTTTACACGAAGACTTAGATGAGACAACGCTGGGCATATACCTTGATGAACATGCACATAAATATGGTTTCATCTTACGTTATCCAGAAGACAAAACACACATTACTGGATATATGTTTGAAGCTTGGCACTATCGCTATGTCGGTGTTGAATTGGCAACACAATTAAAAGAAGAAAATATCACATTAGAAGAATATTATGAAAAATAGGATAGTCCATATGGACTATCCTATTTTGTATAATGCTTCAATTTTTTCCCACGCTTGATCTACGCCTTCCCTAGTTTCACTAGAGAATACGACTAGCTCTTTTTTACTCACATCTAATGTATCCATGATGGTTTGTAAATTCTTTTTTCGTTGAGAGTTTTTTACTTTATCTATTTTTGTAGCAACAACTACAATTGGAATATTGAAATAACGAGCATATTCAACCATTGTTTCATCATCTTCACTTGGTTTGTGACGAGAATCCACAATGATTACTAAACCTCTTTTTTGTTGACGTCCAGAAAAATATTCTTCCATCATTTCACCAAATTTAATTAACTGTTGCTTTGATGTGTTAGCATATCCATATCCAGGAACATCCACAAACATTAGTTCTTCATCCAATTGGAAGAAGTTTAATAACCTCGTTTTTCCAGGTGTATTTCCAACATATGCTAACTTTTTACGATTTGTTATCGTATTTATAAAACTAGATTTCCCTACATTACTACGTCCTGCTAAAACAACTTCTGGCAATGTAGACTCTGGCCATGATTCTTTATCTGGCGCACTAATCACTAATGTGCAATTTTGAAAGGTCTTCATACTTACTTACTCAATGCCACTTGAATAACTTGCGATACATGATCAACAGGTATAAACTCAACACTTTCCTTTACAACATCAGGTATATCATCTAAGTCTTTCACATTTGCTTTTGGCATTACGATTTTAGTAATCCCACTACGATGTGCTGCCATAGATTTCTCTTTAAGTCCACCAATCGCAAGTACATTTCCTCTAAGTGTTACCTCACCAGTCATTGCTACTTCATTTTTAATTGGGGTATTCGATAAACAAGATACTAATGCAGTCGTCATTGTAATTCCTGCACTTGGACCATCTTTTGGAACCGCTCCTTCTGGTACATGAATGTGTACATCTTGTTTCTCAAAAATACTTGAATCAATTTTATATTTTGCTGCATTCGCTTTTACATAATCATACGCAATGCTTGCACTCTCTTTCATAACATCTCCAAGTTGTCCAGTGATTGTCAATTTACCTTTTCCATCAAATCGAGTCACTTCTACTTGTAAAACATCTCCACCAAAAGAAGTGTAAGCAAGTCCTGTTACTGCTCCTACTTGGTCTTTTTTCTCTTTTTTACCATACTCGAATATTTCTTTACCTAAATATTCATGCACTACTTTTTTTGTAATCGTAATTTTTTTCTTCTCATTTTTTAAAATTGCCAATACACTTTTACGACATAGTTTTGCAATCAATCTTTCCAATTGACGAACTCCACTCTCTCTTGTGTAATAACGGATAATGTGTAATAACATATCATCACTAATTTTAAATTGACTAGCCTTCAGTCCGTTTTCTTTTACTTGTTTTTGCACTAAGTGTTTTTGTGCAATTTGAAGTTTTTCAACTTCCGTATAACTACTAATATTTATGATTTCTAAACGATCCTTCAAAGCTGCAGGTATATTTTCAATATAATTTGCTGTCGCTACAAACATAACTTTACTCAAATCATATGCTTCTTCTAAATAATGATCTGAGAACAAAGCGTTTTGTTCTGGATCTAATACTTCAAGCATTGCACTTGCAGGATCTCCTTTGTAATCACTCGCCATCTTATCAATTTCATCAATTAAGAATACTGGGTTAATCGTACCAGCTTTTTTCATAGCTTGAATAAAGCGTCCTGGCATACTTCCCAAATATGTTCTACGATGACCCCTAATTTCACTTTCATCCTTAACACCACCAAGTGATATTTTAACAAATTCACGGTTTAGCGCCTTTGCAATAGATTTCGATAAAGATGTTTTTCCAACTCCAGGAGGACCTGCTAAACAAATAATAGGAGCCTTTAAAGAGTTCGTCATAGTTTTTACTGCTAAATACTCCATGATACGTTCTTTTACTTTTTCTAATCCAAAATGATCTTCATCTAAAACATCTTGAGCAAGGTTCAAATCAACATTATCTTCACTTTCTTGCCAATATGGCAATTTCAATAAAGTATCCAAATAGGATTTAACTACACCACTTTCACCACTTGAACTAGGCAACATTTCAAAACGAGCTAATTCTTCTAATGCTTTTTCTTTGATGTGTTTAGGATATGGGTTTTCTTGCAATAGTTTACGATATGCATCACTATCACTTTCACGATCTTGTACATCTCCTAACTCTTCTTTTATTGCTCTCAACTTTTCTCTTAAATAATACTCTCTTTGATTCTCATCCACTCGAGCTTTAACCTTTTCAGAAATTAGAGTATCAATTTCATTCAAAGTTTTTTCTTTCTCAAGTTCTTCTAATATAATCATTAGCCTTTGGTTTACTTCAAGTGTATTTAATAAAAGTTGTTTTGTATCAATTGAAAAAGGGAACATTTGAGAAATTTGATCCGCTAACACTGGAGCACTAACTCCCTGTGCTAACTTTTGGATTGCGTCCTTTGGCAACATTTGAGAAACCATTTCATTTTCTTCTAAGATGGTTGCCATACGACGAACAAGAGCCATCTCCTCTAAATCATCCTCCTGCACATCCACAACAGGCAAAATACTACCGAAAACTAATTTCTCACTAATTGTTAAGTGATTCACTTTAGCTCTCTCTAGACCCTTAAATTTGACTCTCAGGTACCCATCCATTTTACGAACATTCGTGATTTGACATAAAGTCCCCATTTCATATAAATCTTCTTGTGTTGGATCCTCTTCAATTAAATCTTTTTGTGCCACTAGAAACACATGTGAATCAAAGTGTGATTGTGACTCCTCTAATGCAAATATGCTTTTCTTTCTACCCACATCAATAATTATTTCTTGATTTGGGAAAACGATTACCCCTCTAGTACAAACTACAGGAACATTTACTTCTATTTTATCCATCATATACCTCCTTATGCAAAAAGACGCTACTGCGTCTTCTTATAGTCAATAATTACTTTACGTTTTCTTTAACTAACGCAATTGCTTTTTGTAAACGTAAATCGTATGAAACTGCATCTTGGTTCACTGCAGCTTTAACTTGTTCAACTTCCATATTGTACATTTTTGCGATTTTATCGAATTCTGCTTCAATATCAGCCTCTTCAACTTTGATTGCTTCAACTTCTGCAATTTTATCCAATACTAATCTAGCATGTACTTTTTTTGTTGCTTCTTCACGCATTTGTTCTCTTAATGATTCTTCAGTTGTACCAGTCATTTGGTAATATTGGTCAACTGGGAATCCTTGTTGCGCTAATCTTCCTGTAAAATCGTTAAACATGTTATCAATTTCATCATCGATTAACACAGTAGGAATTTGAATTGGTGTAGATTCAATTAATTTTTCTACTAATGTGTTTTCATAGTTACGAGAAGCTTCTTCCTCTTTTTGTTTCATTAAGTTATTTTTTGAATATTCTTTGAAAGCCTCTACTGTTTCAACACCTTCAACTTCAGCATCTTTAATTAATTCATCACTGATTTCAGGTAATTCTTTTGTTTTCACTTCATGAAGTGTTACTTTAAACACAACTGCTTGTCCGGCTAAATCCGCTGCACCATAGTTTTCAGGGAATGTTACTTCGATATCTTTTGATTCTTCTGTTTTCATTCCAATTACTTGCTCTTCAAATCCTGGAATAAATGATCCTGAACCGATTTCTAATGGATAGTTCTCACCTTTTCCACCTTCGAAAGCAACACCATCTTTAAATCCTTCAAAGTCAATTACAGCTGTATCACCGTTTTCAACAGCTCCCTCTTTTACAACAAGTTCTGTAAAACGACCTTGTAATTGAGTTAATTGTGCTTCCACTTCACTATCTTCCACACTAACTTCTTCTTTTGTGATTTCTAACCCTTTGTATTCACCTAATGTAATTTCAGGACGTACCGTCACTTTAAAAGTCAATGTTACTTGTTTTTCATCAATATTTTCAATTCCTAATTCTGGTCTTGCGATTAAAAACAAATCGTGTTCTTCAATACCAGCACGTAATGCATCTGTAGATACTGCATCAATTGCTTCCATTAAAATAGTTTGTTGAGAAATAGCTTTCTTAGCCATTGCTTCAGGCACTTGACCTTTTCTAAATCCTTTTACTTCAACATTCTTAGCAAGTTTTTTGAACGCTTTATCTTGTGCGCTAGTCCAAACATCACCGTCTACTTTAACAACTAATTCTCCTTGAGAATTTTCATTTAATGTCCATGTTGTATTCATAATTTTGTCCTCCTAAAGATATTTTTCTAAAATATCATACTCATATAATAATAATGTATAACCACTAGTGTTGGCAAGGCTTTTTTTCGAAATAAATGCAATAAATTGCTCTTCTTCTTGCATTGCATGATAAACATACTTTAACACCTCAAAAACGACACTATCGTACTCTTCTTCACTAATCATAAATGGTAATCTAAGATACATTTCTTTCACAACACTTTGCATGCACAAATGTACAAAATTAGGATTATCATTACCAAAATACGAATCAAATGTATTCACAAAATATGCAAACGCATCTTGATCAACAGGCTTTTCCAAATACGAAGGTATGCAAGTAATTTCCATGCCATCTAACTGAAAATGTAGCTCTTCATATACTTGTTGATCAATTAAACATTCAAGAATAAAAGCACGTACCATCCAATCTGGATTTTGATTAAAGTATTCCTCTATTTCTTCCATATGATTGCGAATATTGGATTTACGTAACAATTCAACAGCCATAAACTGTTTAGCTACATCACTTTTCAATAAAGAAGCAATATCATCCACATGATATTTTGTGTTATGATGCAACGATTTATGCTGCGAAATACACTCCTTTTGAAAAAGTAATAATTGCTCCTCTACACTTTGTGGGACATAAGGCAGTTTCAATTCATCCTCTATCATCTTTAATGCTAGTTCATAATCACTATCCTGCATAACTTTCTGTATCTCACTTAATAAATTTTCATAAAAATTATTCATCATTACCTCACACATGTATATATTACTAGAAGCGTTACACTTAGTAAATTCATATACTCATAAATATTCATCTCCGTCATTATACAACAAAAAAAGAAGCATTTAAAACTTTTTTATGTTTTTGAAAAAAACACTTGCATTGAATAATAGAATTTGTTAATATTATAGAGCACTTAAGAAATGTCTACGTAGCTCAGCTGGATAGAGCACACGCCTTCTAAGCGTGCGGTCAGGGGTTCGAATCCCTTCGTGGACGCCATTAAGTAAATTAGAACACCA
>CAYJJS010000015.1:0-36214 GCA_964370645.1 uncultured Erysipelotrichaceae bacterium | reverse complement strand
GCATTTCTTGTAATAATAATAAACAAATTCCTGGTGTGAAGGTACTTCCTCCACCTGCAATAGTTATTGAATATTTCTTTTCCATCTCTATCTCCTCTTACATAATTCTAAGTGTAGCAAACAAACAAATGGCACTCATGAATACGACAATTAGTCCTCCACCACCCATAACTAGTGATTTCTTTACATTCAAACTGCGTAGTGTTTCTTTTACATCTACTTGATAAACATTAACCATGCGATAGCATAGGAACAATAACATTATGAAATAAAATGGATTCATAGTTAATGCCTGTGCTATTATCAAGAAAATCATATTTGTTAAAGCATACCCATGTTCATTCGCTTTTATTTTCTTCTGTGCTAGCCCCAATAAGTAAGCAACATACGGGTTTAGCATAGCAATAATGAATATAATCGTAAGTGATGGTTGCGTTTCAAGTAATTCTTGAAACGGCACTTTCATCATAACAGATGCCAATGATACATACATGTATACAATAATTGGTGTAATTGCTAATATAATTTTCGCAATCATCAATTGTCTGTCTAACTTCGATTGTGGATCTCTTTTATTATTTTTTTGTTTTCTTGCCATGGTTACTACTCCTTTATATTTAAACGATTATAATAATGCTTCGAAATCTTCACGTACTGTTGGAACTCTTAATCCAACAATAACTTGTACACTTTTATCAGTGATTTTAACACCGTGTGTCCCAATCTCTTTAAAGTAAGCATCACCTTGTACAACACTTGCGTCTTTTACATTTACACGTAAGCGAGTCGCACAGTTTGTAACATCTACAACATTATCTTTACCACCTAATCCTTCAAGGATACGTGTTGGTAAATCTGCCTTGCTTCCCGATTTTGCTGCTGATTTTGCTGCTTGTTGTTCTCTATATTCTTTTTTAGATCCGAATTTAATTTCTTCATCATCATCTTCACGTCCTGGTGTTTTGAAATTAAATTTCAAAATTAAGAAACGGAATACTACGAACCAAATTCCTGTAAATACTAACCCAATAGCTAATAATGCTAAGTAAGTTGGCCAGTGGCTTGCCATTAATGGAATGAAGTTTAATGCTGACATCTCAATCAATCCACCTGATAAAATACCAACTACTCCAAATAAGTTTGCAACCATTGATAATGTTGCTGCTAGTGCAGCATGCACTACGAATAATACTGGTGCTACGAATAAGAATGTAAATTCAATTGGTTCTGTAACTCCACATACAATTGCAGTTAATGTAATTGGAATTAATAACCCAGCAATTTGTTTTTTCTTTCCTGGTTTAGCTGTAGTATAGAATGCTAAAGCAATACCTGGACATCCGAACACTTTCGATAACCCTGTTAATGTAGGCCATACATCTGGCGCTAACGCTTTTAAAGAATCTGTAGACGCTGCTAGTTCTGGTAATGCATTTGCCCAGTATGTGTATAATCCACCTGTAACAATTGCGTTGTCATAGAAGAATGGGAAATACAATAAGTGGTGTAATCCAAATGGAATTAATATACGTTCCATGAACACGAATACCCAAACACCCAATGAACCAGCTTCAGTAATAAATCCTTGGAATGCTAACATTCCATTTTGAACCATTGGCCAAACTGCTGCAGATGCTAATGCAACTGGAATTAATGCGAAGAAACCAACAATAACTACAAATGAAGATCCACTGAATGTTCCCATCCATTCTGGAAGTTCTGTATCGAAATACTTATTGTGTAACGCAATAACGATTCCTGAAATCATTAATGCCCCAATCATACCCATGTCTAACGTTTTAATGTTAGCAATCATTGTAAGCCCTGAAACTCCACCAACCTCAGCTGCGAAGTCTACACCAAACGTTGATCCCCAGTACGATAAAATCGTGCTTAAGAAGTATTGGAATGTTAAGTATAACACTAACGCTTCCATCGCACATCTAGCTTGTTGTTTTTTTGCTAAACCAATTGGTAAAGCTACTACGAAGATTAATGGTAATTGGTTAAATACTGTCCATCCTCCCGAAAGAAGAACGTTCCAACATTTATACCACATTCCATCTGGGTTCGCAATATCACCCATAATCACTTCTGTTGTGAACAATGTTCCAAACCCAATAATAATACCCGCGAATGCGAATAACAATACTGGCGTAAACATTGCCCCTCCAAATCTTTGAATTTTCTGCATCATATCAAATTACCTCCCTTAGATACCTTGCACGCTTATCATACATCAACCTAAAAGCGCTTACAACAATTCGAGCGTAATTAGAAACGACGTTTCCTCTTTTTTACTTTAGAACAGTTTGTGTGCATTTTCACACACATGATCATTTACTTTAGCTTATCACTTCACTCTATCCATACTATTTGATATACTAACTGCATATTAGGAGGGAAATTATGAATGGTAAAATAATCGTAAACATAGCCATCAGCTTAGATGGCTATATTGCAAAAGAAGATGGAAGCTTCGATTGGATTGTAGGTAGTGATGATGCACGCTTAGACACCGTACAAAAAAATGACTTTTCTTCTTTCATTGATCAAATGGATTACATTGTCATGGGTGGGGATTGTTATCGCCAAAAAATGCATGAACAATTCCCTGCAAAGAAAATTTATGTGATCACAAAACAAACATATAAAGATGAGGCGATAGACTTTATTTCCCCTGATGCAATACAATCTATCGTGGAATTAAAACAAAAAGGTAAAAATATATATTTATTTGGTGGTGGTCAAAGTATTGACCCCTTCCTAAAACTAGATTGTATCGATGAGTACATAATCGGAATCATCCCTACCATACTAGGTAGTGGTAAACGTTTATTCTTAGAAAACAATCCAACTATCTTATTAAACCCAACTTCTTATACCATAGAAAACGGAGTTGTCGCACTTCATTATATTAAACGCAAATAGAGGTTTCATTGTGAAACCTCTATTTTTATAAAGTATTCAACACTTCCTTCATTTTTCTCGCTAGACCTCTTGTTTTTTCAACATTCAATGAACATAGTCCTACACGAATTCCTTTATTCACTTTCACTGTGAATATATTATGTTTCATCAACGCTTGGTGAAATGCCTCAAGTGTTTGTGCATCTTCCATTTTCAATGTCACAAAAAATCCTTCGCGATATGGATAATGCTCTAAGCCATGACTTTTTGCCTCTTCACAAAAGATATCACTACGTTGTTTCAATAAATTTACATAATATGACTTCTCTTTATCAAATGCGGCATATCCCTGTGTCGTTGTGTATACAAAATTATCCATCGCTGCATTAGGAATGTTACTCCATAAAGCACGCGCACTTTTTTCCATAACAATTTCTACTTCACGAACGCTCTCTTCTTTTTGTGAAAGCAATAGCGCAGCCCCACAACGAAGTCCATACGATGTCATTGTTTTACTACAAGAAAAAGCAACAATTACCATTACATTTTCAGCGATATCATTAAAATTGCGTAAATAGTTTCTACTACTAGCAAAATCGTAAGCAAAATCAATATAGGCAATATCATTCAGTAAAACAACTGGTCCTTGTTCACTTAACTTATTTAAAACACAAACAACCTCTTTCCACTCAGAATCACTTAAAGAGTATCCCGTTGGATTATGACAAGGATCATTAATAATCGCTAATACCTTTCCTTCTTTATTCATAATTGTTTGACAAACAGCTTCAAAGTTTTTCACATTAAACCCATCTTCCTCAAACAATGAATACGTTGCTATATTAATATTCCCCATACTTGCCATCAGTTTATATGAACCCCAAGCAATTTCTGGAATAATTAAAGTATCCCCTTGATCTAAAATATCATGTATCGTTGTACTAACAGCACCACTCCCTCCTGGTGTGGCAATTACTTTATGTGACAATTGCAAAGATACATCTTGTACTACCCAACGATATACTTGTTTTTTAAAGTCCTCATTCCCAGAGAAGCTAGAAGCATACTTTGCCTTTACACGATTGTCAATTTCATTATAGTGTGTGAACACTGAATCAAACGCTACTAATTTTCCATCTTCATCATTCAAACTACCAATGGTTGCATCAATAACTTGCTTTGCCCCAAATTTTTCTTTCGCGTCTTGTGCAAGTTTCACAATTGAAAATACATTATCTACAATTGGTGTTGCGTCTACGTTGTTTTTAATAAATCTCTTCATATGGTCCCTCTTTCTTTGTGTATGCACCTAGTATCTTCATATCTAGACAATAGGATGCAAGTGCATCTAACATTCTCTTAGCTTCATCTGATGCTAAATTTCCTTCTACTTCAATGTGGAAATAATACTTCCATGGCTCATTAGGCACTGCCTTTGATTTTAGAGAAGATAAATTGAATCCAGCTTCCGCAATCATATTAATCGCTTTTGCTAATGTACCCTTCTCATCTTTTGTAGAGAACAGCATCTGAAAATGTGTTCCTTGTGTAGATTGTTCTTTACAAATAATAATGAAACGAGTTGTATTATCTTTGTTTGTATTAATATCTTTCACCAACACATCCAAATTGTAAAGCTTCGCTGTTGCAAGAGAAGCAATAGCTGCAATACTAGGGTCTTTACTCTCACTTACATATTTCGCTGCTAAAGCAGTATTTACATAAGGTACTTGCTGCATTGTCCTACCCTGGAAAAACTGCTTACATTGACTTAATCCTTGTGGGTGTGAATACACTTTTTGAATTTGTTCTACATGAGTGCCCTTCACCCCTAATAAGTTTTGTGTTATTTTCAAGTCATATGTTCCATGTATGTACACTTGTGCATCTCTTAACAGTTCACTAGTCTCACTCACTTCGCCTGTACTTGAATTTTCAAATGGAATCACACCGTATTGCACGACTCCCTCTTCCACAGCATGAATCACTTCCTCAAATGTTTTATAAGCGATTTTCACATTGTGTGGAAACAAATCACAGGAAGCAATGTGTGAGAATGCACCTTCAACACCACCATAAGCTACTTTATTTTTACTAATCAAAGTCTTTTGATATTCTCTAGAAACTCGTAATACATTTTGTAGAAAATCATAATACGATGCTTTGTATTTCTCTTTTTGAATATATTGCACATTCTTTTCAATCAATATGTTTTCTCTACTTTGATCTAATACTTGCATATTGTTTTCTATTTTATAAGAAACTACATCTTCTACAGCTTCCATTCTTTGTTCAAATAACTCAGCTATTTGCTGATCAATTGCATTAATTTGTACCCTTGCTTGCTCTAATTTATTCATACTACCACCTCAATTGTATCTATTATACAATAATTACACCATAAAAAAAACACTCGTTAAAGTGTTTAAATTAAATATGGCAAAGTTAGCGTTACCAGTCCTAAAAACAACAAGAAACCTAAGGAGTCACTTACTCCAGTCACAAACACTCCGCTAGCTAAAGCTGGATCAACACCTAACTTATCTAGTATTAACGGAATGACACAACCTGCTCCTACTGCACAAGTCGTATTTAATGCCATGGCAATCCATGCAACTACTCCCAATAACATATTTGCCTCATACACATAACAAATCACACATACGAATATTCCTAATGAACTTCCTATAACCAAACCTACCCCTAATTCTTTCAAAATAATTTTCGCCGCATTACTACGATCAATAGCACCTAGCGACAATCCACGCACTACCAATGTAAGTGCTTGTGTACCAGCATTTCCACCCATCCCTGTAATAATTGTCATTACTGCACTCAAAGCAACTATTTGCGCAATCGTAGGTGAAAAAGAATTAATAATAGAACTTGAAATAGAAGCAGTAATCAAGTTCACACACAACCATGGCAACCTGGATTTCACTGAATTAAAGATAGAACCATCTACCTTTTCCTCTTTATTAATCCCCGCCAAATGGTGAATATCTTCGGTTGTTTCATCAACCATAACTTCTAATATATCATCTACAGTGATGACCCCTAACATACGACTATTTGCATCTACAACAGGCATCATCATAAAACCATACCTCTCAAACAATCGTGATACTTCTTCTTGGTCATCTTCTGCATGTACACTAATTACATGCGGATTTAAAATTTCTGATATTTTGGTATCCATAGAATTTGACACAATATCGCGTAATGAAACAACCCCTTTTAAACGATACATACGATCAATTACATATAAGTAATAGGTTGTTTCTGCTTCATGTTCTTCACGTATATATCGTAGTGTTGCTTCAATGGTTTTATCTTCAAATAAAGCTAAAAACTCTGTTGTCATGATTCCTCCAGCACTTTCACTATCATAACTCAGAAGTTTTTCTACATCTTCTCTGGACTCTTCATCCAGTAAGTCAATTACATCTTTTTTCTGTGTATCTTCTAATTCATCAATTAAATCGGCTACCTCATCATCAGACATACAATTTAAAATTTCACGTTGCTTTTCTTTTGTGAATTTCTTTAATAATTCAAATACTTCCTCTTCATCTGCCTCATCCAATATTTCAGCAACTAATGCATTTGGCAATCGCTCTAGCAATACATGTGCATCTTCTCTTTCACTTATCGCTTCGAATATATCGGCTGGATGAATATGCTGAATCGATTTATTCAGCTCTTTATATTCACCATGAACAAGTAGTTCAATGATTTTATCTAGTTGTTTTTCTTGCATATTTCCTCCTCTTTATAAGGAGAATGGATGGCCACACTCCTTGTTATTAATAGTATTTTTGTTCTGTCCTACAGGATCCATATGACCACCCCCATTTCTCTAAAATTATAACCTTTCACATTAAAAAAAGATAGTATTTTCAAATAATGAATTTGATTGTTGACAAAACTTTACATCCATTGATATAATTTGCAAGCTTTCGCTTATTATAAGCATAGATTAAAGGAGAATAAGTATGTCAAATCACACATCAAAAGATCAAATTTCAATTGCTGTAGCAAACCCATCTGCCATTGGATTATTTGGATTAGCCATCGTTACATTAGTTGCTTCATCACAAAAATTAGGTCTTACACAAGGAACTTCATTAGTGATTCCTTGGGCAATCTTTTTAGGAGCCATTGCACAAATTTATGCAGGAGCTTTAGACTTCAAATTAAAAAATGTATTCGGAGGAACAGCTTTTTGCGCTTATGGATTTTTCTGGTTAGGAGTAGCTTTCACTTGGTTAATTCAACATGGTATATTTGGAGAAACCATGCAAGCAGGGGCAGATATTAACCAATTGGGTGTTGCCTTTATCGGGTATTTCATTTTTACTTTCATCATGACAATTGGTGCAATCGAAGTAAATAAAACATTACTAATAATATTTATATTAATCGATTTTTTATTCTTAGGACTATCTTTAAGTACACTAGGAATTCAAGAACATTTATTTCACAACATAGCAGCCATTGCAGAGTTATTGATCGCTTTAGTTTCTTTCTACGGGGTTGCGGCAAATGTATTGAACGCGACTTTCCAAAGAGAATTTTTACCACTAGGTAAACCTCTAGGAATATTCAAAAAACAGTAAAAAATCTCATTCCCTATTGGAGTGAGATTTTTTTCATTTCTACAACAAATCTAATTCATGTAACTGCACACAACCTGTTTCCAGTGATTTTTGCACATTAATAATTCTTTGATTACTACTCCCTTTAAACACTAATGTAAAGTGTTTTTTATCTTCCTCAAATTTACCATCAACAAGTACATCAATTTCGTTCAATAACTTTTTCATATTCTCATCCTGCAGTATTTCTTCATAAGTAAATCCAGTGTATGCCCAAACATCGTAATCATCGTTACGCATCGTTTTCACAATGCGCAATAACGCCTCACATTGTAAGAATGGCTCTCCACCAGAAAGGGTTAATCCATTTTGCAATTTTATCTTTTGCAATTGTTGAATAACTGACTCAATTTCATATTCTTGTCCATCACAAATATCATGCGTTTGCGGATTATGGCATGCTGCACACTTATGTATGCAACCTTGTGTAAACAAGACACTACGTACACCCAATCCATCTACTATACTATCAAATTTAATATCCCCTGCTAAACGTATTTTATCCATTATTATGCTTCACTCTTTCTCGCTCTTCTGCCGCTTTTCCATCATTGAAACGATCCAATGTACCTACTAAGTATCCCGTTATGCGACGAATGCGGTCGAATTTAACAACGCTGTCGCGTTCGTTTCTGCTACATTTTGGGCAAACATCACCATCTATAACACCGCTATAGCCACATAAAGGATCTCTATCTAACGGGTGGTTAATGCTACCATATCCAACGCCACTCTCCTTCATGCAACGCACTACATTCATGAATCCCTGAATGTTATTAGATGGGTTTCCATCCAACTCTACATATGCAATATGTCCTGCATTCGTAAGCGCATGATAAGGTGCTTCTAGTTGAATTTTTTCATATGTACTAATTGGAAAGCTAACTGGTATATGGTTTGAATTTGTGTAATACTCTTTATCTGTTACACGCTCAATTTCACCATATTTTTTACGATCCATACGTGTAAATCTCCCTGACAAACCTTCTGCAGGTGTTGCCAACAGCGAATAATTCAACTTTGTTTCCACTTGTTTCTTATCTAGGAAATCGCGCATAAACTGAATAATTTCTAAACCTAAGGCTTGTGCACTCGCATCTTCTCCATGGTGTTTTCCACAAAGGGCAACCAAACACTCTGCTAATCCTATAAACCCTACCGATAATGAACCCTGCTTCACAACCTCTTCCAATGTGTCATTCGCACTTAATGTTTCACTACCCATCCAGATACCTTGTCCCATCAAGAATGGGAAATTACGCACTTTTTTGCTACCTTGCAGTTGTAGACGTTCATATATTTGATCACACACTTCACTCATGTAATATTCTAAATCTTTAAAGAAGCCTTTTTTATCGAATACTTGTTTTTGCCCAACCACTCCATTTTCAATCCCCAAACGTACTAAATTGATTGTTGTAAATGAAGTATTTCCTCTTCCCACTGGGATTTCTCTACCGTTCACATTACCAATCACACGGGTACGGCATCCCATTGTTGCAATTTCCGTTTTGAAATCTGTTGGGTCATAGTATTGCAAATTGAATGGCGCATCAATAAATACGAAATTTGGGAATAAACGTTTCGCACTTACTTTGCAACTCAATTCGAATAAATCGTAATTCGGATCCTCTGGATTGTAATTTATACCCTCTTTAACTTTAAATATTAATATTGGAAAGATTGGTGTTTCTCCATTCCCTAATCCTGCTAGTTGTGCAAGCAATAGTTTTTCACTTACCATTCTCCCTTCAGGGCTAATGTCAGTACCAAAATTTATACTTGAAAACGGTACTTGCGCTCCAGCTCTTGAATGCATCGTATTTAAATTATGAATAAAACCTTCCATCGCTTGAAATGTCTTCTTATCACATTCATTACTGGCTTCTTGTAATGCAAAATCAAATACGCGTTTTGCAATGACAGCATCCACTCCATATTTGTCACTCAAACCATTTTTAAACGACTCCATATAAGCGTTATCCATCTTCAATTTTGGTTGTGTATCTAAATGCTCTTCCATATAAGAAGCACAATCTTTTTTATCGCAATCAATTCCTGCAAGCAACTGTAGTGCTTTTGCGACATTTGCATAAAATAACTTTTTAAATGTCTTTGCTACACCTTTAGCTAAATAATAATCGAACGCAGGTATACTTTGTCCACCATGTTGATCATTTTGATTGCTTTGAATAGCAATCGCCGCTAATGCAGCATAGCTACTAATGTCTTGCGGTTCTCTTAAGTGTCCATGCCCTGTAGAGAACCCTCCTTTAAACAATGCATCTAAATCAATTTGACAACAAGTCAGTGTACCCATATTCATAAAATCCATATCGTGTATATGTATATCCCCATTCTCATGCATCTTAGAGTATTTCGGGTTCATCACTCTAGCTACACAAAACTCTTTTGAAACCGCACTACCATATTGCAACATCGTACCCATTGCTGTGTTTCCATCAATATTTGCATTATCGCGTTTAATATCTGAGTCCTTCGCATCCGCAAATGTAATTTCTTTAATAGATTCCATTAATCTTGACTGTAAATTACGAATTCTCGTTCTTTCTGCTCGATATAAAATATATTTTTCTGCCGTTTTCGCATTTCCTGTCTCAATCAACACTTGCACAACAACATCTTGGACTTCTTCTACACTTGGAGCACAATCTTTATACTGTTTATTCAATCGATACACAATGCGATCCGCAAGAAATTCTGCTTCTTCATAGTCTGCTTCACCATCATTTTCTTGTGCTGCTGCACACGATGCTAAATAAATTGCTCTTATTATTTTTTCTGGAGCAAAACGTATTTCTCTACCATCTCTTTTTTTAATGCTCTCTAACATTTTTGTTCCTCCTCTTCGTTATCTCAATTATATATAAAAGAAAGAAACAATGCCATAGGTATATGGGAAAAACAAAAAAAACCACAACATTTACATTTGTCGCGGCCTCTTATATTTTTAATCCATTGGTTTTTGATAAAAATTACCATATATCATATCTGTCTTTAACACACTCATAAAAGCATGTGAATCGACTTTTTGTACTACATATCGTACTCTCTCTACATCTCCATGTGATATAACTGAATACAACATAGTTTTTTGTTTTTTAGTATACCCACCATATCCTTCTAAACAAGTTAGTGTATGTCTACTTTCTTGAATAACGGCTTGAATAACTTCTTCAGGATTTTCAGTAATTATAAAAATAGATAATTTTTTATATTGAACATGATACGCTTTTACAACCTGTGTACTACAAAATTGAAAGATAATACTATACAATGCCTTATCCCACCCAAAAAGCGCTCCAGCAAGTAATAGCATAAGTGCATTAGCGATCATGATATAATTCCAAGCTTCTTTTTTGGTTTTTTGTGAAATTGCTATTGCAATAAAATCCGTACCACCACTACATGCTTTTCCACGCAATGCAATTACAATCGCAACTCCATTGATGATTCCCCCAAATATACTTACCAACAAAATATCTTCCGTAATCGCTATTTGTGGTAGCATATCAACAAATACACTGGATAATCCAATCATGATAACTGAATAGAAAGTAAATTTTTTACCGATTAATCGCAACCCTATGATAATAGGAATTACATTTAAAGATAGATTTATCACAGAAAAAGAGACATGAATATGCAAATAGGTTTCCAATACTCTTTGTATCAGAACACTCATTCCATTGAATCCACCTGGGAATAACCCTGCTGTACTTACAAAACTATTCATGTTCATAGCGATAATTAACGCAGAAATCACAACAAATATAAAACGCTTACAATCAAAAAATTTACTATCCATATTACCTTAATCCTTTGGTCAATACAACCATTATACTCCGCTTATACAAAGTTGCAACTCTTAATTTAAACTTTTCATAAAAAAATAAAATCTCTGTGTAAATACACACGCATTTCACACAAACCTTTTTTACTTTACTTCCCACTACTTTATAAAAAGATCAATAAATCCAATCAAAAAAAACAAGCACTAGCTTGTTTTAAACGTTTATTTAGCAATAAATAATTGCGTCCAATATCCTCCATAATATCCAATTCCTATGTGTGTGTAAGAAGGATTCATTATATTTTCCCTATGACCACTACTATTCATCCATAACTCCACCACTTCATCAGCATCAGAACTAACGGCAATATTTTCTCCTGCACTATAGTAATACACCCCATAATTATTCATCATTTGAAAAGGTGTTCCAAAAGTAGGACTCGTGTGATCAAAATAAGAATAAACACTCATGTCTTGCGATTTTAAAATGGCTATTTGATTCAGCGTATTATCATAAATTAAAGGTTGCATCCCTGCATTTACTCTATGCTGATTTACCAGTTCAAACACTCGATAACTATTTGAACGCATTAATTCATCCGGTTGAATAAACGAAGGTAATGTTACTTGTTCAGCAACTTGTGGCGAAGTAACAACCGCTTGTTCTTGTTGTGGTGAAGGTGCAATGGGCTCAATTGCATCATTTGCTGGCTTTGCTTCTTGCACTGGTTCTTGCACTGTTACATTTGTATTTTGACTCTCATCACTTTCGATAATTTCTTCTACTTGTATTTGTGCCGTTTCATTTATTTCATTTTGTTTCTTTTCATACGCATTAGCAATTTTGGTTCCCTCTTCTAGCATATCCAATACACTTGCTGTATCAAATTCTTTTGAACCTTGATCAATCACTTCGTTTTCCAATGTGCTATATTGCAAAGCTATGCAAATCCCAGCAAGTAATACTAATGCACCAAAACTATACTTAATCATTCGTTTCATACTCTTCTCCTTGGCAATCCGCCTTCACTATACTAATGCACGAAAAGTTGAAAATATTGCATAGGAGAAAAAAACTTAAAACATTCATATAACACTAATTTACATTCACTTAAGTCATCTTACATTCTAGTATACTAATATAATCGCATCAACTCTAAAAAAAGCAATTCTTTCACACATACATTCTAACAAATACGAAACAGTATTACGATTAAAACGATTTTTTGTTGAGTGATGTGAGATGCCACTACAAAAAAACCAAGTATGTTTATCAAACATACCTGGTTTCTATACTTATTTTATGACTTGTTTACGTATGAACACAAATATGAATGCACTCATAAACAAATACATATATAGTAAACTTGTGTTGGTTGTATCTGCCGTTTGTGGTGAAGAAGTAGTCGATTCTTTAATTGTTGAATCGGTAGTAGAAATACCTTTCACTTTCACCAATCGATCATTGGAAACATGAATTGTTGCGTTTGGCGATTGTTCATAGTCTAACACGAAATACGCATACTGATCTTCTTGCGTAATACCTTCACCTGCGTAGATTGCACTATCTACATCGTACTCTGATGCAGCTTCTACTTCATATAGACGATATTGTCCTTCAGTTAGAACATCATTTGTAATATGGATATTTCCTTCCTTATCACTCGTGTATGTGTCTACCACGACCCACTCTTCACTTGTGAATTGTTGTAGTTCAAAAGAAGCGCCTTCAATTACTTCCATAGTAGCTTCATCATATTTAGATATATCAATCGACAGAGGAACTCTTTTATTTGTCGCATATAGCACTTTCCCATTTGCATCCTCTTGTGTAACAACAAAACTCATATCTTCTAACAAAACGGTTTGTGCATCTCCACTTTGTAGTTGTAATGATGTCACATCATATCCAGGTGCAGCAGCCGTCTCAATCAAACGATAAGTTCCTGATATTACATCTTCAAAAATAATCATTCCATCTTTATTTGTTTGTAACGCTCCACCATATTGTACATATACACCTTCATCATTTTGTCTTTCTAAAATAAATGTTGCTCCCTCAATCGGTAATGTTGCTATATCTAAATCGTATTTCAGTAATGTTACCGTTCCATTATCACCTGGTTGTACACTTGCAATATATGTTAAATTTTTAAGAGATACAGCTGATGGAATCACCATCTCACTACCTGATTGTCTATACGTTAATGTTGCTGTATTTTGATATGTGGCTTGATCCAAATCCGTAATATCTGATTTCAAGTACACGATATATCTCACAGGCGAAAATGGCGATTCACTATCACTTCCATAAAACTGCATCATTTCCTCAGCATAAAATGTTTGAAATGTATTTCCTGAGAAATAATTCAAGATATCTTGATCACTTCCAAACACACTAATACCATTCCCTGGTATGTTTCCAAAATTAGCTGAAAATGACTTTTTATCATTACTAAACCCATATGATAAACTGGTATCCGCAATGCGTTTTAAAAATTGCTCATTGCTTTCATCACTTTCTTGGTATAATCTTTCAAATTGCGTAGTTACACTAATATAATAATGCGAATTCGGCGCCATTCCTTCTATCTCTCCTGCATCATTATACCCAGGTCTACTCAACAATCCCGTAATTCCAATTGCGCTTGTGTCAAATACTTGCGCATCTGTCAATGTATCCACAACGACAACATCACTTACCGCCCACTCATTTACTGGTTGGCCTTTATAATATTTGTCCAAGTTTTCTGCATTCACATTTAACTTATATGAGACATATCCACGATCTACAACGGCTGTACCAACTTTATATAAATTCGGTATCGATGGATATGCGTTGGGTAACACTGGCACTGGAACAGTATCATTATTTTTTGGCTCTTCTGTTTCTGAAATTGGTTCTACCATTGAAGTCACATCAATGGTTTGATTATTTATTATAATCTGTGTGTTGGTGTCTTCACCCCAATCTACATACCCAAGAACTTGTGCTTTTCCATTATTGTAGTAATCATATTGAGCGCCTACTTCTGTTAAAGTGAAAATAACTTTCACATGCGTAGGACTCACTTGTTGTAAGTAGTATTGAAATACAACATTTCCACTAGCATCAAAAATACTTTTCGCCATCGGTTTTCCTTGCTCATCCAAAATTGGATAAAAAACCATATTTTCAACTTGAATATCTACTTCAAAATAATCTCCTGCTTTATATTTGTTTGAAAAAGCAACATCTGGGATATTGAAATTTATATCAAAGCCAATTTTCTCTCCATCTTTTAATGCCACTTCATTCGCATCAACAACACCATTACTCACAAGTGGCGTTGTACTTCCATCCCATGATATTTTATATATATTAGGTTGTTGAAATTGAACATCATTTGTAAAATTAACTGCCCCTTCGATTGGTGTCTCTGCTGCAGTAACTTGTATTGCTGGGATATACTGTAATAAAAATGCTATAAAAACAAAAACTGATAAAATTCTATGCTTCTTCATAATACGTACCCCTTCCTATGTTTATGTAAATGTTATCAAAAGATGAAAGAATTTACAAATGAGATTATCTATCGCCTTCCGAAGTGGAATTAAACTCCTTAAAAATGGAATAAAGGTATATATAAAAATAAAAAGCCTTTCGGCTTTTTATTAAAAGGGGGGAATGAAGTTTATTGCAACTTCCACAAACATCTCTGTTTGTAACTACAGTATATGATACAAATCACTTACTTGCACTTCATATGCTCGCTTTTTTAATTTAATCCATGATAAGATTTATACAAATCATTTTTGCTGATACCGTATTCTTTCGCAATTTTTTTAATTGCATCTTTGGTAGTCATTCCATCTCCACTATACGTATCAACCAATGCATTTAATTCATTCATAGATACTTCTACTTTTTCTTTTTTCTTACCTTCAATGACAACAACCATTTCACCTCGTAATGTAGAAACAATACTCAATACTTCAATAATATTTCCACGTATGAACTCTTCATGTTTCTTCGTTAACTCTCGTGCTAAACAGATTTCTCTGTTTCCTAACACTTCCAAACAACTATTCAACATCTTTTCTATACGATGCGGTGCTTCGTATACTATAAAGGTATATGGTAAGTCTTTCAATTCATACAAAGAAGCCAATCGCTCTTTTTCACTATTTCCTAAAAAGCCATAAAACAAATATGGTTGTGCGACAATTCCACTCGCTACTAATGCATTGATTGCTGCATTACTTCCACTTATAGGTATCACAGGATAATTGGCTGCTAATACTTGCTCTACAACAAGTTGTCCTGGATCACTTAACAATGGATATCCCGCATCACTCACAATTGCAATTTGTAAACCTTCTTCCAACATTTTCAACAAGCCTTTTGCACTTTCTTTTTCATTGTGCATATGATGTGCAACTACTCTTGTTTTAATTTGAAAGTGATTTAGAAGCTTCATCGTGTTCCTTGTATCCTCAGCTGCAATGATATCCACACTTTGTAAAATATCAATTGCTCTAGGCGTCAATTCTTGCAAGTTACCAATTGGTGTGGCAACCAAATATAACTTAGCTCCCTCTTTTTCGAAACTTTTTTGACAACGCATGGCTATTCAAAGTCCTTATCTGGCCACAATTCATTAAAACTAATAAAACGCACATCTTCTCTATTTTCTATTTTTGCTTGTTTTACGATTACATTCATACTTGTAATACGATACATTTTACCTTCGAATTCAATTCTTGAATTCAATTTAGGTAATCCTTTACGCATTTCTTTATATTGTTCATCTTCAAACTTTAAACAACACTTTAATTTTCCACATTGTCCTGATAACTTTTGAATATTTAATGCCAACAATTGATTCTTAGCCATATTAATCGAAATCATATCGAAATCATTCATGAATTTAGCACAGCATAACTCTCTACCACACTGCCCCAAACCACCTACCATTTTTGCTTTATTACGTGTTCCAACTTGACGCAATTCAATACGACAGTGAAAATCATTCGCTAAACATTTAAGCAACTCTCTAAAATCTACTCGCTCTTCCGCCGCATAAGTAAATATTAATTTTGTTCGATCCAGTGTATATTCTGCTTCGATCAAATTCATATCCAACTTCAATTTCTTTATTTCTTGTTGGCAAACAACAAACGCATGTTTTGCCTTCTCAAAATTTTCTTCATATCTTTTCAAATCCTGTGCTCTAGCTTTTCGTAAGAGTGGTTTAAGTTCCAACCCTTTATTCTTAAAAGCTTCTTTCTTAATACATGGTTTTGCAATCTTTCCTAATTCATTTCCACGAACAGTTTCTACAATAACTGCGTCACCAACCTCATATGCATCACTTTCACAAGCAAACGAATACGATCTAGTATCTTTAAAATGCACAAATGCTATATATGTATATGTTTCTTTCATTATACCTCCCATAAGTATATAAATTGATCCACTAATAATAATATATTAACAGAAGGAACAATTTTATCTTTACACTCAACGACAACGTTTAGCACCTTGTCTCGTTTTAATTGTAACATGTTTTCTCCACATTTCCCCCAAATATCTAGATATTGGGTACAATCTAAGTGAAAACTATCTTTTACCATACGTTCCATAATATTTAGAAAATACAAAAACACTTTCTTGTCATCTCGCTTACTTTTTGAAAAACCAGTACTTTGCAAGAATACTCCTGCAACATTTTTGTTTTTTCTAACCTTTTCTAAAAATAGCGGATACAAATACATTGCATGTTGAAACTCTTCACTCTCCATCATTTCCATTGCGCTTTGAATATCACTGCATAAAGAGGAAAGTATGTATGCCTCAAGTTTTGATGTTTCCTTTTCTAAAAGCACACACAATCCTTCTTGTGTCTGCTTTATAAATTGAATAATTTGGCACCTAGAAGCTATCGTATTTAATACGCGATCACTATGGTTTGCAATCAAAATAGCCATGGTGTCACTTTGTGGTTCTTCTAAAAATTTCAACAAGGTATTCATTGAAGATTCACTTGCTTTTTCTACTCCATCCAATATATATACCTTACGACCTATTTCTTCTACATTTGTTTTTGAAAATTGTTGCTGTATCTCAATGATATTTTCTTTTTTTATACTCTTATCATATCCATCCACATAGATCAAATCCGCATAATTTTTTTCTTTCACACGCATACAACTTTCACAAACTTCACAAGCGAATGGATCCGCGTTGGGACACAAAGTACTTTGCACAAGTAAATATGCAACATCCAATTTCATTGTATGTTCTTCTCCAACAAATAAATATGCATGTGCCATAGATTGCGTATCTAATGCATTATGTAAAGTTTGGAACACTTGTGGTTGGTGTTTGTGTAACTTTTGTTTAATCATTGCTTGTAATCACCTTTAAAACACTAGCATATGCATCCTCAAACACTTTATCTGCATCTTGGTTCGCATCTATTATACGAATCCTACTTGGAAAACGAGATAACACTTGTTCATACCCATCATACACTAAAGCATGGAATGCACGTCCCTCTGCATCCAAACGATCTTTACCACCTCTTGCATGCACTCTAGCCAATCCTACATCTATATCTACTCTTAAATATAGCGTCGCATCTGGCATACATGTATCTATTGCGAAAGTATTTAACTTATATACTTCATCGATTCCTAGACCTCTAGCAACCCCTTGATACGCAAGGGAAGAATCCACGAAACGATCACACAATACAATCTTTCCCGACTGTATTGCTGGCAACACTTTCTCAACTAAATGTTGCCTTCTTGCCGCTGCATACAACAAAGCCTCACAACGATCATCCATCTCTGTGTGTTCTGGATTTAAAATAATCTTTCTTATTTCCTCGGAAATGTGAATCCCACCAGGCTCTCTAGTAACAAGCACATCGTATCCTTCATTTATTAATTGTTCATATAACTTAGTGATGATTGTTGTTTTACCTGAACCATCACAACCTTCAATACTTATAAATTTACCACTCATAGTACACCTCATTCATTTTTCATTATAACACGTTTGTGCATTGTTTCAAACATTGCATAAACCTAAAAAAGGAGTCTGCAACCCCTTTTAATCCATCATTTTTTGTATTACATTACGATTCACTCGTTGAAAATAAAATATAGAAAGTGCTAAAGATACAATCTCTGCGATTGGGTAAGACAACCACACCATATTAATATTATTTGTCAGAGATAATATATATGCACACGGAATCAATACTACTAGCTGACGACAAATTGAAATAATCATTGAATAATAACTATACCCCAGTGATTGAAATACCGTTGTAAGTATAATACTGAAACCAGCTATCAAAAAGTGTGTGCTAATAATGCGTAAGCCTGGTACTCCAATTTCTAACAACGTATCAGAAGCGTTAAATATTTGCAACAACTCTCCTGGAAAAATCATAATTAATAAAAAACCAAACCATAAAATACCCACTCCATATTTAACCCCCGTTTTAATAACCTCAATTACTCTTTGCTTATTCCCTGCACCATAGTTAAATGAAATCAGTGGAACAAGTCCATTATTCAATCCAAACGTAGGCATAAGTACAAAACTTTGCAACTTAATATACACGCCAAAAAATGCCGTAGCTGTTTGTGAGAACGCAAGTAAAATTTGATTCATCGAAAAGGTCATCACACTACCTATACTCCCCATAATAATACTTGGCAATGCAATTCTGTAAATATTACGTATTAAAGAGAAGTTTAGTGTGAATTTTCGCAAAGACAAATGAATCTCTTTATTATATTTACGATTTAAATACAACGCTAACAAACATGCACTCAACTGCCCTATAACTGTTGCAATTGCTGCACCTTGTACACCTAGTGCTGGGAAACCAAAATATCCAAAAATTAATATGGGGTCCATAATTATGTTTATAATTGCACCAACACCTTGTGTATACATACTCAATTTCGTTCTTCCCGTAGACTGCAATAATCTCTCCATACAAATTTGGACAAAAATCGTACTGCAAAACAATCCAATGATAAAAGTATACTCCTGTCCATACACCTTCACTGTATCACTCACATCTTGCAAAGCAAAATAATACGGTGTTAAGAATACACAAATAACCATGAAAATAAAACTTGTAACAACAGCAATCACGAAACCATGATTTGCCACAGAATTCGCCTGCTTCTCATCCTTCGCACCCAAACTTCTCGACAATAAAGCGTTCATACCTACTCCACCACCTGCAGCAAAGGCAATCATTAAGTTTTGTAATGGGAACACAATAGAGAGTGCTGTCAATGCCTCCTCATTAATTTGTGCAACAAACATACTATCAACAATATTATATAATGCTTGAATAAGCATTGAGATGATGATTGGTAAAGACATTGAAACTACAAGTTTATTCACTTTCATACTTCCCATTATATTTTGCATATAAACACCTCCACTTTAACCTAGTCATTTTACTTCACTTCTTTCGACAATGCAATATAAAAGGAAGCTGTTGCTTCCTTATTTCAATCGTTCCATTACAACTTCTTTTCCTAACACTTCAATGGTGCTCATTAGATCTGGCCCATGCTCTTGTGCTGTGATTGCAACTCGCAATCCCATGAATAGAGGTTTCCCTTTAATACCACTCTCTTTTTGTGTTGCTTTAAATGCTGCACGAATTGTATCTGTATTCCACTCTTCTAAAGATGCTAATTGTTTTGCGAACACTTCTTTCACAACTGGTGTTGTTTCCCACGCCATTACTTCTTTACAAGCCTCATCATAAACAAACTCTTCTTTAAAGAATAAAGATGTCAATTCAACAATTTCTTTCCCATATGACATTTGATCATGGTATAACGCAATCACCTTATCTAAGAATGCATCACTCTTATCACTACAATCATAAGCAGCTACTAAGAACGGCTTTGCTAATGCTATAACATCCTCTAATGGTGTCGCCTTAATATATGTATTGTTTACCCAAATCAATTTATTTTTATCAAACATACTTGGTGATTTCGAAAGGCGATTCTCATCAAATATTTCCACCAGTGTCTCGTGTGAAAAAATCTCTTCCTCTCCTTCTGGTGACCACCCTAAAAGTGATAAGAAGTTAAACATTGCCTCTGGCAAATATCCTTCTTCTTTGTATTGAGAAACAAACTGCATGATACTTTCATCACGTTTACTTAACTTTTTACGGGCTTCATTTACAATTAATGTCATATGTCCGAAGGTTGGTGCATCCCACCCCATCATTTCATAAATCATTAATTGTTTTGGTGTGTTTGATAGATGTTCTTCTCCTCTAAACACATGAGAAATTTTCATTCGATAATCATCTACAACAACTGCAAAATTATAAGTAGGAATTCCATTACTTTTCACAATAACCCAATCCCCAATATCTTTTGATTCAAAACTTACCTCGCCACGAATCATATCTTTAAAAGTATAAGTTATTTGTTCTGGCACTCTAACACGAATCACATACTCTGCGCCTTCTGCTTCTTTTTCAGCGATCTCTTCTTTGCTTAAACTTGTACATTTACGATTGTACTTAGGAGCAAACCCCAATCCTTCTTGACGTTCTTTTTCTTGTGCTAATTCTTCAGATGTACAATAACACTTATAAGCAAACCCTTTTTCAATTAATGTATTTACTACATTATGATAAATATCTAACGCCTCCATTTGACGATATGGACCACATTCTGGATTTGGATTGGTTGGACTTTCATCTGGCAACATTTGTAACCAAGCCAACCCTTCCAGTTGTTCTTGCTCCCCGCCTTCTATATTTCTTTCAATATCTGTATCTTCAATTCTGACGATAAAATCACCACCATGGTGTTTCGCAAACAAATAATTAAACAATGCTGTTCTAGCTCCACCTATATGTAAATGTCCCGTTGGACTAGGTGCATAACGTACTCTTACTTTATTCATATTTATATCTCCATTCTTTTTCGCGTATTCATTATACCACTTCTTCTATGTTCTGCGTACTTTTTTCATCTTTAATAAGCAAACACACACACTGTGCTAATACACCCTCTTCTCTTCCCACAAAACCTATTTTTTCACCACGAGTCGCTTTAATATTCACTTGTGTTTCACTACAGTGAAGTACTCTTGCAACGTTTGTGATCATCTGCTGAATATATGGTGCCATTTTAGGTTTTTCAATCATAATTAATGCATCTATATTTTGAATCTTATATCCCTTAGTACACATCAATTTATATACTTCTTCTACAATACTAAGACTACACATTCCCTTATAC
This sequence comes from uncultured Erysipelotrichaceae bacterium, assembly GCA_964370645.1. Classification (GTDB taxonomy): domain Bacteria; phylum Bacillota_I; class Bacilli_A; order Erysipelotrichales; family Erysipelotrichaceae; genus CAMQRS01. The sequence continues at coordinate 14,536 of CAYJJS010000015.1, read as the reverse complement.
TTTGGGTCTGTATCTGGAAAGTGGTGCCCTAAATCTTTTAACGCCAACGCCCCCAATATGGATTCTGCTACGGCATGGCACAAAGCATCCCCATCACTGTGTGCCAATACACCTTTATTATAGGGAATACTTACACCACCAAGTATAAGTGTATCTCCCTCACAAAAGGCATGAATATCACTCGATTGTCCTATTCGAAACATACACAATAAAAATAAATAAGCAACGCTTATTTATTTACTGGCATTTCCATATGTTTCTTACTTAAATCACCATAGTACTTTGCCTTCTCCTTATCTCCCTTGTTATTGTATTGAACACTCAGTAAGTATTCATATACCCCTCTATTTTCTTCTGCAATATCTTCCATCTTTTCTAACACCGACTCAATATGATTGTGTCTTTTCATTAAGAAAATATCATATGTCATATTTGCTTCTTCTTTCATCTTTACATTATTTGTTAGGTTAATAGTTTCTAGTAACTCTTTACACTTCACTTTGTTTTCAACACTTAAGTAATAGTTAAAAGCTTTCATAACAACTTCTTCTCTTTGTTTATTCGTCAGATTCATATTTAACAATTCATCGAAACGATCATTTATTTTTCCTTTATTCCCCTCAATAACACTAGATTCCATTTTTAAATAAGCTAAATAATATCTGGAAAACAAAAATTTAACACTCCCCTTTTCCACTTCTTGTTCGAATTCTTTAAACTTTTTTTCACTAATATACGTAAACATATTCGTTAATAACTTCTTCTTCACAAATGTAACCGCTACAAACAGAACAATAGCGAATACTACAATGATAATAATTGTATATAAAATTGGATCCATATTTTGCTACCTCTTTTCTTACTTCTATTATACAAAATCATATAAAAAAAAGATAGATAGTAATTATAAGTCATAGTAATATGCTATACTGAGTACAATAGGAGGAATCATTATGTATAAAATAGTAGCCTTTGATATAGATGAGACTTTATTAGATGATCATAAAAAAATACCCCACAACAATATAGAAGCAATTCGACAACTTATTGCAATGGGTATCCATTGTGTCCCTTGTAGTGGAAGAGGATATCGTTGTTTAGACGATATTACAAAACTACTCGATATTAATCATAAAGGAATGTATAGCATACTTGGAAATGGTGCCATTGTTGTAGATAATGAAAACGATGAAATACTACATTGCGATGCTCTACCTTCACACATCATGGAAGATTTGCTTCAATATTGTCAAAAACATAAAATTAACATTCAGTTTATGACCATTGATGCCATTTACGCATACGAATTGGATCCTGTAGAAAAATCTTATATGGATGATATAGGTGCTGACTATATAGAAGATTGCTTTGACACATCCTTCTTTACCACAAAAACAATCTATAAGGTTTTACTACAACGTAAAGATATGCCCTATTTACAGTCCATTCACGATGACATAGAAACTATATGTCAAGGACATACAACCTTGTCTTACTCTAGTGATCGCTATTTAGAAGTAAACCTATTAGGCACAAGTAAAGCAAGTGGACTTGCTTTTGTTGCGAACTTAGTTGGAACTACCTTAAATGAATGCATTGGAGTCGGGGATAATTTAAACGATTTAGAACTGATAAAACAAAGCGGTATGGGTATCGCTGTTCAAAATGCAGTGGATGCAATAAAACAACACGCAAACCACATCTGTAACAAAACCAATAATGAAGGTGCAATCGAAGAAGTTGCAAATACTTTCTTTTTAAGCAAACAAAGGCAAGGTGAATAATCACTTTGCCTTTGTTATTTGCTAAATCATTTTTTGAAGTGCTTCTAAGACCTTAATACTTTCACAAGTCATTTCTTTACTCATGATTGGGCTTTCTAACACATTATTTAGAATACAATCATTGAAGTGTTGTAGTTCATACACTAACTCATATTTACAAGGGTGAGAAATAACTTGCTTTGTCCCATCTTTAAAATATATCGTTGCTTCTCTCGCTTTCCAATAATCAAATATTTCAATGTGACCATGTTCAGCAAATATAAGAGCTCGATTGATTGCCAATACATTTGTACTAATCTTACTCGTCACTAAAACATCATCTTTTAATCGAAGATTTATCGCACATTGTTCATCTGCACTAGAGTTCCCTCTAGTGCAAAGCCCAGAATAGGCTTCTATGGGTGAATCAAATAAGTAGCGCATTAAATGCACTCCATAACTGGCATTTCCATACAATGCCCCTCCACCACTTTTCACGTCGTGTACCCAAGGATTATAACTAGGTTCACAAGAACTTGTTAAATCTACAAACTGTACCTTCCCTAACACTTTGCTAGCTAATACATCCTTTACTTCTTGCATAGCTGGTAAAAATACAACCTTTTGTGCTTCCACAATAAATAATTGTTTTTCTTTCGCAACATCAAACAAATGTACTGCTTCCTTATATGTTAGTGTGAATGGTTTTTCACATACAACATGTTTCCCTTTTTCTAGTGCCAGTAATGCATATTTATAATGTTCACTATTGATCATCGCAATATATACCGCATCTAGCGATGCATCATCCAATAGCTCCTCATAGCTAGCATACGCCTTTTCAATTCCTAAATCATTCGCTTTTTCTTTTGCTTTTTTCTCATTTCTTGAGGCAATAGCGACTGCCTCACCACTACCTGTTTCACGTAGTGCGTGAACGAAACGTGGTACAATCGATGCTGTACTTAAAATACCATAACGAATCATACTAAACTCCTTTCATCTGTTGCAAAACAACTTCTTTTCCACTTACTACACTTTCGTGTACTGCATTCGCAATCAACTCTGCTTGCAAACCATCTTCTGCTTGTGCAATAAAAGGTAATTCATCTAAAATACACGTTACAAAATCATGGATTGGTTGAATTCCAAAACCATAAGGCTTTCCATTATTATCAATGATAAAATATGAATTGGGTGTCCTTCCCTTTTCCTGATTGAATATTTCTACCCCTCTATTTTGCGAATCCAATCGGAAATATGCATTATCACAAAGTATTTCTGTACGTCCTCCATTATTTTTAGGGAATCCATTTGGCAAAACCCATGAATTTTCTACTGTCCAATGAGAACCATCATCCATTGTAAGAAAAGTTTGTATAGAGTCATACGTATCAATTCCCATACTTTTTAATAATCGCTTCGTTCCTACCGCAAATACTTTAACAACCTCACTCCCTGTATACCAACGAATTTGATCATAACAATGTGTACCTAAAAAATGCACAGGGGAAGACTTATCTGACCAATTAAACCACTTTGTTGGCACATCTATGATGTCATCCATACTCATATACCCTCTTACAATTTTACCACTATCTGCCTTATGCAACTCATTACGCACATTAATTGCCGCCGGATCCCATCGCTTATGGTAATCCAGTGCCACACGTACCCCTTTTTCTTTTGCTGCTGCAATAATCTTTAATGCATCCTCTGTCTTAGTTGCCAGAGGCTTTTCTATTAAAATATCTTTACCATGTGCAATCGCCAACAATGCAGGTTCTACATGAAATGCATCTGGTGTTGCAATCGATACTGCATCTACTTCTTCTTGTTGCAATAAATCAGATAACTCCTCATACGTTTTCACTTTAAAGTCTGTTTCTATTTGTTTACGTATTTCCTCTTTTCGATCACACACTGCAACCAATACCGCCCTAGGATTACTCATATGCGCATATACATGATTAATTCCATAAATCCCTGCTCCTACCACTGCTACCCTCAATTTCTTTTCCATGTGTTCCTCCTTTTATTGACATGACGTAGTGCTAAGCTATTCTTATTTTCAGTATACACCTACCCTTTTTTTATTACAAGAAAAGCGATTTATGCAACAAAAAAACAACACCCTTTAGGTATTGTCTTTCATTGATGTAATTAATGCATCCGCAATGTTTTCAAGCACACTTATGTCTTTCAAACTCGACTTTATACTTTGTGCATCATAAATGCATTCCATATTTTTCATACTTCCTAATTTTTTAATCATCTGTGTATTCGCTAACGGAGCCCATGTTCCATTATCTATTAATACAATTTTTTTATTTTGTACTTGTAGCATACACATATCTTGTAGTAGCGTTTCCATCAAAGGAAACACTCCAGCATTATAGGTTGGTGTAGCAAACACTATATGTGAATACTTAAACATATCCGCGATGATATAAGAAGGATGCGTTCTAGAAACATTTACTAGCTTCACAGCATGGTTTCCTTTCTCATGTAAACACGATGCCAGTCCTCTCATCGCTTGCAATGTATTCCCATAAATAGAACCACATACAATCAACACACCCTTTTCTTCAGCCGTGTATGTAGACCATTTTTGATATTTTTCTAAGATCATAGGAATCTCTTTGCGAAATACAACACCATGTAAAGGAGCAATCATTTGTATATCCAGCGCACTCGCTTTTTTCAGTAACGTTTGTACTTGCATTCCATACTTTCCGACGATATTTGTATAATATCTTCTAGCCTCATCCATATACTCTTTTTCAAAGCAAACCTCATCATCAAACACCGCACCATCCAGTGTATTGAATGTACCAAAAGCATCTGCACTATATAAAATTTTATCATACGCATCATAGGCAACCATAACTTCTGGCCAATGTACGAAAGGAGCCATTATAAAAGTAAAGGTATGCACCCCTGTGCACAGCGTATCATATTCTTTCACGATTAACTTATGAGTTAGTTGTACATCGAAAAATTGATCAATCATTTTAAACGTCTGTGTATTTCCTACAATTGTGACTTCTGGATACAGGTTTACGATTTGTTGTAAATAAGCACAATGATCTGGTTCCATATGACTTATCACTAGATAATCTAATGGCTTCTCTCCCAGTACATTTTTTATATTTTCAATAAACTGTAACCCCACTGAATAATCTACCGTATCAAAAACAATTGTCTTTTCATCCATTACTAAATACGAATTATAAGATACCCCTCTTTCTAGTGGAAACATATTTTCAAACAGCTGAATACGATCATCTTCCGCTCCAATAAAATACACGTCCTGTGTTAATTTTCTTACATTTTGCATAACTTAGTTCCTCCCAAATATTCACTGATATCATATCAATTTACTTATATATTTAAAAAGAATATGCCCACATTTAAATATAGTGCATAAATCAACCACACCAAATATGGAAACTGCAAATAAGCTGCAAGAGAACTGGATTCAAAGAACCCACCAATCATAGCAATGACCAAAATAATTAGCGCCATTAACACTAACATAGCTAAAAAATAATTTTGAAATAAAAAGAAAACCAATGTCCAACTTGCATTAATTCCAAGTTGAATTACATACATACATAAATTACATTTTCTTGATATGTTATTCACACGATACACCAAATAAGAAGACACTCCCATCAACACATATAGGATTGACCAAACAATAGAAAACGTTTCTGCTGGTGGTGCCCCAATTGGAAGTTTTAATTCACTATAAACTTCCATACTATTTTGTGTTAACAATGAAGCAGAGTATCCTACGGCTAAAGCAAATGTAATACTTATTAATAATGTTAACCACTTTCTCATAATTCACCTCAAAAGTAGTATGTACACTTCTCTTCATTTTATGTTAAAATTGCAGTATCGGAGGAAAGAAAGATGAAATCAATAACATTAAGTAATAACACAACAATTCCTGTAGTAGGGTATGGGACATGGAAGAGTAAACCAGAAGAATGTGTAGATGGAGTAAAGCATGCTTTATTAAATGGATATACACACATTGATGCTGCAGCTATTTATGGTAATGAACAACAGGTGGCACAAGGAATTATTGCTTCAAACAAAGCAAGAGAAGAGTTTTTTATTACAAGTAAAGTATGGAACAGTGAAAGAGGATACGATAAGACAATGGCAGCTTTTGAAAAAACAATTGCTGACTTACAAGTTGGATATTTAGATTTATATCTTATTCATTGGCCTGCTAATGCGTTACAATTTGAAAATAGTGAAGAATTAAATGCTGAGACATGGAGAGCTTTAGAGGATTTATATAAGCAAGGTAAGGTAAAAGCGATTGGAGTTTCAAACTTTAAAGTGAACCATTTAAAAGCTTTGGAAAAAACACAAACAATTACGCCAATGGTGAATCAAATTGAATTCCACCCAGGTTGTATGCACGAAGACATTGTTAACTATTGTAGACAACACAACATTGCTGTTGAAGCTTACACACCTTTAGCAAATGGTGATGTATTCAAAAATGAAACACTTATTGCTTTAGCACAAAAGTACAATAAATCAATTTCTCAATTAGTATTACGTTGGGTTGTTCAAAATGACGTTATCGTTTTAACAAAATCCGTAACTCCTGCACGTATCATTGAAAACTTAAATATTTTTGATTTTGAAATCAGTGAAGAAGATATGAATTGTATTAACGCTATCGAAAAGATGGGATCTTGTACAGACTCAGACGCTGTAACTTTCTAAATAACCATGGCTAAACAAAAAGAAAAAATTGAAATTCCTAATTGGGTAGCTAGAATCATTAGCTTTGTTTATCTTATTTTCATAGGGTGTTTTATTTTTCCTATTTATAGTACTAACACAGGACCTATGAATATTATTATTTTAGGAATCAATGGGTATTTAGTTGCGCGTGTCTTTCGCACCTTATTTAAGCAATTGGATGTAGCACATATATTCATCATTACCTTTTTATGTATTGATGTTGGAATCGGTTTACGTTTTCTATTAGAAGGAAATCTACCTATTACAACCGTAGAATTTTCACTTCTAAACATTATTACATACATTGTGTTTGTACCAGCATTTTTCACATTGTGCTTTAAATTACACAAACCAATTCACTAGAAGAGATACATCTCTTCTTTTTTTTATGCAAACACATTTACCACAATTCACATATATGCTATTATAACACCCATAGGGGGTGTTATAATGAATCCAGAAAGACAAAAAGCATTACGAAAATTAAAAACAGCAAGAGGACAGTTAGACGGCATTATTAAAATGATTGATGAGGATCGATACTGCATTGATATCTCAAATCAAATATGTGCTAGCATAGCATTATTAAAAAGAGCGAACGAGGATATATTAAAAGGGCATATGCGAACTTGTATCAAAGAAGCAATGCAAGATGAGCAAAAACTAGATGAAAAATTAGATGAGCTATTCGTATCTTTTGCGAAAATAGGAAAGTAGGTATTTATGAAACAAAAATTTAATATTGAAGGTATGCATTGTGCGGTATGTTCTATGCATGTAGAGCGTGCAGTACAAGCAATCGAAGATGTGTCGAGTTGTAATGTCAATTTACTACAAAATAATATGTTAGTAGAGTTTGAAAGTGAAAAAACTACACAAGAAATCATAGATGCAGTTCAAAAAATAGGATTTAGTGCAAGTATAGTAGAAAAGCAAGCACAAGCAGTTAAAAAAGATTATACAAAACACAAAATAATCCTGTCATTTATACTTTTATGTATATTAATGTATTTTAGTATGGGGCATATGTTATCTCTACCTATCCCTTCTTTCCTAGAAGGGCATCAAGGAATGATAATAAACGCCACAATACAAATTATATTTACAAGCATCATATTATACATTCACCATCATTACTTCAAAAGTGGATTCAAAGCGTTATTTAGAAAACAAGCCAACATGGATTCTTTAGTTGCAATTGGTAGTAGTTCTGCTTATGTATACAGTTTATACTTATATGTAAAGCTGTTCTCACACCCTGCACAAGCAATGGAGGCTTTCCACAATTTATATTTTGAGAGTGCTGCAATGATTGTAAGCATTGTTGCACTTGGTAAATATTTGGAAGAACGCTCTAAGAAGAAGACAGGAGAAGCCTTGGAAAAGTTAATGCAGTTAGCACCAAATAGTGCTATTGTTATTCGCCAAGGAAAAGAATTAGAAATCGAATACGAAGACATTATAGTAGGTGATTTATTGCTGATTAAGCCTGGTGAGGTCATCGGTGTAGATGGTGTTGTAGAAGAAGGGTATTGTTTTATCGACGAATCAAGCATAAGTGGAGAAAGTCTTCCTATCGACAAACAAGTGGGTGACACTCTTATGAGTGGTACCTTTAATACACATACTACATTCACAATGAAAGCAACAAAAGTAAAAGAAGATACTACACTATCGCAAATCATTAAACTAGTTGAAAGTGCTAGTGCTAGTAAGCCAAACATTGCGAAACTTGCTGACAAAATTAGTTTTGTTTTCGTACCTATTATTTTATGTCTATCCTTCATTACTCTTTGTGTTTGGCTTGCATTAGGACATCCATTTTCTTTCGCTATGCAAAGCGCTTTAAGCGTTCTTGTAATTTCCTGTCCTTGTGCCCTTGGGTTAGCTACGCCAACTGCAATAATGGTAGCAAGTGGAAGAGCGGCTAAACAAGGGATTTTAATGAAACAAAGTCGCGTATTTGAAAAAATGCATGAAATTGATTATGTTTTATTGGATAAGACTGGTACAATTACACAAGGGAGTTTACAAGTAAGTGCCATATACAGCGACAATAAGCAATACGCTCTACAAATAGCTGCCTCCTTAGAATCAAAGAGTGAACATCCCATTTCAAAAGCCATTCTAAAATCCAATACACAACCATTATTAAATGTTAAAAATTTCTCTATCTTACAAGGGCATGGCGCTTGTGGAGAAATAGATGAAAACATTTATTTCATTGGAAATGCGAAATACATGAATAAACATCAAATCGATATGCTACATTATGAAAAAGAGAGTGAACGCTATTTCTCTCAAGGAAGTAGTGTGATTTATTTAGCCACTGAAAAAAGTGTGTTTGCTTTTTTCGTCTTGCAAGATAAAATTAAACCTTCCAGCAAGAAAGCTATTTCAGCAATACAAGACTTAGGTATAAAGGTTGCAATGGGTAGTGGAGATCATGCCGCTAGTGCCAATCATATTGCGAAAGATTTACATCTGCATGCTATATATAGTGAATTATTACCTAAAGATAAAGCACAAATCATTAGAGAATTGCAAGCCAGTGGTCATAAAGTAATGATGGTCGGTGATGGAATCAACGACAGTGTCGCTTTAAGTGTAGCAGATGTTAGTGTTGCAATTGGTGCTGGTAGTGATATTGCAATTGAGTGTGCAGATGTAATTTTAATCAAAAATGACTTACAAGATTTGCACGAATTATTTTTGTTAAGCCATAAAGTCATTACCAACATCAAACAAAATTTATTTTGGGCATTTTTCTACAACATCATCTTCATCCCTGTTGCTGCAGGTATGTTATATCATTCTTTTCACATAGAAATGAATCCAATGTTTGCGGCTATTGCCATGTCATTATCCAGCCTTTGCGTCGTTGCAAACGCCCTTCGCTTATCAAAATAACAAACAAAAAGAACTGCGTGGGTACAGTTCTTTTTGTTTTAGACTATATTTCTACTCTTCGATTCTCTCTTGTTCATTTGCATTAAATTAATGCTTCTTTTCCTTCTTCTCCGCTACTTATCTTAATCACGTTTTCAACATCGTATATGAAGATTTTACCATCACCAATATTACCTGTATAAAGTACTTTTTTAACTGTCTCAACAAGTACAGGTAAAGGCACAGCACAAATTACAACTTCTATTTTTACTTTTGGAAGCAATGTGGCTTCAATTTGTGTACCACGATAGTATTCAGAAGAACCTTTCTGTACTCCACAACCTAGCACTTGCGTTACTGTCATTCCCGTAATACCAATCTCGCTCATTGCATTTTTCAATTGTTCAAATTTGCTTTGTTTACATAAAATAGATACTTTTGTGATTTTTGCACCTGGAGTCGATGTATCTACCACTGGAATTGTAGCACTCATACTACGCGCAATTGGTTTTTCTTCTGTTTTATGGAAGTCCGCACCAACTAACACAGGCATGAAATCTGCATATGAGCTTTCCAATCCATGTTCTTCAACATCAAGTCCACGTTCCTCTTCTTCTTCACTAACACGCAATCCAACTGTTTTCTTGATCGTCAAGAATACAATCGACATTGTTACAGATACCCAAGCAATTACTGCTAGTACACCAATACATTGTGTAATTAGATAATCAAATCCTCCACCATACAAAACTCCACCTTCTAACGCGAATACACCAACTAGAATTGTTCCAACTCCTCCAGCCATACCATGTACTCCAACCGCTCCAACTGGATCGTCAATACGCAATACTTTTTCAACGAATTCAATTCCAAATACGACAACGATTCCAGAGATTACACCAATTAATGCTGCACCAGTATTAGATACCACATCACAACCTGCTGTAATTCCTACTAAACCTGCCAATGCACCATTTAATGTCATTGACACATCTGGTTTCTTGTAACGAATCCAAGTAATCACCATGACAACTACCGCTGCTGCTGCTGCCGATAAATTTGTTGTTACAAATATACTTGCTGCAGATAAGATAGAAGCATCTCCTGTCATTGAAACAGTCGAACCACCATTAAATCCAAACCAACAAAACCATAAAATAAACACACCCAATGCTCCAAGTGTTAACGAGTGCCCTGGAATTGCTTTTGCTTTACCATCTTTTGTGAATTTACCTTTCCTTGGTCCTAATATCTTTGCACCAATTAACGCCGCTACTCCACCTAACATATGCACTGCTGTAGACCCTGCAAAATCATGGAATCCCATTTTTGCTAACCATCCACCACCCCAAATCCAGTGTCCTGAAACTGGATAAACAAGTGCACTAATAATCATACTATAAATTAAATACGATGAGAATTTTGTACGTTCTGCCATTGCTCCAGAAACAATTGTTGCTGCCGTTGCACAAAACACAGTTTGAAAAATCACGAATGCTTCGGTTGGAATTGCTGAGTCATAATTTCCTTGAATGAAAAAATCAAATCCACCAATTAAATCTCCATCTCCTGCAAACATCAATCCAAAACCAATCATCCAAAATAGTAAACTACCTACCGAAAAATCCATTAGATTTTTCATGATGATATTTCCTGCATTTTTTGCTCTAGTAAATCCCGTTTCTACCATTGCAAATCCTGCTTGCATAAAAAACACAAGCGCCGCACCTAATAATACCCAAATCGTATCTACTGCTGAAAACATATCCATAATCATTTCCTCCCTCATTTTATCTAAAAAAAGATGTGCTCCTCAAAATATTTGAGAAACACATCTTTGTGTTTAGTTTACACTATAAATCAGTTCTGTATAACTAGGTAATGGCGAATATTTCGATGCTACCATCGTTTCTAATTCATCCACTACTATTCTTAATTCCTGCATAGCTACAAAGACATCATCTCTGTATGCTTGTGCCATTTTTAATGTATCATCAATTTGTTTTACATTCAAAATCGCTTCTTCTAACACTGCTAATTTTTTCATCATACATGCACTAGCATTACATATTTGTGTTAACACTTCTTCTTCCATGCCACAATCAAAAGCGTTAAATGCTTTTTTCGCATTATACAATGTCATTAACTCATTTTGGTACGAAACAATTGAAGGCACAATGATTTGCTTCATCATATCCACCATAGTGTGTGCTTCTATTTGAATTGTTTTCCCGTAAGATTCTAATAAAATCTCATATCTTGAATGCAACTCTTCTTTCGTAAAAATTCCATGCTTTGTAAAGACATCAATACTTTTATCACTTACAAGTGCTGGTAAAGCATCTACTGTTGTACGTAAATTCGATAACCCTCTTTTTTCTGCTTCTACTTTCCAATCATCTGCATAACCATCTCCATTGAAAATGATACGTTTATGCTCCTTAATTGTTTTTCTAACTAATTTCGTTAATGCTTTATTGAAGTCTTCTTGTCCTTCTAACTCATCCGCAAACTGTTCTAATACCTCTGCAACAATTGTATTCAAGATAATATTTGGCCCTGATACTGAGAATGTTGACCCTAACATTCTAAATTCAAATTTATTTCCCGTAAAAGCAAATGGCGAAGTACGATTACGATCCGTAGTGTCTTTTGGGAAGTGAGGTAACACAGTTACTCCAATTTCCATTTGTAGACGTTCTTTCCCTGGATATTCTTCCCTAGCTTCTATCGCTTCTAAGATTTCTGTCAATTCATCCCCTAAGAATGCTGAAACAATTGCTGGTGGCGCTTCATTCGCACCTAGACGGTGATCATTTCCAGCACTTGCAACAGAAACTCTTAGTAAATCTTGATACTCATCAACTGCCTTCACAATTGCAACCAAGAATAGTAAGAACTGCGCATTTTGGTGTGGTGTTTCACCTGGTTCTAGTAAGTTAATTCCCGTATTTGTAGACATCGACCAGTTGTTGTGTTTACCACTACCATTCATACCAGCAAATGGTTTTTCGTGTAGTAAACAAGCCAATCCATGTTTATTCGCAATGCTTTTCATTAACTCCATCGTAAGTTGATTATGGTCACTTGCAATATTTGTAGTTGTGAAAACAGGCGCTAACTCATGTTGTGCAGGAGCTACTTCATTATGTTTTGTTTTCGCTAAGATTCCTAGCTTCCATAACTCTTCGTCCAATTCCTTCATGAAATCTGATACTCTTTGTTTTAATGCCCCGAAGTAATGATCATCCATTTCTTGTGACTTGGGCGGCCTTGCTCCAAACAAGGTTCTACCAGTCAAAATTAAATCTGGTCTTTTTAAGTATAGCTCTTTATCTACCAAGAAATATTCTTGCTCTGGACCAACGGTTGTGTTCACGCGTTTTACATCATCATGTCCAAACAATTTTAAAATACGTAGTGCCTGTGTATTAATGGTTTGCATAGAGCGCAATAATGGTGTCTTTTTATCCAAAGCTTCTCCACTATACGAACAAAATGCCGTAGGAATACACAATGTATCATCTTTAATAAAAGCATAAGAAGTTGTATCCCAAACCGTATACCCTCTCGCTTCAAAAGTTGCTCTTAATCCTCCGTTTGGAAAACTCGATGCATCGGGTTCTCCTTTTACTAATTCTTTTCCAGAGAACTCCATAATAACTTTTCCATCCGCTCCTGGTGAAATAAAACTATCATGTTTTTCTGCAGTAATTCCTGTCATTGGTTGAAACCAATGTGTAAAGTGTGTTGCACCTTTCTCTACTGCCCAATCTTTGATTGCATTTGCGACCACATTGGCAACATCCAATTCTAAATGTGTTCCCTCATCGATTGTTTTCTTTAATGCTTTATACGTATCTTTGGGTAATCTTGATTTCATTACGGAATCATTGAATACCATGCTTCCAAATAATTCTGGTATATTTTTCATTTTGTCCTCCACTTATAATAATCTAATACCTGCAGCTGCACACTCTGCTTTTGTTTTTTCATCCCACATAGAAACTTGTACTTCTCCAATATGTGCTTTTTCAAGAAGTAACATACAAACTCTGGATTGACCAATTCCCCCTCCAAGTGTTTGTGGCAATGTTCCTTCTAACAACATCTTATGAAAAGGTAGCTCTTTACGTTCTTCACATCCAGCTTCTTTTAATTGTGCTGCCAACGCCTTTGCGTCTACACGAACTCCCATTGAAGATACCTCAAATGCTCTTTGTAATGTTTCATTGTAGAAAACAATATCTGCATTCAATGACCAATCGTCATAATCCGGTGCACGACCATCGTGTTTTTCACCTGATTTTAACTTACCACCAATTTGCATAATACATGCTGTTTTGTGTTCTTTTAAATATACATCTTCACGTTGTTTTGGTGTTAAATCTGGATACATGTCTTCTAACTCTTGTGTACTTATAAACTTTACATCTCTACTCAAGGTTGTACTTAATTGTGGAAATTCCTTTTTGATAGCTTCTTGTGTAGAAACAATACTATCCACTACTTTCACAACTGTTTGTTTTAAATACTCCAAATTACGATCACTTACCTCAATGATTTTTTCATAATCCCATTGATCCACATATATTGAATGTAAATTATCCATTTCCTCATCTCTACGAATTGCACTCATATCTGTATACAATCCAGTATGCATTGGAAATCCATATTCATATAGCGCCATTCTTTTCCATTTGGCTAAAGAGTGCACAATTTGAGCATCTGTCCCTGTCTCTTTAATATCAAATGATACCGCTCTTTCAATCCCATTCAAGTCATCATTTAACCCCGATTTAGGATCTACAAACAACGGTGCAGATACTCTACTTAACACAAGCGCATTACTTAGCTTATCCTCAAATGTTCTTTTAATAAATCCAATTGCTTTTTGCGTCTCATACAATGAAAGACTTGCTTTATAATCTTGAACTAGCATAACTTTACTCATCTCGACCACTCCTTTATTTACGAAAAGGGCACTGTGAACATACATCGTTCACAGCGCCCTTGCTGTTCTTGCTTACAACTATATCAAACTCAATGTAACAAGTCAACATCATTTTTGAATTTTTTTACATTTTATGAATGTAACAGTTTTCAAC
>CAYJJS010000014.1:0-37440 GCA_964370645.1 uncultured Erysipelotrichaceae bacterium | reverse complement strand
AATTCTCAAAACGTTAATCAATATTTACGCAAGAGAAATCAGATCATCCATACGGATGGTCTTTTTTTTGATTGTATTGTATACTTTTGAAAGTTTTAGGTTTACAATAAAAATGTGATGTGTTATGCTTTCAAAGAGGTGTTTTTATGAGATTAGATTCAAGAGAAGTAGCATATAGCTCAATGTTTGCAGCTTTTTTAGCAATAGGTGCTTTCATAAAGATTCCTATATCAATAGTTCCAATCACTTTACAAACGTTAGTAATCGTACTTGCGTCATTGTTATTAAGTAGAAAGGTTGCAGTATTGAGTGTGTGTTTATATATTGGGATTGGCTTGTTAGGAGTTCCGATTTTAGCAAATGGTGGTGGACCAATGTATGTGTTGCAACCTACATTTGGTTATTTGATTGGGTTTATAGTAAGTACATGGCTAATATCTACATTGTGTAAAAAAAGTGATAACATGATAAAACAAGTAACTATATGTTTGATTGGTGTCGCGATTATATATGTGTGTGGTATGTTATATTTTGTGTTATTGCAGTATGTCTTGAATGATGTAGTTTTTGATTTGAGCTGGGTTTTGTTTAATTTATGCCTTGTATTTTTACCTGGTGATATTCTTAGTGCGATATTTGCGATTTTTATTGCTAAACGATTAATGAATATAAAAATGTGGAAGTAGCTTCTACATTTTTTTTAATTGTTAGACGAAAATATTAATATTTCGACATAGATGATAGCAAAAAATTCAAATTTTGTTTACTTTGAAATTCAAAGGATGTATAATTAGATGGTACTTTGTAGAAAGTTATTGGAGGAACAATATGATTGAACAAATAACAAAAGTTTTAGTTGATGCTATTAACGTAGATGAGGCTGCAGTTAAGCCAGAAGCAAATTTAAAAGATGATTTAGGAATTGATTCTATCTCAGCTGTTGAATTAGCACTAGAATTAGAAACAGAATTCGATGTTAGAATTGAAGATGAAGAGTTGTCAAAACTTGAAACAGTTCAAGATATTATCGATTTAATTCAAGCAAAAGGATAGGGAAAGTAATGAGCTAAGAAATTAGCTCATTTTCAAAATAAGGAGAGTTTATATGGACACAAAAAAAATTGAACAAATTATTACATTATTTGAAGGAAGCAAAGTTGCTTCAATGGAATTAGAGATTGAAGATATTAAAATCAAATTAAAAAAACACAATGAAGGTAGCATTATTGCACAACCGCAGATGATGCCTGCTCCAACGCTTGTCAGTGCACCAGTTGAAACACGTAATGAAGTTGTGAAGGAAATGAAAGCGATAAAAAGTCCTTTAGTAGGAACTTTTTATGCATCGCCTTCTCCGGATTCTAGCGCATTTGTGAGTGTAGGATCACAAGTGAATAAAGGAGATGTTGTTTGTATCGTCGAAGCCATGAAGGTAATGAATGAAATTAAAGCTGATCAAAGTGGAGTAGTAAAAGAAATTTGCGTACAAGATGGAGATATGGTGCAGTTTGATCAACCAATTTTCTTGATTGGAGATGCGAATGATTAAAAAAATTCTAATCGCAAATAGAGGGGAAATTGCTGTTCGTATTATTCGTACTTGTAAAGAGATGTCAATACAAACAGTAGTGATTTATTCTACTGCAGATAAGGATGCTTTACACGTACAATTGGCAGATGAATCGGTTTGTATAGGGGGACCACGTCCAAAAGATAGCTACTTAAATATGAATCAAATTATACAAGCTGCTTGCAGTACTGGGTGTGATGCAATCCATCCGGGATTTGGTTTTTTGAGTGAAAACCCAAGCTTTGCAAAACTAGTAAAGCAGTGTGGATTAATTTTCATAGGGCCTGATGCTGAAATTATTGAAAAGATGGGTAATAAAGCAGAGGCTAGAAAGTTGATGATGGAAGCAGGTGTTCCAGTAGTTCCCGGAAGTAAAACAATCATAGAAAGTGTACAACAAGGATTAGAGATAGCGAGAGAAGTATCATATCCTGTTATGATTAAGGCGAGTAGTGGTGGAGGAGGTCGTGGAATGCGAATTGTTCATCACGAATCGGAGTTTGAAACGAACTATTTAAATGCGAAAGCTGAAGCATTATCTTGTTTTGGTGATGATGCAGTTTATGTAGAAAAGTTTATTGAAGAACCTAAACATATAGAAGTGCAATTGATGGCTGATAAATTTGGAAATGTGATTCATTTATATGAACGCGATTGTAGTTTCCAAAGGCGTAATCAAAAGTTAATTGAGGAAGCTCCTTGTTATGTGCTAGATGCTAATATTAGAGAACAACTATTAGCAGATGCAGTAAAAGCATGTGAGTATGTTGGATACAATAGTGTAGGAACGATTGAATTCTTATTGGATTGTCATGGAAAGTATTATTTCATGGAGATGAACACAAGAATTCAAGTGGAGCATCCAATCACGGAGATGATTTGTAATATAGATATTGTAAAGCATCAAATTAAAATAGCAGATAATCAGAAATTATCACTAAGTCAAAAAGATATAGTCGTACAAGGGTATGCTATTGAATGTCGTATCAATGCAGAAGATGTGAATCGTGATTTCGCACCTTCACCAGGTAAGATTTCATTTTTGAATACACCTGGAGGTAGAGGGATTCGTATTGATAGTGCAGTGTATAACGGATATAGTATACCTCCGTTTTATGATTCAATGATTTTAAAGTTAATTGCATTTGCACCGACTCGTCTTGAGGCAATTCGTAAAATGCGTATTGCATTAGAAGAATTGATTATTGATGGAATTCACACGAATATTGAATTTCACTATATGACTTTACATCACCCGAAATTTATTGAGGGTAAATATAATACTGGTTTTGCTGCGACATTTATTGAGGAGATAAAACAAGGTGGACAAAATATTTAAGGAGAGGCTGGATAAGCTAGAAGAATTTCAAAATCGTTTTCGAAAGAAAAAAATTATTTCAAATCAAAAAGAAATTCCAGAGAATGTGTTTAAGACATGCGACAAATGTAAAGGAACAATTCCTTTGTTTACATTGCGTGAGCAATTGTACGTGTGTCCAAAGTGTGGTTATCACTTTAAAATCAGTGCACATGAACGTATTCGTCAATTAGTAGACGCTGGAAGTTTTAAAGAAATAGATAAATTTGCGGTAAGTAAAAATGAAGATGGCTTCGAAGGTTATAGTGAAAAACTAGAGGTATATCAAAATGCGACTGGTTTACATGAGGCTGTAGTCTATGGTACTGCACAAATTTGTCAACACAAATTAGTGGTTTGTGTAATGGACTCTCACTTTATGATGGGGAGTATGGGGCATGTAGTAGGAGAAAAAGTAACGAGAGCGATTGAATTGGCGACGAAGAAAAAATGTCCAGTTTTAATTTCGTGTGCAAGTGGTGGCGCAAGGATGCAAGAAGGAATTATGTCATTGATGCAAATGAGTAAAACAAGTGCAGCGCTTAAACGACATAGTGATGCAGGTCAATTGTATATTAGCTTATTAACAAATCCTACAACAGGGGGTGTAAGTGCATCTTTTGCTATGTTAGGGGATATTATTATTGCTGAGCCAGAAGCATTAATTGCATTTGCAGGTAAAAGAGTAATTGAGAAAACAATTAATGAAATATTGCCAGATACATTTCAAAAGGCAGAGTTTGTACTTGAGAAAGGGTTTGTAGATAGAATTGTGCCGCGTAAGCAAATGCGTGAGGTGGTAGCAAGATTATTAAGAATTCACGAGGTGAAGTAAAATGACATTAAAAGAATATGAATATAAAATACAGTGTTTAAAAATAGAACTTTTACAAAGTGAAGATGATGCGCGTAGAGTAGTATTACAAGAAGAAATCAATGCTTTAAAAGAGGAAGCATATTCAGATTTAACACCTTGGGATCGAGTGTGTTTAGCACGTTCTTCAAATAGACCAAAAGCAAGTGATTATATTCGCTTGCTTTGTGATGATTTTATTGAATTGCATGGGGATCGTTGTTTTTCAGACGATGCTTCCATCATTGGGGGTCTTGCACAAATTGCAGGTGTGAATGTTACACTTATTGCACAAGCGAAAGGGAAAACTTTGGAAGAAAATTTGAAGCGTAACTTTGGTATGGTGCAACCAGAAGGGTATCGTAAGGCGATGCGTTTGGCGAAGCAAGCTGAAAAATTTAAAAGACCAATAATAACTTTAGTTGATACTGCTGGTGCATATCCAGGGTTAGGAGCGGAGGAAAGAGGACAAGCGCAAGCAATTGCTGAAAGCTTATCTATGTTTTCTAATTTATCTACACCTGTGATATGTGTTGTATTGAGTGAAGGTGGTAGTGGTGGTGCATTAGCGCTAAGTGTTGCAGATCGTATTGTAATGCTAGAAAATGCAGTTTACTCTATTTTATCACCAGAGGGTTTTGCATCTATTTTGTGGAAGGATGGGTCTAGAGCGCAAGAGGCAGCGAATAAAATGAAATTGACTGCTTTTGATTTAAAAGAAAAAAATATCGTTGATAAAATTATCGATGAACCACAAGGTGGTGCTCAAGAGTGTATTGAATTTGTAGTTCATGAGTTAAAGGAATATATCAAACAGGAATTAGAAGTGTTAAGTAACAAGAAGACAAAACAATTATTAGAAGAGAGATATCAGAAATTTAGAAGTATTGGATCTTCAATTTAGGAAGGTGCAAAATATGGAAACTATAAAAATAATAGCGAGCGCCTATGCGCAGGCTAGCAAAGTTGTTACAAATGAAGATATGAGTCAAATCGTAGACACGAGTGATGAATGGATTTATACACGAACAGGAATTAAACAAAGAAGATATGTACAAGAGGAAGGGACAACGGATTTGGCTGTGGAAGCTGCCTCTAAAGCGATTCTTGATGGGTGTATTGATACAAGTAAAATCACACATATTGTTGTTGCGAGTATGAGCGCAGATCATATAATGCCTTCATGTGCATGTTTAGTGCAAGAGCGATTAGGTTTAAATAATCAAGAGACGATGGCTTTTGATATTAATGCAGCGTGTAGTGGCTTTGTGTATGCGTTACAAATTGCTAGTAGCATGCTTAAGGAAGGTGCTTATGCTTTAGTTATCGGTGCTGAGGTATTAAGTAAGTTGATTGACTTTAAAGATCGAAATACATGTGTATTGTTTGGAGATGGTGCAGGCGCGGTCATTGTTGAAAAACGTAGTACATATGCTAATGCATATCATTATGGAAGAAGTATAGGTGATGCGAAAGGGGTATTACTGAATACTGGGATTGATAAAGAGACTCGACAAGTTGGGTATTTACAAATGGATGGAAGAGAAGTATTTCGCTTCGCAATTCAAGTGATGGAAGAGGCAATTGTGAAAGTTTGTGAACAAGCCAATATAGATGTAAAAGAAGTCGATATGATTATTCCACATCAAGCAAATGTAAGAATTATTGCTAGGGTATCTAAAAAAATGGATATCCCAATGGAGAAGTTTTACACGAATGTGGAAGAATTTGGAAATACTAGTGCAGCCAGTGTTGCAATTGCATATGCACAAGCGCACGAAAAGGGGCTTTTACAAAAAGGGATGAAAGTGGTTTTAGTCGGATTTGGGGGAGGGTTTACCCATGGAGCGACATTAATTGAAATATAGGAGTAATAAAATGTTAAATAAATTATTAGGAATAAAATATCCAATTATTCAAGGAGCTATGGCAAATATTGCAACACCAGAATTTGCTGCTTGTGTAAGTAATAGTGGTGGTTTAGGAATTATTGGAACAGGTGCAATGAGTGCAGATCAAACAAGAGAAGCAATCAAAGTATGTAAATCTTTAACGGACAAACCTTTTGGAGTTAATGTTATGTTGATGAATCCACAAACAAAAGAAATTATGGATGTAATAGCGCAAGAAAAAGTGAGTGTAGTTACTACAGGGGCTGGAAATCCAGGAGTTTATATTGAAATGTTGAAAGAAAGTGGAGCAAAAGTAATTCCTGTAGTTCCTAGTGTAGGGCTGGCGAGACGAATGGAAAGAAGTGGTGCAGATGCTGTTATTGTAGAGGGAACAGAAGCTGGTGGTCATGTGGGGGAACTTACGACTATGGCGTTAGTTCCACAAGTGGTTGATGCAATCGATATTCCAGTTATTGCAGCAGGTGGAATTGCAGATGAGAGAGGTTTCTTAGCTGCGTTAGCTTTAGGAGCAATCGGTGTACAAGTGGGTACAGTGTTGCTTGCAGCGCAGGAATGCCCAATCCATGATAATTATAAAAATGCAGTACTAAAGGCTCGTGATACAGAAACTGTAGTTACTGGAAGAAGCATGAACACACCAGTGCGTATAATGAAAAATAAAATGAGTAGAGATTACATGAAATTGGAACAATCGGTGAGTAATCGTGAAGAAATGGAAAAGTTAACTTTAGGAGCGCTTCGTAAAGCAGTTTTTGAGGGAGATATGGAAATGGGTTCTGTTATGATGGGACAAATTGCAGGTCTTTGTAAAGAGATACAACCAGTAGAAGTGATTTTGAAAAATATGGTTGAAAAATCGACAAAAACACTAGAAATTGTAAAGTTGAAAGTGGATGAGTTGGCATGATTAAAAAATTGAGTTTTAATGGGAAAACATTGCGCGTTCCATTAATACAAGGTGGAATGGGTGTTGGAGTATCATTATCAAATTTGGCAGGAAATGTCGCAAAATGTGGTGCTATGGGTGTAATTAGTGCTGCGCAACCTGGTTTCATGCGAGATGATTTCCGTAGCAACAATATCGAATCAAATGTAGTAGCTTTGCAAGAAGAAATTCATAAGGCGAAACAAATTTCACAAGGAAAAGGAATGATCGCAGTGAATGCAATGGTTGCCTCTGCACATTATGTGCAGTTGGTTAAGGCAAGTATCGCCGCGAAAGCAGATGCCATCATTAGTGGGGCAGGATTGCCATTAGATTTACCGGAATTAGTGAAAGGAGCAAATATTCTAATTGCTCCAATCGTTTCTAGTAAAAAAGCGGTTGATGTTATTTTAAAGTCTTGGGATCGCAGATATAAAAGAACACCGGATTTTGTAGTCATTGAGTCTGCGGAAGCTGGAGGGCACTTGGGTTTTAAAAAAGAAGATTTATTAAATGACAGTGCACAACCACTTTCTGAAATCTTAAGCGAAGTGAAGCAAAGTGTTCATGAATATGAAGATAAATACGAAAAAGATATACCAGTTTATGTGGCTGGAGGAATTTATGATGGGGCAGACATTCAAAAATATTTAAATGAGGGCGCAGATGGAGTGCAAATGGCTACTCGATTTATAGCGACACATGAGTGCGATGCGCATATTGCTTTTAAAGAAGCTGTTGTGAATTGTAAAAAAGAAGATATCGCGATTGTGCAGAGCCCAACTGGATTTAGTGGTAGAGCTTTATGGAATGATTTTTATAAAGCGGTTGAAAAACGTGGTAATATAAGTATGAAACAATGTTTGCGTTGCGTGAAACCTTGTACACCACAAGATACCCCGTATTGTATTAGCGAAGCACTGATTCAAAGTGTAAAAGGAAATGTGAATCAGGGAGTTGTTTTTGTTGGGAGTAATGCTTATAAAATTAAAGAAATTGTGAGTGTAAAAGAATTGATTGATTCATTATTTAAAGAGGTGAAGATATGAAAATAGCTTTTTTATTTGCGGGACAGGGTTCCCAATATGTAGGGATGGGAAAAGACTTATATGAGTCTTATCAGCCAGCCAGAGATGTGTTTGATCAAATGGAATTGGAATTTGATTTAAAAGAAGTTTGTTTTGAAGATGCTAATGGCGTATTAAATGAAACAAAATATACACAACCAGCAATTTATGCAGTAAGTTTGGCAGCAGCGAATGTTTTGCGTAGCGAAAATATTGTAGCAGAGTATTGTGCAGGGTTGAGTTTAGGTGAGTATAGTGCACTGGCTTATGCAAATGTATTCAATATTGCGCAAGGAGCACAAATTGTTTCAAAACGTGGAATGATAATGAATGAAGCATTACCAGCTAACACAAGTGGAATGTCTGCAGTGTTGAATATGGATGCAGATGTTATTGAAGGTGTTTGTGCGCAAGTGATGCAAGAAAGTGGTGAGGTTGTACAGATTGCAAATTATAACTGCCCTGGTCAAATTGTAATTACTGGGAGCACGAGAGGAATTGCATTGGCTAGTGAAAAACTAGTAGAACTAAAGGCAAGAAGAATTATTCCATTACAAGTTAGTGGTGCATTTCATTCTTCCTTACTAGATGAGGCATCAAACCAACTGATGGATGTACTTGCGTCGCATACATTCCATGAACCAAGTATTCCTGTAGTATTTAATGTGAGTGGAAAAGAGGAACAAGGTGACTTTAAAGCTTTATTAAAACGTCAAATTTGTTCAAGTGTGTATTTTATGCAATCTATTGAATATATGATTGAACAAGGTGTGGATACATTTATTGAAATTGGACCTGGGAAAACATTGTCTGGGTTTGTGAAAAAGATAAGTAAAGAAGTGAACATTTTTAATGTACAGGATGTAGCATCTTTACAAGCAACATTGGAGGCCTTAAAAAATGAGTAAAGTAGCATTAGTAACAGGAGCAAGTAGAGGGATTGGGAAAGCAATCGCTTTGCAAATGGCGAAGGATGGATACAATGTAGTAGTGAATTATACATCTAGTCAAGAGAGTGCACTAAAAATTGTGGAAGAAATTAAAACATATGGTGTGGATGCGATTGCAATACAAGCAAATGTAGCGGTTTTTTCTGAAGTAGAGATGATGGTTAAACAATGTATGGATGTTTTTTCAAGAATCGATGTACTGGTTAATAATGCTGGTATAACAAGAGATAATTTATTATTGAGAATGAGTGAAGCTGATTTTGATGATGTTATTGATATTAATTTAAAAGGGGCATTTCATTGTATTAAATGTGTTTCTAAAATTATGATGAAACAACGTAGTGGTGTCATCATTAATATGTCTAGTGTAATTGGTTTGATTGGTAATATTGGTCAAGTTAATTATTCGGCAAGTAAAGGTGGAGTGATTGCAATGACAAAGTCAGTAGCAAAAGAGTTAGCTAGTCGTAATATTCGTTGTAATGCTGTGGCACCTGGTTTTATTGAGACAGAAATGACAGATCAATTGAATGATACAATAAAAGAAAAAATAGTTGAAAATATACCATTAAAATCACTGGGTAGTGTAGATGATATCGCAAATTGTGTTTCATTTTTAGTAAGTGATAAAAGTCGATATATCACAGGTCAAACGATTCAAGTTGACGGTGGTATGGTTGTCTAGGAGGGAATCATGAGAAGAGTAGTAATTACAGGTATGGGAGCAGTGACTCCTATTGGAAATAGTGTAGAAGAAATGTGGAAGTCTATTCAAAATGGTGAATGTGGTATTCAGGATATCACACATTTTGATACGAGTGATTATAAAGTTAAACTTGCTGCAGAAATTAAAAATTTAGATATGGAGCAGTATTTCACAAAGCGTGATCTGAAGTTTAATGATCGTTATACTCAATTAGCGCGTATTGCAGCAAAACAAGCACATGAAAATAGTGGGCTTGATATTGCATCCAATCCAGATCGTGTTGGAGTGATCATTGCAAGTGGAATTGGTGGAGTGGAGTCATTAGAGAATGCACACACTAGTTTAACGACTCGTGGTGCAAGTAGAGTGTCACCTTACTTCATTCCGATGACTTTAATTAATCTAGCAGCAGGAAATGTTGCGATTGATTTAGGGGCACAAGGAAATTGTAGTAGTGTTGTTACCGCATGTGCTGCAGGTACAAATGCAGTGGGTGAAGCGTTTCATCGTATTCGTTTTGGATATGAAGATGTCATCTTTGCAGGGGGAAGTGAAGCAAGTATCACACCTTTGTCGATCGCTGGATTTATGTCATTAAGAGCATTACATGATGGAAGTGATCCAAAACGTGCCAGTATCCCATTTGATAAAGAACGTAGTGGTTTTGTGATGGGAGAAGGGGCTGGTGTTTTAGTGTTAGAAGAGTTAGAGCACGCATTAGCGCGTAATGCAACGATTTATGGAGAAGTAGTTGGATATGGTTCAACATGTGATGCACACCATATTACAGCACCAATTGAAGGTGGAATTGGTGGTGCAAAAGCTATGATGAAAGCTTGTGAAGATGCAAGTATTAAAATGTGTGCAATTGACTATGTAAATGCGCATGGGACAAGTACACCTTTAAATGACAAAACAGAGACAGCTGCACTAAAATATGCTTTTAAAGAACATGCAAAAGCGTTGCAAATTTCTTCTACAAAATCGAACACAGGACATTTGCTAGGAGCTAGTGGGGCTGTCGAAGCAATCATCACAATTAAGGCTTTACAAGATGGAATTGTACCTGCGACAATTCATTATAAAGAGGCGGATGAAGAGTGTGATTTAGATATAGTTGCGAATACGTGTAGAAAAGATAACTTAACGTATGGAATGAGTAATTCTTTAGGTTTTGGTGGACATAATGCATCATTAGTGTTCAAGAAATGGGAGGGGTAATATGTTATACAATTCAAATGAAATTCAAAAAATTATCCCACATCGTTATCCATTTTTACTAGTTGATAAAATTGAAAGTATTAGCGAAGATAATAAGACGATTGTTGGTTATAAAAATGTGAGTGCGAATGAAATGCATTTTCTTGGACATTTTCCACAAAAACATGTAATGCCAGGGGTATTAATTACAGAAGCATTGGCTCAAGTAGGTTGTGTATTATTGCTGAGTGATGAAGCAAACAAAGGGAAAATAGGTTACTTTGCAGGGATTAATAAAATGCGCTTTAAACAACAGGTCATTCCAGGCGATGTGTTACGACTTGAAGTAACGTTGACAAACCAACGTGCAGGTATTTACTTTGCGGATGTTTGTGCAACTGTAGATGGTAAAATTGCGGCGAAGGGTGAAATCCTTTGTGCGGTTGGAGAATAAAGTGATTCTTGGTGTTGGATGTGATATTGTTGAAATAAAACGAATCGAAGCGCAAAGTGATGTTTTCGCGCGTAGAGTGTTGTCTAAAGGCGAATACGAATGTGCTATGACATATGAGTCTGGGCGCAAGAACGCGTTTATAGCGGGGCGATTTGCGGCGAAAGAGGCAATTTTCAAGGCAATACCAAAGTGCACTTTAACCATTTCAAAAATTGAAGTTTTAAATGATGAGGAAGGGCAACCCTATTGCGAAATAAAGGGATATAAAATACACATTAGTATTTCCCATGAAAAAAATTATGCAATAGCGTATGCAATGGTTGAATCTGTATGAAAATACTATTAGCGTTAAAATTTATGTTGATTGCATTCCCTTTGTGGATTAAAATGTTGAAGCTAGAAAAGATTGAGGAAACAGCACGATTTCCTGAAATTAAAAAGACTGCAAATAAAATATTGAAGTTTTTAGGCTTTCACCTTGTTAGTCAAGGTGTTGAGAATATTCCCATTAATGAAGCAGTCTTATATGTTAGTAATCACCAAGGGACTATTGATCCCTTATTAGTGATTGCTAGTTCAAGTATTCCAATGGCTTTTATATCAAAGTCTGAGAATGAAAAAATGCCTTTTTTTGGTAGAGGCTCTAGATTGTTAGGTACAATTCATTTTGATCGAAACACTAGAGAAGGGAATATCTTCATGTTGCGTGAAGGAGTACGTCGTCTAAAGGGTGGAAAATCTTTATTGATTTTTCCCGAGGGGACACGTTCTAAGAGTGATGATATGAATGAATTTAAGCATGGAGCTTTACAGTTAGCTTTAATGTCAAAGGTTACAATTGTGCCGATTACATTAAATAACTCGTATTGTTTTGATTGCAAGAGTAAGGATAAAACCTTAAAAATTACATATGGAGAAGCAATACCATATGAAAAATATAAAGGATTATCAGCACAAGAAGTTAGTGATTTGGTATATCAAAAAATAGCTGCGAAAATAGAAAGAAAATAGTATTTGACATATGTCAAATACTATTTTTTTCGTATACTGATTTCTCCAGCGTTTAGGATTTCTTGCTTTCCATCTCGTTGGATGACTAAATGCGCGTTCTCATTAATTGCAATTGCGTTAGCTTCATAACTTTCTTTTGGAGTGTGTACAATAATTTGCTCCCCAATTATATTTGAATGTGTTCGATACGTGTCCAAATAGGTATTTTCTTCCATTGTGTTGTATAAATTATAAAAATGATTTAATAAACAAGCGATGAATTCGTTTCTAGATACTTTTTTGTTTGTGTAATCTTCAATGCTACCGGCAATGTTTGTAAGTTCGCGAGGCATGTTGTAGCTATGTATATTACATCCAATGCCAATTATCAAATATTCGAATTGATTTGTATTTAATTCAATGGCACCTTCACATAATATACCTGCAATTTTTTTGTTTTCAATGTAAAGGTCGTTAACCCATTTTATCTTACTATTGATTTGATATAGTTGTGCAATGGTTTTATGCAAAGCAACACTTGTAAGTGCTGTTATTTGTAATGTTTGAGATACATTCAAACGAGGTGTTAAGAGAATGGATATGTATATACCATTATCCGCTGGAGAGTGAAACACTCGTTGATTTCTTCCTCTCCCCTTACTTTGATGATTGGCAATACACACATTTCCATCCATTTTTTTCTCTTTTCGCTTCAATACTTCATTTGTAGATTCAACTTCTTCATATAGTTCCACTTGATAGAAAGGAGGGATTTTATCTTGAATGTTTTCGGCGTTTAAAATATCTACTTGATCGACTAAACAATACCCTTTGTTGGTAGAGGAAAGAATAGTATAGCCCTCACTACGCAATTTTTTTATATGTTTGGCTATGGCAGCACGGCTGATGTGCATCTCTTTACCTAATGTTTCACCAGATACAAATCTATTTTTATGTGTGGATAAGTGGAATAGTATTTTATTTTTCATAGATAATCTCCAATTTTGATTGCAAAAATCATAGCATGGCAAGGCTAAAAAAGCAATTGGTAATAGGATTGTACGTCTTTTTAATAAATATATAATTTTTGTTTTCGAAATTTGCAAATAATACGAAAACTTTTAGTAAAGTTGTTGCTATATTCTTTTAAAATTGTATAATATAAACAATAAAATTTGAAAGGGGCATTATTATGGCATTTTATTTTAAAGAACCATCTCGCACATTTAGTGAGTATTTATTAGTTCCAGGGTATTCTTCAAGCGATTGTATTCCTGGAAATGTGTCGCTAAAGACACCATTAGTTAAGTTTAAAAAAGGAGAGGAACCAGCAATTAGTATGAACATTCCAATGGTTTCTGCAATTATGCAATCTGTATCTGGAGAAAAGATGGCAGTAGGATTGGCAAGAGAAGGTGGAGTGGCATTCATTTATGGTTCACAAAGTATTGAATCTGAGGCTGAAATGGTTCGTCGTGTTAAAGCAACAAAGGCTGGTTTTGTACGCAGTGATTCAAATGTTAAGGCAAGTGCAACTTTAAAAGAAGTCATTGCGTTAAAAGAGCGTACAGGACACGCAACAATAGCAGTAACTGAAGATGGTACGAGTGAAGGAAAACTAGTTGGTATTGTGACTAGTAGAGACTATCGTGTGTCGAGAATGAGTGATGATACTGCAGTCACTGAATTTATGACCCCTTTTGACAAATTAGTTTGCGGAAAAGAAGGTATTACGCTGTCGGAAGCAAATAATATTATTTGGGATAACAAATTAAATGCATTACCGATTATTGATGAGAAGCAAAGATTAACTTCTTTTGTATTTAGAAAAGATTATGATTCTCACAAGGAGAATCCAAATGAATTATTGGATGATCAAAAACGTTATATTGTTGGTGCTGGGATTAATACAAGAGATTTTGAACAACGTGTACCTGCTCTTGTAGAAGCTGGTGCGGATGTGCTTTGTATAGACTCAAGTGAAGGTTTTTCACAATGGCAAGAAATCACAATTGCATGGATTCGTAAAACATATGGAGATCGCGTTAAAATTGGTGCAGGAAATGTAGTTGATCGAGAAGGGTTCCGCTTTTTAGCTAATGCAGGAGCTGATTTCATTAAGATTGGAATCGGTGGTGGTAGTATTTGTATCACAAGAGAGCAAAAAGGGATTGGTAGAGGACAAGCAACTGCAGTTCAAGAAGTGGCAGCAGCTCGTGATGAATATTTTGAAGAAACAGGTATATATATACCAATTTGTAGTGATGGTGGTATCGTACATGATTATCACATGACATTGGCATTAGCAATGGGAAGTGATTTCCTAATGCTGGGAAGATACTTTTCTAGATTTGATGAGTCACCTACAAATAAAATTTCAATTAATGGTACATATATGAAAGAATACTGGGGTGAAGGTAGTGCGCGAGCACGTAACTGGCAACGTTATGACATGGGTGGAGACAATAAACTTTCATTTGAAGAAGGTGTTGATTCTTATGTTCCTTATGCTGGTTCTTTAAAAGATAACTTAGGTCTGTCATTGAGTAAGGTGAAGCATACAATGTGTAACTGTGGAGCGATGAGTATTTCACAGCTACAACAAAATGCGAAAATTACATTGGTTTCTGCTACAAGTATTGTAGAAGGTGGAGCACATGATGTAATTTTAAAAGAAGGTCAAAATAATCATAAATAAAAAGCGTTGAAAAACGCTTTTATTTTTAAGGAGTACTTTATGGATGAATTATTACATAAAATGGAAAAGTATGCACAAAGGCACAATGTTCCAATTATGCAAGGAGAAGGTGTTTATTTTTTAAAACAGTATATTGAAGATAATAATATAAGTAGAATATTAGAAGTTGGTAGTGCAATTGGTTATTCTGCAATTCAAATGGCTTTGGTTAGCCCTAGTGTTGAAGTAGTTAGTATTGAAAGAGATGAACTACGTTATAATGAAGCGATTAAGAATGTGCAAGATGCTGGTTTGAAGGATCGAATCACTTTGTATCATGCGGATGCTTTGGAAATAGAAATAGACGGATTGTTTGACATGATATTTATAGATGCAGCAAAAGCGCAGTATATACGTTTCTTTACAAAATATGAAAAAAATCTACAAGTAGGGGGAAGTATTATATCAGATAATTTATCTTTTCATGGAATGGTGGAAGATATAGAATCTGTAAAAAATCGAAATACAAAGCAATTGGTTAAGAAAATTATTAAATATATTAAATATCTACAAAATCACGAAGAATATCATACAACGTTTTATGATATTGGAGATGGAATTGCAATAAGTAAAAAGAAGTAATTAAAATTACTTCTTTTCTTCATATAAGGTATCGATTAAGTTTTCAACTACAAGTGACAATTTATCTTGGAAGTTACTATCGACTTTTCGATATAACTTTAAAAGATGTGCCTCTTTCTTGTTGATTGGATACGTTTCGTTATTATCTGTATCATATATTTTATTAATATTTATTTTCAAATATTTACATATCTTGAATGTAGTTTCCAAGTCGGGTAGTCTTTTATTGCATACATAATTATTGAACGTAGAATAGGGAATCCCTAGCGCTTTTGCAACATCTTTTTGTTTTAGGTCACACAATTCAATTTGATTTGCTATTACATCACCAATTTTTATGTCCATAAAATCACCTCTATAAAAGTATTATATGCAATAATCAAATCGTAATGATGAATATCCACGAATCGTGGTATTTCTTGTTGATGTACTCATATTGCACATCTTTGTGATAGCTGTGTTTAATTGTAAAAACTTTAAACATACTATAGGATATGTTATAATGTTGAAAACGGAGGTTTCATATGAAAAAAATAACGAAAATTTTATTGGCTGCTACGGCAGTAGGTGGAGCTGCTGCTACAGCGTTTGTAGTGAAGAAAAAAATGTGCAGCTGTAAAGTGGATGAAGATGTAGAGGAAAATGAAGTCTGTGGATGTGAATGTGTAAATGATTTTGCTGATAATCATGAGTCAGCTGTCTCAGTTACGACTACATATCCAAGTTTAACAGATGTGGATATGGAGTATTTGAATGAAATTAGTGAATCGCAACTTGATGCTTTGGATTTAACTGATAAAACGGTAGAAAAAGCAATACAACATAAAATTGAATTTAATAGTACGGATAGTTTAAATGAGTTCAAGATGAATGTGATAAATGAGGGGTTTGTTGTCACAAATGGTGAAACAGAAAACGAATTATTAGTATTGAATATTACAACGATGGATAGTGATGCGCTATTGAGCAAGGTTTTCTTCTTAGCAAACTTGGCCAAAGAGTCAGATGCAAAATACATTGATTGGATTATAAAGTAACACTTCATACGAAGTGTTATTTTATATTTATATGTAATTGAATGAAGAAGTGTTGTATAGTATAATCTATATGAATTTTGAGGTGATTGGATGGATGTAATACAGGTTAAAAATTTAACGTTTGCTTACGAAGAAGACGTTTGTGTTTTACAAGATGTGAGTTTTAATATAAAGCAAGGAAGTTACACAACAATTGTGGGACATAATGGTAGTGGTAAAAGTACATTAGCAAAACTATTGGTTGGGTTATTAGAGAAAAAAAGTGGTGTCATCAAAGTGAAGGATATTTTACTTGAAGAAGAAACACTTTTTGATGTGCGTGCATTAGTAGGTGTTGTTTTTCAAAATCCAGACAATCAATTTATTGGATCTAGCGTAGCGGATGATATTGCGTTTGGGTTAGAAAATCAGCAGGTAGATAGTGATAAAATGCAATCGATTGTTGAGACATTCGCCCAAAAAGTAGGGATGCAAAATTATTTAGACAATGAACCGACTCGATTGTCTGGTGGTCAAAAACAAAGAGTCGCGATTGCTGGAGTGTTGGCCATGAATTTGGAAATCATTATATTAGATGAGTCAACGAGTATGTTGGACCCAAAAGGAAAGATGGAAATCAAACAATTAATACGAGAGTTGCATGAGAAAACAAATCTTACAATTGTTTCAATTACGCATGATATGGATGAAGTGTGCCAAAGTGATCATGTAATTGTTTTGAAAGAAGGGTGTGTTTTAAAGGAAGGTACACCAACGCAAGTTTTGGATGATGTAGAAGTATTGCGAGAGAGTAAGTTAGACTTGCCGAAAGTAATAAAGTTGAAAGAGTTGTTGTGTCAAGAGGGTATCGAACTTTCCACGCAGTTAACGCTAGAAGGGGTGGTGGAACAAATATGCCAATTGTATTTAAAGAAGTAAGTCATGCTTATGGTACTCACTCAAAAACAGTGTTTTCTGCCCTACAAGATATTAATCTTGAAATCGAAGATAAAAGCTTTGTTGCAATCATTGGGGAAACTGGGAGTGGCAAATCAACTTTAGTGCAACATTTAAATGCATTATTGCTACCATCGAGTGGAGAGGTTAGTGTGGATTCGTTTCGTGTGACTCCCATAAAAAAACATAATAAAAATTTAAAACAACTACGTAAAAAAGTAGGTGTTGTGTTTCAATTTCCAGAATATCAGTTATTTGAGGAAACAATCCTTCGCGATGTTAGTTTTGGACCTAAGAACTTTGGGATGAGTGATGAAGAGGCTGTTAAAAAGAGTAAAGAAATGTTGCAAATGGTTGGAATTGATACAACTTTGTATGAACAGAACCCATTTAATTTAAGCGGAGGCCAAAAGCGTAGAGTCGCTATAGCGGGAATTTTGGCTGCAAATCCAGACGTGTTAGTGTTAGATGAACCGACAGCTGGTTTGGATCCAATTGGAAGTGTGGAAATGATGTCATTGTTTCAAAATATTCATAAAAATTTGGGTAAAACGATAATTATGGTAAGTCATGATATGGAGCAGGTGTATGAGTATTGCGAACGAGTTATCTTAATGAAAGGTGGGCAAGTTGTACGAGATTGTTTAAAAGATGAATTTTTTAAGGATGTTGATTTTTTGAAGGAAAATGGAATTAAGCTTCCATTTATAATCGAGGTACAGGAAGCGTTGAAAGAACAAGGGATTCGTTTGGAAGAGGGGATAAAAGATTTAGAGAGTTTATCAAAATGCATTGCAAATGAGGTGAAAAAGCATGGATAAAATGATTTTAGGACGCTATATAGCATTAGAATCATCAATTCACAAGTTGGATCCGCGTGCTAAAATTATTGCGATGTTTATTTTGGTTATTTGCGTTTTTTTGCCTAGTAACATATATGCTTACATATTCTTAGGGGTGGTGATAGCTGTTTCGATTTTATTGGCTAAATTAAAAATAACATATATCTTACGATCTATGATTCCCATGTTAATAATGATGTTGTTTTTGCTTGTTGTAAACATTTTTGTAGTAAGAAGTGGTGAGATATTGTTTCATGTGTTCGGCTTTGATGTATACGCAAATGCAATTTACCAAACATTATTTATAGTAATTCGCTTATTGTATATGATCAGTATCACAAGTGTTTTGACAGCGAGCACAAAACCTCTTGATTTAACTTTGGGTATAGAGGATTTATTGTCTCCGTTAAAACCAATCGGTGTACCAGCACACGTGATTGCTATGATGATTTCTATTGCGTTGCGATTTATTCCTACCTTAATTGAGGAGACCATTCGTATTCAAAAAGCGCAAGCGAGTCGTGGGGTGGATTTGGAGAATGGGAAGTTTTCAGAAAAGGTGAAAGCTATTTTATCTTTAATCATTCCACTCTTTATTTCATCCTTTCAAAAGGCAGAGGATTTGGCTTTCGCGATGGAAGCGAGAGGTTATAACCCTGAAAAAATGCGTACAAGATATCGACAACTTAAAATGCACACGCGCGATTATGTAATGTTAGTGATTGTTGTAAGTATATTGGTCGTTGTAGTTGTTATGAATGTAGGTATTTATGCGTTATAAAGTTATCGTGGCATACGATGGCTCACATTACGTGGGTTGGCAGACGCAGCATCAAAACAATAGTGTACAAGAAGCGATTGAGTGTGTGCTTTATCAAATACACAAGCAAAAAATTGAAATAGTTGGTAGTGGTAGAACGGATGCTAAAGTACATGCTAAGGGGCAAGTATTTCATTTTGATTCCAATTTATCTATGTCGGCTGAGGCAATTGAACGAGCGTGCAATTCGTTGTTAAGCAAAGATATTCGTGTGCAAAGTGTTCATGAAGTTTGTGATGATTTTCATGCAAGATTTCATGCGAAAAGAAAGTGTTATGAATATTTGATTAGCAAAGAAATGAATAATCCCTTTATACAATCGTATATGAGCATAGAATCAAATGCGTTGGATATAAACAAAATGCAAAAATGTGCAGATATATTTGTAGGAACACATGATTTTACTTCTTTCACGAGTGCGAGGATTGATGTGCGAAAAAGTCGTGTTAAAACAATTCATAGTATTGATATACAGGAGTATGATTCATACATCAAGCTGCGCTTTGAGGGAAATGGTTTTTTACGTTATATGGTTAGAATGTTGACGCAAACAATTATTGAGGCTGGAAAAGGCAAGTTGGAAATTAGTGAGGTTGAGCGAATGTTGAAGGCAAGAAGTAAAGAGGTATGTCGATATAAAGCAAGTCCATGTGGATTATACTTAGCGGAGGTTATTTATGAAGAGTAATTATCATACTCATACAATGCGTTGTAAACATGCTTTAGATAGCGATGAAGAGTATGTGTTATGCGCTATTGCAGCAGGTTTCGATGAAATCGGATTTAGCGATCACACACCTTGGCCATTTGAAGAAGGGTATGTATCTTCGATTCGAATGGATTTGAGTGAATTTGAAGATTATTATAACAGTTTGTCGCTGTTAAAAGATAAGTACAAAGATCAAATTAGTATTAAAATTGGTTTGGAAGTAGAGTATTATCCAAAATATATGAATTGGATGAAACAATTTGTGATTGAGCAAAAAGTAGATTATATCATCTTTGGAAATCATTTTTTAGGGGATGAGTCACAAGGTATCTATTTTGGAGGTGTGAGTAAGGACAATGCGAAGTTTGAAGCTTATATTCAAACTTGCATAGATGGTTTATCTACAGGGTTGTATTCTTATTTGGCACACCCGGATTTATTTATGCGTTCCAATAGGGTGTTTGATGCATATACACACCAATTGTGCAAAAAGTTGTGTGAGTATTGTAAGGAGAAAGACATCCCGTTAGAGTACAATTTGGAAGGGCTTCTAAGTGAGGAGTTCACGGGTAGAAAGACATACCCTTGTGATTCGTTTTGGAAAATTGCTGGAGAAGTTGGAAATAAGGCAATAATAGGTAACGATGCGCACAAAAGTGAATCATTATTGCGTGATGATTTAAGAGCTGGTGCAATTACTAAGTTACAAGCATATGGATTAGAAATTGTTGAACAAATTCCATTGAAATGGTAATTGAGAGAGAAAGTCTTGAAAAAAACAAAGATAATGGTATACTAATATCGACTTGTGATAAAGGAATAGAACTGGTGATAGAAATATAGAGAGTATTTGGTTGGTGGAAAAATACAACACTACAGCAGAGAATGCCCCTTTTAGGTAAACGTAAATCGGCGATAACGATACAAAGCACCAAGTAGAGTGGGACCGTGTTATTGACACCTCTATAGGAGGTGTTTTTTTATTGGAGGAGAAACTATGATAAAATTTTATAATTCATTAAGTAATCAGTTGGAACCATTTGTTCCTATTGAAGAAGGTAAAGTAACAATGTATGTTTGTGGACCTACGGTATATAATTATCCACATATTGGAAATGCAAGACCAATGGTAGTATTTGATACATTAAAGAAAATGTTAGAGGCGAGCGGATATGATGTCACTTATATTTCAAATTACACGGATGTAGATGACAAAATTATTAAGCGAGCAAAAGAAGAAGGCGTGAGTGAACGTGTCATTAGTGAAAGATACATTGAAGCCTATAATGAGGATCGTAATTCATTACTGGTAGATATTCCAGATCGTTGTGTAAAAGTAACAGAGACAATGGAGCAAATTATTTCTTTTATAGTGCAATTAGTAAATACGGGGTTTGCCTACGCTGTGGATGGGGATGTGTATTTTCGAGTACAAAAGATTAAAGAGTATGGTATTTTGAGTAAGCAAAAAATTGAAGACTTGTTTGTTGGAGCAAGAATTGATGAAAATAGTAAAAAAGAAAATGCGTTAGATTTTACGCTTTGGAAAGAAACAACGGATGGTATATCTTGGGAAAGTCCTTTTTCAAAAGGTCGCCCAGGGTGGCACACTGAATGTGTCGTAATGATACAAAAAGAAGTAGAAGGTGGAGTTATTGATATCCACGGTGGTGGTATGGATTTAAAGTTTCCTCACCATGAAAATGAAATTGCACAAGCTTTGGCGTGCAATAATAAGATGATCGCTAATTATTG
This sequence comes from uncultured Erysipelotrichaceae bacterium, assembly GCA_964370645.1. Lineage (GTDB taxonomy): Bacteria > Bacillota_I > Bacilli_A > Erysipelotrichales > Erysipelotrichaceae > CAMQRS01. The sequence goes on along the minus strand of CAYJJS010000014.1, from coordinate 16,037 downwards.
GTTACATAATGGTATGATAAATGTTGATGGGGCAAAAATGTCTAAGTCTTTGGGAAATGTAGTTTGGGTGAAAGATTACGTTAAAGAATTGGGCTCGAATGTAGTACGTTGGATTTTATTATCTACACATTATCGTAGTCCATTGAATATTAGTGATGAGTTAGTTAAAAGCACGCGAAAGGAAATTGAAAAATTAGTATCCTCGCTTAAGCAAAGTTATGTTAAAATGGAGATGTCGAACAAAGAAATCGGAAGTACACACAATCAAGAATTATTCGATATGTTTTTGAATGCGATGCAAGATGACTTGAACACACCCAATGCATTTAGAACTTTGTTTGATGCAAATAAATTATTAAACGCGGCGGTACGCGTAAAAGAAATTGATTTTGATTTATTAGCATCCTATATTGTAACGATAGAAGAAATGTTACATATCCTAGGTATCCACATTCCTAGAGTGATCTTATGTGATGGAGATCGCGAATTATACAACAACTGGAGAACAGCTGTTCAACAAAAAGATTTCGAAGCTGCGGATCAATATCGATCTACTCTAGTTAATCGAGGTATTCTATAATGGAAATCATCGAGTATAATGGGAATTCACTGGCATATGTCGGGGATGCCGTCATGTCTTTACAAGTACGTGAGTATTTGGTGGGCGTGAGAAAGATTCAGAAATCTAAAGTATTACAAAAGGAGAGTGTCCGCTATGTAAGTGCAAAAGCACAAGCTTCATTTTTACTCAAAATGATTGATGAAAATATTTTGAGTGAGGATGAATTAATCATGGTTAAGAGAGGTAGGAATGCTAAAAGCGATAGTGTGGCTAAAAATACAGATGTCACTACATATCGTATAGCGACAGGTTTAGAAGCGCTTTGGGGGTATTTATACCTAACAAATCGACACGATCGATTGCAGTTTTTATGGAATTATATAGTAGAAAAGAGTGGTGAGTAGTATGGGACAGTACGTCTATGGTAGAAATGTAATTAAAAGCTTATTGGCAGATGATAAAAAAATTCATGAAGTTATTTTGATGGAAGGGTTTAAAAACAGTGAACTGATAGATCAACTTAAGAAAAAAAATATCAAGATGATTACAATGAGCCGAAAAAAGATGGATCTTAAACTAGAAGGGAATCATCAAGGGATTGCAGCTTTAATTGATGCATATAAAATGTATTCGGTGCAAGAAATCTGTGAGACTATCCCAAGTGGGAAACAGCCACTTTTACTAATGTTAGATGGGATTGAAGACCCGCATAACTTAGGTGCTATTCTAAGAACTTGTGATTGTATTGGTGTTGATGGAGTTATTATTGGTAAGCATAGAAGTGTTTCTTTAACCCCTACGGTTGCAAAGGTATCAACCGGTGCAATTAATTCGGTTAAAGTCGCGCAAGTTGTGAACCTTTCAAAGACGCTTCAAAGTCTAAAAAAAGAAGGTTACTGGGTAGTAGGTGCTGATGTTGAACAGGCACAAGACTATAAAAAGGCTAGTTATGATATGCCACTAGTTCTAGTCATTGGAAGCGAGGGAGCCGGGATTTCCGCTTTGGTTAAGAAAAATTGTGATTTCAGTGTGAAACTTCCAATGTTAGGGAAGGTAACTTCTTTGAATGCCTCCGTTGCTTGTGGAATTTTGCTTTACGAGATACATGGTCAAAGACACGTGTGTGAATGAAAATGAAAAATGCAATGTTTAGGGAAGATTATGAACTAATATATTTAATTCATCAAGGTGATGAAGAAGCTTTAAAAGAATTAATACAAAAGTATAGAAAGATACTTTTGCTTTATGTGAATCAGTTTCGATCGATTTTGAAAAAAGAATTTGACGAAGATGAACTGATGCAAATTAGTACAATTGCTTTGTACTCAGCGGTGATGACATTTAATGAAGAGATGAATTGTAAGTTTACAACATATTTAAAGGTGATTGTCATTCGCGAATTGCAATTGCTTGTTAGAAGTCTATACAGTTTATGTCGAAAAGCGAATGTAGAAGCATTGTCTTTACACCAATACGTAAATGAAAACGAGAACCGATATATTATTGATACCCTTAGAAGTGAAAAAACAGAGTATGAAACGGTGGATTTCTTACACCGAAAAGAGTTTTTATTACAAATGGAAGAAGCGATAAAGAAATGTAAGGTGTTTGAGCAAAGAGTTTTCAGTTTATGGAGAATAGGGATGACCTATGAAGAAATAGCGAGAGAATTGAATTGTACAAAGAAAGAAGTAGATAATAGTGTGCAACGCTTCAAGAAGAAATTGCGAAGCATGATTGACTATGATACTTCTTTGTGATAAAGTTTATGAGAGTATGTGAGGTGAAAACATGAATATTAAAGTCATTTTAACTTGTAGTGAGTGTTTATCTCGCAATTATGTTACTAGAAAAAACAAGAATACGCATACAGAGCGTATTCAATTGAGTAAGTATTGTAAAAAATGTGCGAAACATACAATGCACAAAGAAACAAAATAGGAGGAATGGACATGAAATGGTTTAGTTTATCTGGGATTTTTATGGAAATCAAAAGAATTCGTTGGTCAAGTCCCAAAACATTAGCGAAAGATAGTTCAACAGTTTTATTTTTTATGGTGTGTTTTTCACTATTCTTTATACTGTGTACTTTATTTAATGCTAGTTTATTACAATTTTTAGGAGTATAAGATGAGTGAGATAAAAAGAGAATGGTATGTCGTAAATACTTATGCAGGGCATGAGAACAAAGTGAAAGAAAATTTGGAACGTCGTGTTGAAACGATGGGATTGCAAGATTCTTTATTTCAAATAGTTGTTGCAGAGGAAAGCGAAGTTGAATTCAAGAACGGAAAGAAAAAGGAAAAAGTTAAAAATTTATTCCCTGGATATTTGTTTGTTGAAATGATGATGACGGATGAAGCTTGGTATATTGTACGTAATACACCAGGTGTTACAGGATTTATTGGTTCTAGTGGTGGAGGTGCAAAGCCATTTCCAGTTGCTGAGGAAGAGATTGATTCTATCTTAAGACGATTAGGTATGAGTGAGAAACGAGTTCAAATCGACTTTAAGACGGGGGATCGCGTTAAAATTCTATCAGGACCTTTTGCAAATGTGGAAGGTAGTGTAGAAGAACTACATGATGAAACACAAACTGCAGTTGTATTAACCATTTTGTTTGGGCGTGAAACACCAACTGAAATTGGATATGCAGATTTAGAAAAAATCGATGTATAATCAAAGAAGAGCGTTGCTCTTCTTTTTGTTTTCAAATTTAAATAAAAAGCTTTCTATTTAAATGAATATGTGGTAATATACTAAAGTCTATATAAATATAGATACTTTCATGCGTGGTAGAACATATGCGAATGTTCATTAACCACTGCATAGGAACAAATAAATATAGGAGGGTTCTTATGAGTAAAAAAATCGCAAAAATAGCTAAGTTACAATTCCCTGCTGGTGGAGCAAGACCAGGTCCTGCTTTAGCAAGTGCAGGAATTAACATGCCTCAATTCTGTACGGCATTTAACGACGCTACAAAAGATCGTCAAGGTGACATGGTACCTGTACTTATTACAGCGTACGAAGACAAATCATTTGATTTTGTTTTAAAAACGACTCCAGCATCTATTTTAATTAAAAAAGCTGCGGGTGTTGCAAAAGGTGCAAGTGATTCTAAAACAAGTGTTGGATCAATTACAAAAGCACAATTACAAGAAATCGCAGAATACAAAATGCCGGATTTAAATGCAAATGATATTGAAGCTGCAATGAATATTGTTGCAGGAACTGCACGCAATATGGGTATTGCGGTAACTGAGTAAGGAGGGATTAACAAATGGCTAAAAAAGGTAGAAAATATGTTGAGGCTTGTAAGTTAGTTGACTCGACTCAAACGTATACAATTGAAGAAGCAATCGCTTTAGTAAAAAAAGCAAGTTATGCAAAATTTGATGAATCTGTAGAAGTTTCATTCAACTTAAACGTAGATCCACGTCATGCGGATCAACAAATTCGTGGAGCAATGGTGTTACCAAATGGAACGGGACGTAGTCAAAAAGTTCTTGTTGTAGCACAAGGGCCACAAGAAGAACAAGCGAAAGAAGCTGGAGCGGACTTCGTTGGTGGAAAAGAATTATTAGAAGACATAAAAAAAGGGTGGTTCGATTTCGATGTAATCGTTGCAACGCCTAACATGATGGGTGAATTAGGAAAACTAGGAAAAATCTTAGGACCTAAAGGATTAATGCCAAACCCGAAAACTGGAACAGTTACTATGGATGTAGCAAAAGCGGTTTCAGACATTAAAAAAGGTAAGGTAGAGTACCGTGTAGATAAAGATGGAAACATCAACTTAATGATTGGAAAAATGTCATTCGAAGATGCTAAGTTAGCTGAAAACTTCGCTGCAATTAAAGAAGTAATTGTAAAAGCTAGACCAGCTGCTGTTAAAGGTGGGTACATCTTAAACTTAACATTAAGTAGTACAATGGGTCCTGGTGTAAAAGTTACAGTTTAATCTTGACTTTATCCATAAATTTTTATAAAATAACAATGTTATTCAATATGCCATAGACAGTAACGGTCGTTTAGACTTAATCATGTTACCGAGGTGCGAAAGATATAAACTTTTCAACTCGCGTCTATTCTATAGTATGCGAGTTTTTATACTCTTAGGTATATTGTGACATATAAATAGGAGGTGTAGTATAGTGAAACAAAACGTATTAGATGCAAAGGTTGCATTAGTTGATGAAATTGCAACTAAATTTAATGAAGCTACTAGTTCAGTTGTTGTTGAGTACCGTGGATTAAGCGTTGCTGAAGTTACTGAATTACGTTGTTTGCTAAGAGAAGAGTCTATTGATTTTAAAGTATACAAAAACTCAATGGCTGTACGTGCTTGTGAAAAAGCAGACTTAGCGGAACTTACAGAATCATTAAAAGGACCAAATGCTATTGCTTTCGGTAATGATGCAGTTGCACCAGCACGTGTATTAGCTAAATTTGCTAAAGATCACAGTGCATTAGTAATTAAATCAGGAGTTATCGAAGGTAAAGTAGTAGATGCTGAAACAGTAAACAAATTTGCAAAGTTACCAAACAAAGAAGGACTTATTTCTATGTTCTTAGGATGTTTACAGTCACCAGTTATCAAATTTGCTTGTGCAGTTAAAGCTGTGGCAGAAGCAAAAGAAGAAAATTAATTTAAAAAACGGAGGAAAATTATCATGGCAAAATTAACAAATGAAGATATTTTAGCTTTTATTGAAGAAGCAACAATTTTAGAATTAAACGACTTAGTAAGTGCAATCGAAGAAAAATTCGGTGTTACTGCTGCTGCACCAGTTGCAGCTGCTGCAGGAGAAGCTGAAGCTGCTGCTGAGCAAACTGAATTTACAGTATCATTAACTGACGTTGGAGCAACAAAAGTTAAAGTAATTAAAGCTGTAAGAGAAATTACAGGATTAGGATTATTAGAAGCAAAACAAAAAGTTGAAGCTACTCCTGCTGTAATTAAAGAAAACGTATCTGCTGCTGAAGCTGAAGAACTTAAAAAAGTTTTATCAGAAGCTGGAGCAATCGTTGAAGTTAAATAATTTAAATTCAATTAATATTTTAAAGAAAAAGCCTTTCAGGGCTTTTTCTTGCTAAAAAGGAAGTGAAACTATGAATCATTATTTTGAAGATAATAGAAATTTAAAAAGCAACAAAATAAAGAAACAATATAAATTCGATAAACATATGTTCACATTTGTAATGGATAATGGAGTTTTTTCGAAAGATAAGATCGACACAGGAAGTGAAATTTTATTGTCTTATTTGTATAAAGAAAAGTTGAATGGTAAGATATTGGATGTAGGGTGCGGTTATGGAACGATTGGGATCATATTGAAAAAAGAATTTTCATCTTGTCATTTTGATTTGATTGACGTAGCTCCTAGAGCGATTGAATTAGCGAGGGAAAATGCATCGTTGAATCATTGTGAGTTAAATATTTTGGAATCAAATGTTTATGAAGGTGTTGACGATTTTGATTACACGCACATCATAACGAATCCACCAATTCGAGCAGGAAAAAAAATAATATATAAGATCTTTGAAGGTTCTTATGAAAGGCTTGCTTCACATGGTTGTTTATGGATTGTGATTCGAAAATCGCATGGTGCTTTAAGCGCGCAAAGGAAGATTATAGAGGTTTTTGGTAATTGTGAAATTGTGAAAAAGGATAAGGGATTTTATGTATTAAAAGCAAAAAAAGATTGACAATTTGACAATTACTTGATAGTATAGTAAATTGCATAATAATACAATAGTTATAATGGGTCAAGTGACCCTTTGTGTTGTTATTTTACGATAAAGAAAGGATGGCACTAATGGCAAAAAAAGAAAGTTTTAACGTTGTTGCTGAAGGAAAAAAAGCTACAAGAAGAGATTATTCAAAGGTTAGTGGTCAATTAGATTTACCAAATTTAGTTGAGATACAAACAAACTCGTTTGAGTGGTTTCAAAAAGAAGGGATTGGAGAGGTCTTTGAAGAAGTTTACCCTATCCAAAACTATGCTGGGAACATTAAATTAAATTTTAAGGGATACGAATTCGATGCGCCGAAATACAATGCAGTAGAATCTCAATACCGTGAGATTAATTATACTGCACCTTTAAAAGCGATTATGGAATTGGAGGTTGAAGATGCGACTACTGGTGAATTAATCACAAAAGTAGAGGACGTATTTTTAGGTGACTTTCCTTTAATGACTGAAAGCGGTACGTTTATTGTAAATGGAGCTGAACGTGTTATTGTTTCACAAATCGTTCGTTCTCCTGGGTCGTATTTTTCGACTGGTCAAGAGGAAAAAACTGGAAGAGAAACATTTAGTTCTGAATTAATTCCAAGTAGAGGTACTTGGTTGGAGTTTTTAACAGAAGTTAAAAAGCAATCTACAGGACGTATTTTAAGCATGTCTATTGATAGAAAGCGTAAAGTGCTGTCTACTATATTATTTAAAGCCATTGGTATGTCTGTTGACCTTGATCGTAGTGATGATGCACAAGATGCAAGTCAAATGAGAACATTCTTAAAAGCACTTGGAAGAAATGTTATAGAGGATGTGGAGCATGAAACGGAAGATCGTGAATTTTTAGAGTTGTATTTAACTTTATATAATTCATATTTTGGTAAATACGAAGAAATCGAAAATACATTAATTCAAGATAAGGTTACTACAAAGCAAGAAGCGTTGTTAAGTATCTATGAAAACCAAAGAAGTGATGAAATTCCTACTTTGGATGGTTCTATTAGTTTGATGAATGCAAAATTTTTCGATTCTAAGCGTTATGACTTAACAAAAGCAGGACGTTATAAACTAGGTAAAAAATTATTCGTAGTTGATCGATTAAGTAAACAGTATTTAGCGCAAGATATAGTGGATTGTGATGGTGTCGTATTATATCCATCTGGTACATATGTGAATCGTGAAATCCGTAATCATTTACGTGAAGAAATGAAAAAAGGGATGCATGTAAGTGCCTTCCCATATAATACATTATTCCATCATGAAGATATTGTAGTAGTTCCAACATCGTATAACCAAGGGTTAATTGGTCGTGTATTAGCACGTGATGTAGAATTGTCTAATACAACATTATATGCGAATAGTGTATTAACATCTTTCGATGTCGAATTGCTGAAGTCAGAAGTAGAAGCAATTAGCATTTATGCAGGTGTAGTAGCTTCAAAAGTAGTTTTAACAAGAGATAATTTTAATTCTGTTTTAAATTATGGTCAACGTCTTTATTCATTGGGAAGAGTTACTGATGGACATGGGGAAGATCTTGTAGATGCAGATGGTGAAGTTTATACTTTTGATTTTGTATGTATGGATAAAAATGCGCCTTTACCAAATTCTAAGGTTGCTGAACTGAAGGCGTTAGTAGAGGCTGGAAGTGAAGTGCACGCATACTTAATTGGATGTGCTGTGCAGGAAGTGTATGTTAGAACAGAAGATGGAGAGGTTGTAAAAGCAACCGGAAATGATCCATTTACGAAAAAATTAACGATTACAGTTTCGGATATGTATGCACTTTTCTCATATACTTTAAATGTTATTGAAGGTGTAGGAGAAACAGATGACATAGATATGTTAGGTAATCGTAGAATACGTTCTGTTGGAGAGTTGATACAAAATCAATTCCGTATTGGTTTATCTAGAATGGAACGTGTTGTTAAAGAGAGAATGTCGATTGCTGAAGTTGAAGCGTTGACGCCTAAAAAATTAACAAATATTAGACCATTAACTGCAGCGATTAAAGAGTTTTTCTCAAGTTCTCAATTATCACAATTTATGGATCAACAAAATCCACTTGCAGAATTAACAAATAAGAGACGTATTAGTGCGCTAGGTCCAGGTGGACTTACACGTGATCGTGCTGGATTTGAGGTTCGAGATGTTCACTCAAGTTCATATGGTCGTATATGTCCAATTGAAACGCCTGAGGGGCCAAATATCGGATTGATTTCGAATTTAACTTCTTATGGAAAAATAAATGAATATGGATTCATTCAAACGCCATATCGATTGGTAAATGCGGATGGGACAGTTTCTGAAGAAGCGGTATACTTATCTGCTGATGAAGAGGCAGACTACGTAATTGCGCAGGCAAATGAGGTTGTCGATGGTAAATTGGCAAACGAACGAGTAGTTGTTAGAAAAAATGGTGAAACTGTTTTAGCGACTCGCGATCAAGTGGAGTTAGCGGATGTAAGTCCGAAACAAATCGTTTCGGTAGCAACTGCATGTATTCCATTCTTAGAAAATGATGATGCATCTCGTGCACTAATGGGAGCGAACATGCAACGTCAGGCAGTTCCATTAATTAAGCCACAATCACCATACGTAGGAACAGGAATTGAATATGTAATTGCACGCGATTCAGGATCAAGTGTAGTTGCAAAAGAAGATGGAATTGTAGAGTATGTAGATGCACAACGCGTTATTGTGAGCGAAAGTGAAGGAAAACGCGAATATAAATTAAGAAAATTTGAATGTTCTAATGCAGGAACGAGTATTAATCAAACACCAATTGTAGAAAAAGGTGAAAAAATTGAAAAAGGTGATGTAATTGTAGATGGGCCTTCGATGCAAAATGGTGAATTAGCGTTGGGACAAAATGCAGTTATCGCTTATATGACATGGTATGGGTACAACTATGAGGATGCAATTATTATGTCTGAACGTTTAGTTCGTGATGATGTTTATACTTCTATCCACATTGAAGATTATGATATTGATTGTCGTGATACAAAACTTGGGCCTGAAGAGATTACAAGAGATATTCCAAATGTTAGTGAAGCAGCATGCCGTAACTTAGACCCACGAGGGATTGTTATGGTAGGAGCAGAAGTAAAAGAAGGAGATATTTTAGTTGGTAAAGTTACACCAAAAGGGCAAAGTGAAATCTCGCCAGAAGAAAAATTATTGTTGGCTATCTTTGGAGAAAAATCTAGAGAAGTACGTGATAATTCTTTAAAGGTACCACATGGTGGTTCAGGAATCGTTCACAGTGTGCGTGTATTTAAACGTAGTGAAGGATATGATTTACCTCCAGGTGTAAATGAAAAAGTAAAAGTGTTTATTGTTCAAAAACGTAAAATATCTGAAGGGGATAAAATGGCAGGTCGCCATGGTAACAAAGGGGTAATTTCTAAGATATTACCAATTGAGGATATGCCATATATGCCAGATGGAACTTCTGTAGATATTATGTTAAATCCATTCGGGGTTCCTTCTCGTATGAATATTGGGCAAGTATTAGAAATCCACCTAGGATTTGCTGCTAAGAAATTGGGAGTTAAATTTGCAACCCCAGTATTTGATGGAATTAGTAATGAAGAGTTAGATGATATCATGAATGAAGCAGGTATGAGTAAAGATGGTAAGACTGTATTATTTGATGGTCGAACTGGTGAAGCTTTTGATGAACGTATTTCGGTAGGAGTAATGTACATGATTAAGCTTGCACATATGGTTGATGACAAGTTACATGCACGTGCTACAGGACCATATTCTTTAGTTACTCAACAACCATTGGGTGGAAAAGCTCAAAATGGTGGGCAAAGATTTGGTGAGATGGAGGTATGGGCATTAGAAGCATATGGTGCAGCACATACTTTACAAGAGATTTTGACAATTAAATCAGATGATATTCAAGGTCGCCAAGGTACTTATGAAGCAATTATCAAAGGGAAAGATATTCCTGATGCAGGTATACCAGAGTCGTTTAGAGTATTGATTCATGAACTACAAGCTTTAGCGATTGATGTGAATATGTTAGATGAAGAAGGAAATCCAGTTTCTTTGGAAAAAGATATCGAAGAAGTTGGTACACCGATGAATCTGCATGGACCTAAACTTGATGAAGAACAAGTAGCGGCGCTTCAAGAAGAATTGAAAGATGTAGTTTTAGAAGACGAAGAAACTGTAGAAAATGATGATTTAAATGACATGGATGCACTATTAAGTGCACATGATTAATGGGAGGTAAAAGTAATGAGTGTAAATAATTTTGCCTCAATCCAAATTAATTTAGCTTCTCCAGAAAGAATCCTTGAATGGTCTTTTGGAGAAGTTAGTAAACCGGAAACGATTAACTATCGTTCTCAAAAACCTGAGAAAGATGGTTTGTTTTGTGAGAAAATTTTCGGACCGAGTAAGGATTGGGAATGTTACTGTGGTAAATATAAAAAAGTACGATACAAAGGTATTAAGTGTGATCGTTGTGGAGTGGAAATTACTAAGTCTAGTGTGCGTCGTGAACGTATGGGGCATATTGAATTAGCTGCTCCAGTTGCACATATTTGGTATTTGAGAGGAATTCCTTCTCGTGTTGGTTTATTATTAGATGTTACACCAAAACAGTTAGAAGAAGTTGTATATTTTGTTTCTTGGATTGTAACAAATCCAATGGATACAAATTTGGAATATAAAAAAGTGTTATCTGAAAAAGAATATAGAGAGAATGTAAGTCTTTATGGTCCAAACTCATTTGTTGCGAAAACAGGTGCAGAAGCGGTGAAAACGCTACTAGAAGATTGTGACTTGGAAAAAGAATTCTCAAATATTCAGACACAACTTGAGACAGCACAGGGTGAAAAACGTAAGAAGTTAATTAAACGTTTGGATACTGTAAACTCATTTAGAAACTCAAGTAACAAACCAGAGTGGATGGTGTTATCGATTTTACCGGTAATCCCACCAGATTTACGTCCAATGTTACAATTGGATGGTGGACGTTTTGCTACGAGTGATTTAAATGATTTATATCGTCGTGTAATTACGCGTAATAATCGTTTGAAAAAATTATTAGAACTAGGTACACCTGCGATTATTGTTCAAAACGAAAAGCGTATGCTACAAGAAGCTGTAGACGCGTTAATTGATAATGGACGTAGAAGTAAGCCTATTACAGGAGCTGGGGGTAGAGCGTTAAAATCTTTATCACATTCTCTGAAAGGGAAACAAGGTCGTTTCCGTCAAAACTTATTGGGGAAACGTGTTGACTTCTCAGGGCGTTCAGTTATTGCAGTAGGACCAGATTTAAAAATGTATCAGTGTGGAATTCCTAGAGAGATGGCGATTCAATTATTCAAACCATATGTTATGAATGAAATTGTAAATCGTGAAATCGCTAGTAATTCAAAAACAGCGGAGCGTTTAATTGATAAACAAGACCCACGTGTATGGGATATTGTTGAAGATGTAATTGAAGGGCATCCGGTTTTATTAAACCGTGCGCCAACACTTCACCGTTTGGGAATCCAAGCGTTTAAACCGAAGTTAGTAGAAGGAAGAGCAATTCGTTTACACCCATTGGTGTGTAGTGCGTTTAATGCCGATTTCGATGGAGATCAGATGGCAGTACACGTTCCTTTAAGTGAAGAGGCAAGAGCGGAAGCGTTAGTAATGATGCTTGGTAGCAATAACATTCTTGGTCCAAAAGATGGTAAGCCAATCGTTACACCTGGTCAGGATATGGTTATGGGTAATTACTATTTGACGATGGAAGAAACGCAAGCAGAATTTAATGAAGAAGCAGAACGCTACGAAGCTGTAGGATGTCATGTGGAGGCTGAATTATGGCGTACGTATGGTGAACATGAAGGTCATGTATACCGTAATGTGAACGAAGTGTTAATGGCTTATGAAACAAAACAAGTACACTTGCACACACGTATTGCATTGCTAGCTAGTAGTTTGAATAAATTGGGATTTAGTGATGAACAAAATGATTCTTATTTAGTAACTACTGTTGGAAAAGTAATTTTCAATAATATTTTCCCAGAAGATTTTCCATATATCAATGAGGTAAGTAGTGAAAACTTTATCGCAACTCCGGCAAAATACTTTTTACCGATGGGTAGTGATATTAAAGCGGAAATTACAAAGATGGAAATTATCCCTGCTATGAAAAAGAAAGATTTGGGATTGGTTATTGGAGAAGTGTTCAAGCGCTATAGTACGGAAGAGACTAGTGAAATATTAGATGAAATTAAAAATAATGGATTTAGATATTCTACCGTTGCAGGAATCACTGTGTCATTAGCAGATATAGAGGTTGCACCAAATAAAAAACAATATGTAGATTCAGGTAAAGAACGTGCACTAGAGCTAATCAAATTACGTAATAAGGGTAAATTGACAATGCAAGAGTGGGAACGTCACTTGAATAAACTTTGGGATGATGTGAAAAAAGATATCCTTGTCGAATTTAAAAATGCTATCGCTCGTAAAAACCCAATCAATATGATGGCGACTTCGGGTGCGCGTGGGAATGATTCAAACTTTACACAGTTAGCAGGTATGCGTGGATTGATGGCTAAGCCGTCTCAATCAAAATCTGCAAAAGGTTATCAACCTTCTGTAATGGAGGTTCCTATTTATTCTTGTTTCCGTGAAGGTCTGAATGTATCAGAATTCTTCCTTTCAACACATGGGGTTCGTAAAGGGCTAACGGATACAGCTTTGAAAACTGCTGAGTCAGGATATTTGACTAGACGTTTAGTCGATGTAGCACAAGATGTTGTAGTACGTAGTGAAGACTGTGGTACGGATAAAGGTTTCTGGATTGAAGAAATCCGCGATCGTAAACAAGACCAGGTAATTGAACGATTATTTGATCGTTTGGTTGGTAGGTACTCAAAGGATGCAGTATATCACCCAGAAACAAATAATTTATTAGTTGATTCGGATACGTATATAAGTGAAGAAATTGCACAAAAAATTGTTGATGCAGGAATTACAGGTATGTATATTCGTAGTGCATTCACTTGTAAAGCTGTACAAGGTGTTTGTAAAATGTGTTACGGTAGAAACATGGCTACTGGTAAAATTGTTGAGCCAGGAGAATCAGTTGGTATCATGGCTGCACAGTCGATTGGAGAGCCAGGTACACAGTTAACGATGCGTACATTCCATACTGGTGGGGTTGCAACTGCTGGTGGAGGAGATATCACACAGGGGCTACCTCGTGTTGAGGAATTATTTGAAGCAAGAACACCAAAAGGTTCAAGTGTATTGGCTAAAATTTCAGGAACAATTACTCAAATTAACAAATTAGAAGGTGTGAATGGAACGGAAGTTATTATTACGAATGAAACAGAGAGTATTGAACACAAAATCGGTCCAACACAAATAATGCGTTCTTGGCTAGATGTAGGTTCTTCATTAACTGCTGGTGATAAAATCACAGAGGGAACGGTTTCGCCGAAAGAACTTTTAGAAGTTGCAGGGGTTCGTGAAGTACAAAAATACATTCTTAAAGAAGTTAAAAAAGTTTATGCATCACAAGGTATCGAGATTTCCGATAAACATATTGAGGTAATGGTTCGTCAAATGATGCGTAAAGTGATTGTTCTTGAAGGACATGACACAGGATTAAACCCTGGAGTTCAAATTTCTTTAACAGAAATTACGAAAATCAATCGACAAGCATTGTTGACTGGTGGAAAACCAGCGACTTTCTCGCCTGTGTTACTTGGTATATCTAAAGCTTCTGTAGAAACAGATTCATGGTTATCTGCTGCGAGTTTCCAAGAAACGACAAAAGTATTAACAGATGCAGCAATTAAGGGTAAAGAAGATCATTTAATTGGTCTAAAAGAAAATGTAATCATTGGGAAGTTAATCCCGGCAGGTACAGGATTAGATGTAGAGCGTAAAACTACAAAACAAGTGCTAGAACTGGCAGACGAGTTACGTAGAAAACGCGATGCGGCAAATCATAGAGATGGAGAAGATGATATGTTGATGAACTTTATTCCTCATGAAGTTCAAAACAATGTGCTAGAAGAAATTATAGCGGATTCAGATTTAAGTATCGAAGAAGTTGAATAAGAGAAGAATTACGACACCAATATCATTGTTGTCGTAATTTTTTTTTCACACTTTTTAAATAGCTATAATTACGATATATTTTACATTTATTTTGCAATTGTTTCGTGATATAATGTTCGCGGAGAAAGAGGAGACGTATATGAAAATTTTTAAAGGAGTAGTAAGTGCATTCTTATTTTGTAGCATATTATCGGGGTGCGGAAATAGTGTAAATGTAGATGAATTATTGAAAGCGACAGATGAAGCGATGAAAGGTATCGAATCGGTTGAATATGAATTTGATATGAATATGGATTTCAATATTAGTGCAGAGGGTATGGCCCTAGATATGGCAATTGTAGGAGAGGGAACTTCTGCAGCGTTGATCGATGGCGATAATGAAACTTCACATATCGAAATGACGATGGATGTAGAAATGCTAGGAGAAAGTGAATCTACAACTATTGAATCTTACGTAGTAAGTGATGGGGAAGAAGTAGTGGCATATTCAAATGATGGTATCACAGGATGGGTAGTTGAAGAGACTTCATATGAAGAGTTAGAAGTAGAGTCATTTTCAGCGATGTCGATGTCAATGTTTGAAAGTTTAAAAGATTTCGATGCTGAGGTAACTGGAGAAAAGAAAATTAACGGTGAAGACTGCCATGTTCTTCTCGTGAAAATTTCAAGTGAGAACATTACGGATTCATTAAATGGGTCATTTGAAGAGATGTTGACAAGCTTTGGGACGTTCGGTAGTTCATTGGAAATCCCAGTGGAGTACTACATATCAAAAGAAACTTCTTTACTAATGGGGGTACGAATGGACCTTTCAACAATGGCAGATTCGATGATGGATGCCATGAGTGCACTTGGAATGGAAGATTTAGAGGGAGTAGAAATTAAGATAAATGACTTCTATATCGAAATGTTAGTTGCGGCTTATGGAGAGGTTGAAGAGTTGGAAGTACCAAGCGAGGTAATAGATGAGGCATCAGGTAGTGGGTATTTAAGTGATTATAGCTATGAAAGTGAGCCAGGAGATAAGTCTACTCAAACAAAGGCGTGGGAAAATGTAACGGTATCTACAAATTCTGGTGAGATTGTTTTAAATGAGACTACCGTAGAAGAATTTTTCAATATGGGCTTTGTTGACGTTTTAAAAGATTACAATATGGATAGTATCGATGATGGAAATGGTGCATCGTCATTTTTCTTAGCAAATGGTCAAGAAGTGTGGATTTCTACTGCTCAAAGCAATACAGGGGAACCGATTAAAGGACATGTGTTTGATGCGATTTCATTGGATGAACTATCAGATGGAATAAGTATTGGTGGCGGAATCAAGGTTGGAGACAGTGAAGAAACGATAGTACAAGCGCTAGGTGAAGCTGATGACAAACTAACTTGGGATGATGGGGATATAATGTATGAGTACTATGGTGACGACAGTGGGAAAAGTTTAACGATTTTAGTTGCTGATGGAATTATTATAGGAATTGATATGTATTATTTTACTTATTAAATAAATATTTCAAAAGTAGAGATTCAAAAAGCAGAAATCTCTACTTTTTTATTAAAAAACAAAAAAAAGAAATAAAATGTTTGACAAGGGGGAAGGTATTTGATATTATAAGTGAGCGCCAAAGAGATTTGGA
>CAYJJS010000013.1:0-40008 GCA_964370645.1 uncultured Erysipelotrichaceae bacterium | reverse complement strand
TTTTATAAAAAAATGCTGTGATTATTGAATCACAACATTATTTTTTATCAAATAAAGTTACTTTTGTTTCACTTCCTTGTATAATTCGTTGAATATTTGCACGATGACGATAGATGACAAGTGTGCATAATAACAACGAGGCAACAATTGTCATTGGCTCTTTAACAATAACAATTATGTAAATACTAGAACAAACAACGGCAATCATACTTGCTAATGAAATCATTTTTGAAATACGTAAAACAACTAATAAAATTGTTAAAGGAATTACAAATACAAAAGGTTCTTGGTATGTGAATATTGCGATAGCTAAAAGAAAACCAAACAAAGAAGCAACTGCTTTTCCACCTTTAAACTTAGCGAAGATTGGATAACAATGTCCAGCACATGCAAAGACGCCTGCCCATACACTTGCAACCTCATCATTAAATACTAAGACAGGGATAGCTACAGCTAAAACAACTTTCATAGCATCCAGTACAATAACACTAATTCCTGCTTTTTTTCCTAGAATTCTACCTGTGTTACTTCCACCTAAATTCCCACTACCAAAGTTTCGTACGTCCGTATTGAAAAAGACTTTTCCGATTACTAATGCAAATGGAATAGAACCTAATAGATAGCCAATTACAGAAGCAATAATTACATTTTGAATCATATTAACACCTCGTACATGATTATAACATGATTGTGTATGAAAAGAAATAAAGGGACAATACTAATGTTAGGTGATTGTATGAAAAATACTCGTTTATCTTATTTTTTATCTTTTTTTCTTTATGTATGCATTACTTTATTCAATACTCAAATCATACCGTTTTTAACATATTGCGGATACGATAAAATGCAACAAGGTATACTTATTTCTTCAAGCGCGTTTGTTTCTATTTTCTTACAAATTTATTATGCGAATGTATGTCAAAAGACGGCAAAATTTAAGCGGCATACAATTTTTTCAATTCAAATGTTTAGTATATTTGGTGGTATATTATTTTTTGTGGACCATAATATTTTTGTATTCCATTTGATTATGAGTATTGTTTGTTTTAGCTATATTAAAGTTGTTATTACTCTTTTTGACAGTTGGATGTTTTTGTTATCACAACAAAAAATTGGTTATGTTAAAGCGTTTAGTGCACTTGGACTTGTTGTTGCAAGCCCTATCTTTGGTTTACTAATTGATACTTTCCACTATTCTTTTGTAAGTATTTTAGCAATCTTCATAGGTGTATTAAATACTTTATTATTTAAAAAACAAGAAGCATACAAACAACCACAAACAAGTGAAACACAGGGGAAAAGTGTTTTTTTAAATCGTAAGTATATGTATTTTGTCTGTGTTTGTTTCTTTGTTTTTATTGTAGGAAGTGCAGATCAATATGTAGTGATTCAAAAAATGCATGATTTGCAGGCTAGTAGTTTATTGATTGGTATAAAATTTGCATTGCAAGCACTTTGTGAAATTCCTTTTTACTTGGTTGGTCATAAAATTATGAAAAAATTTAATGTGTATCGATTGTTGAGTTTTTCTATTGTTATGTATGGTATAAAGTTTGCTTTGTATGGACTAAGTAATACTCCCATTCAAATAATATTAACGGCTTGCTTACAATTATTTACACTACCAATTATAATGTATGCTAGTAAGTTTATATTCGCTGCATTACAAGAACATGCGAAGGTGAGTTCTCAAGTAATATCAATGGCATTATATATGGGTGGTAGTGCTGCAATCACACCATTACTGAGTAGTTTTGTTTATTTGTTTATGGAGCAAAACATGGTGTTATATGCCTATGCAGCCTTTTGTATTGTTCCTTTTGTGATGAGTTTAATAGGTTACAAATGGGTTAAAAAATGATAGGATAGTATAGGTGAGGTGTGAAAATGAAAAAAACATATGTAATAGACTTAGATGGAACAATGTTTCATGGCGATAAAATAATTGAAAGTGCAAAAAGATGGCTTGATACACTGATTGCAAACAATCATCCATTTATTTTTTTAACAAATAATGCAACAAGAACGCGCAAGGAAAATGCATTACATATGCAAAAAATGGGATATACTTC
Organism: uncultured Erysipelotrichaceae bacterium; assembly: GCA_964370645.1. GTDB lineage: Bacteria > Bacillota_I > Bacilli_A > Erysipelotrichales > Erysipelotrichaceae > CAMQRS01. Next base: position 37,936 of record CAYJJS010000013.1, on the reverse strand, counting down.
TATTCATGAAAACCACTTCTTTACTAGTAGTATGGCTGCCAGTGCTTATGCTGCAAAGCAATTTACGCAAAGAGATTGCTTTTTCATAGGAAGTAAGGGTTTAGAAGAAGCGCTTATCAATGAAGGGTTTCATTTTGTTGAAGAAAATGCCGCTATTGTGTTTGTTGGTTTACAAATGGATGCAGATTATGATAGCTATTCAAAAGCCCTTTCTAATTTGTTGCAGGGATCTACTTTTATAGCGACGAATGTAGATCGAAGACTCCCAAGTAGTGATGGATTTAAAGTTGGTAATGGGGCTGTAGTCGCTATGTTAGAATATGCTAGTGAGAAAGAAAGTATTAAGGTGGGAAAGCCTTATCGTATTATTTTGGATGAATGCTTAGCACATTATGGGCTGCATAGAGAGGAAATAATTTTAGTTGGAGATAATTTAGAGACAGATATTTTATTAGGTATTCAATCACAAGTAGATCATGTTTTTGTAAGTACAGGGGTACATACAAAAGAAGATATGTATCGTTTAAATATACATGCGCTACGTTGTGTTTCTAGTTTAGAAGAGTTAGTTGAAGATAGATAAAATGCCGATAGTGCATATCAATTGACAATTTTTTCAACATAGAGTAGAGTAAAAGTAGGTTAAATGCCTCGTAACCAACAACAAGTTTCTTCCCCCACCCATAGAAATTTGAATATTCCCCAAAGTTGGTTACGTATTAAATAAGAGGCACTTATGTGCCTCTTATTTATTAAGGCTGAGACTCGAAAGAGGTGAGGTATATGCTAATAGCAATCCTTGAAGATAGTGCGTATCGTAAACGAATAGCTACACCTTATACGAAAAGATGGACCGTTCGAGTATTTGCTTATGATGAAGAAGGTAAGTTAGTTTTTTTAAGAATAATTGGACGAGATGATTTTGGAAAAAGGAATCATTTAGAGACGATTGGGGGAGGTGTACAAAATGATGAAACACTTGCGGAAGCTTTGAAAAGAGAGGTAAGGGAAGTGATTGGTTATGAATGTGAAGTAATCATGAATTTAGGGTTTATTGTCGATCATTATAATTTGTTGAATCGAGAAACCATTTCAAATTACTTTGTTGTTCAATTGACTAATTATGTTGGCGAGGAATTAAGTGTAAAAGAAAAACGCTTGGTTGCGCACACAGAGTCATATGATGAATTAGAAGCACTTCATTTATTTAAGAAATCAAAACCACAAACAATTGAATCATTAGTATACCGTCGAGACTATCACGCATTAAAGTATTATTTAGACAAAAAGAAAACGCACACATAAAAAAACATTCTATTTGAATGTTTTTTTATGTATTTCATGGATGTAGCTACCAACATCTGCAGGCTTATGTGCATCACTAGCACTAATGATTGGAACATTATACTTCTCCAATATATTGTATAAATGTGTGCTTAAGCCAACATCTTCATGATGATATCGATAGTGGCATCCAGTGTTGTTTTCAACACAAATATGAAATTGTTTTGCCAAAAGGGCTAGTAGTTCATAGGTTTGCGTTAAATCGTATGATGGGTAATAGTTAAACATTTTAATTGTATCTGGATGTGCTAGTTGGGTAAATAAATTTGATGTTAGCAAATGAAAAACTTGCTTATAATAACGTTCATAAATTAAATTAGTTGGGTAAGTATCCCATAAAAGTTCCTTTGAAAAGGGCATATCATAAAGTATGTTATCAATGGAGTGAATGGCACCCACTAAGAAATCAAAAGTATATGGTTCCAAAATTTTTCGTATAGTCTCTTCTTGCGATTTGCTATAGCAGACTTCTAAACCAAATTTAACTTCGATGCCTAAATCCATAGATTTCATTTTTTGTATGAGTGCATCATATGTTTTCAAAGTATCTTTGAATTTCATTTTCTTGTTTTCTAGCCATGTTTTTTGTTGTGGATATTCTTTCAGCGGTTCATATATTGATTCAAATTCAATAAAACGATGTGTGTGATCCAATATATGTAAGGTAGTAATACCTTTTCTTTTCGCTTCCTCTACAAACTCTAGTACATAAGCTTCCTCTAAATTACCGTACTCCAAATGAGTGTGTGCATCTATCATTGTGTATCCTCCATATATTTCTTATATATATACTAACACAAATGTAAGAAAATGAAAACAATATCATCATTCTTTGTAAATATTTTACATTTGTATTGTAAAATTATGAAACAAATGTTATTATATATCCAATAAGAGGAGGATTAAGTATGAATAGAGTGTTTAATTTTAGCGCAGGGCCTTCAATGATGCCCGTTGAAGTATTACAAAAAGTACAAGCAGAATTGTTAAATTATGATGCAAGTGGTCAAAGCGTGATGGAGTTGAGTCATCGATCTTCCACATTTTTAAAAGTGATTCAGGAATGTGAAACAAGATTAAGAGACTTAATGAATATTCCAGATAATTATAAAGTAATGTTTCTTCAGGGGGGAGCAAGTTTACAATTTTCAATGATTCCCGCTAACTTAGCTTATAAACATAAAAAAGTTGCACTTATAAATACAGGTGCTTGGAGTAAAAAGGCGTATCAGGAACACAAAAAATTCTGTGATTGCGAGATGATTGCTACTAGTGAAGATGCAACTTACAGTTATATTCCAAAAGAGTACGTAATACCATCAGATATTGATTATTTGTATATTTGTGAAAACAATACGATTTATGGTACTAAATATAAACAATTACCAGTGTGTGAGGCACCAATTGTAGCTGATTTATCAAGTTGTATTTGCAGTGAACCTATTGATGTTAGTAAATATGGATTGGTTTTTGCTGGTGCACAAAAGAATTTGGGTCCTGCGGGATTAACGATAGTGATCGTACGTGAGGATTTGATTCAGCAAGATGATAGTGCATTACCTTCAATGCTTTCTTATCCAGTACAAATAAAAAATGATAGTATGTTCAACACACCCCCCACTTTTGCAATTTATGTTTGTAACTTGATGTTAAAACATCTTCAAGATAAAGGAGGGCTAGCAATTGTTCAAAAGGAAAACGAAGCAAAAGCTGCTTTATTATATGATTTTTTAGATCAATCAAAAATGTTCCGTGCAACCGTTGCTAAGGAATATCGCTCTTTAATGAATGTGCCTTTTGTATCTATAAGTGAAGAGATGGATAAGAAGTTTTTATCGTTTGCACAAGAGCAAGGTCTTGTGAATTTGAAAGGACATAGAAGTGTTGGTGGGATGCGTGCAAGTATTTATAATGCAATGCCATATGAAGGAGTAGAGAAATTGGTTCAATTGTTAGTACAATTTGAGGAGGAACATAATGCATAAAATTAAACTATATAATAAGATTTCACAAAGTGGTTTGGATTATTTTGAAGAAGGTTTTATATATGGAGAAGAAGTGGAACAAGAGGATGGAATTATTGTTCGTAGTGCTAAATTGCATGACATTCCCTTACATGATCAATTAAAAGGGATTGCAAGAGCAGGTGCTGGTGTGAATAATATTCCTATTCAAAAGTGTAGTGAAAAAGGGATTGTCGTTTTTAATACGCCAGGAGCAAATGCTAATGCGGTAAAAGAGTTAGTCATTGCAGGAATGTTAATGAGTGCAAGACCAACTATTGATGCAATATCTTGGCTGGATCAATTAAAAGTGAGAGAAGGGTTAAGTGAACTTGTAGAAAAAGAAAAAAGTAACTATAAGGGGGTCGAAATTGCAGGAAAAACATTAGGAATTATTGGTCTAGGTGCCATTGGTTGTAGATTAGCGAATAGTGCACTAGCTTTAGGGATGGATGTGATTGGTTATGACCCTCATATTTCGGTCAATAGTGCGTTTCAATTATCAAAGGAAGTAAAATATACTAAAAGTCTTGATGAATTATTAAAACAATGTGACTTCATCAGTTTGCATTTACCAGTAAATGAAGAAACGAAACATTTGATTGATGTAGTCGCATTGGCAAAGATGAAAACAAATGTCGTATTACTTAACTTTTCACGTGGTGAATTGGTTGATGAGGATGCGTTGTTACATGCTTTAAAAGAAAAGAAAGTAAGAAAATATGTTACAGACTTTCCAACATTGCGAACAATACATTGTCCACAATGTATTAACTTACCACATATTGGAGCTTCCACGGCGGAATCGGAAGATACTTGTGCGAAAATGGCTGTTTCTCAGCTTAAAGAGTTTTTGGAAAATGGTAATATTGTGAATGCAGTAAATTTACCAAATATGAGTTTGCCAAGAACGGAGGGGATGCGTATTTCTTGTTTCCATAAAAATGTTAAAAATATGATTGCTCAAATATCAAATGTTATTTCTAAAGAGGGAATAAACATTGAAAATTTAATCAATAAATCGAAAGGTGACTTTGCATATACTATTGTTGATGTGGACGCAGATAATTTGGATGTTATTGCGCAACAATTATCGAAGATTCCAGAAATCTTAAAAGTTAATATATACAAATAAATTCTCATTTAGAGAATTTTTTGTTTAAACAGACAAATTCCTCATAGACAAAAAGTGACATATAGACATAAAATTTAGCATTTTATGTCATTTTTTTACTAAATGTTCGCAAAAAACACCTAAGGATTACCAGAGTTAATCGTAAATTGTATAAGTTTTGAAGTCCATATAATATAATAGAAGAGGAGGTAGAATTATGAATAGAAAGAGTATATATTTAGTGGACGATAACATCGAAATCATCCATGATTTAAAAAAGGAGTTACAAAAACATAATCAATATGTTGTTGTCGGGAGTGCAACAAACGGAAAAAATTGTATTATGGAACTTCGTAATAAAAAGATTGATATTTTAGTATTGGATTTAATTATGCCAAAGAAAGATGGTATAGATGTATTAAAGGCTTTAAAGGAAAATTACATAGAAGTACAACATATTATATGTACGACACCATTTATTAACGATATTATGGCGCAGCAAATGCATAAGCATAATGTGTCTTACTTATTAATGAAACCATTCATGGTTTCACAATTGATTGATAAACTAGATGTACTTTCTAGTCAACCTGTTGTTTCGTCTAAATACGTATTTCAAGAGGGGTATTCAGATTATGCGGAAGTAGATATTCAAAGGGAAATTACACGTTTGTTACATGAGATTGGCATTCCAGCTCATATCAAAGGGTATTTATACTTACGTTGTGCAATTGAGAAAACGTACTATGATTTAGAGTATTTAGGTCAGATTACAAAAATACTATATCCTGAAATTGCAAAAGAGTATGCAACGACTGCAAGTCGTGTTGAAAGAGCTATTCGTCACGCAATAGAAGTTGCATGGAATCGTGGTAATGTAGATGCAATTGATGATATTTTTGGGTATACAATTTCAGCAAGTAAAGCAAAACCAACAAATTCGGAATTTATAGCAATGCTCTCGGATAAACTTCGTTTAAAACATTCACGAAGTTCTGCAAACAAGACAACTTTAGCATTTCGTTAACCTATAGGCCAATGATAATTATATCATTGGTTTTTGTTTGTGAAAAATAGACAAGTGCATAAAAAAAGTCTATAATACATGAAGGAAGTGATAGAATGGCAAAAGTAATATTTCATATAGATTTAAATGCATTTTTTGCAAGTGCAGAAGTAGTAAAAGACTCTTCGTTAGAAGGGCTACCACTAGTAGTTGGTGGATTAAGTAAGCGAAGTGTTGTTTGTGCAGCAAGTTATGAAGCCAGAGCATTTGGTGTAAAAAGTGCTATGCCTTTGTATGAGGCGTTATCCTTATGTCCAACACTAATTGTAAAAAAGGGAGATCATAGCTACTATCAACAAGTTTCAAAACGTTTTTTTGATTTTATACGTACGTATACACCGTGCATACAAGTTGCAAGTATTGATGAATGCTATGTAGATATGAGTGAGGTCATCAAGCAATATGAAAGACCACTTGATTTAGCTTGGGAACTGCAAAGAAAATTGAAGAGTGAAATTGGTTTAACCTGCAGTATTGGTATTGCACCAAACAAGTTTTTGGCTAAAATGGCTAGTGATATGCGTAAACCGATGGGTATTACTATATTGCGTAAAAGTGAAGTGAAAACGAAACTGTGGCCCTTACCTATTGAAGAAATGTATGGGGTAGGGAAAAAGGGAAGTGTATTGTTGAAAAAGCATGGTATTCAAACCATTGAGGATTTTGTAAAACAAGAAGAATTGGTTGTACGTCTAATGCATAAACAGGGTATGCAAATGATAGAAAATGCAAAAGGGAATGGGAGTGATGAATTGGTTTATAATCGTAGTGTGAAATCAATCTCACAGTCCACAACGTTTCCAAATGATATTGAATCTTATGAGGAATTGGTTACCATTTTACGTAAGTTAACTTTAACGCTTATACAAAAGGCTAAAAAAGACCAAGTTAGCGGGAAGTTAGTTTCTATTTCTTTACGAACTTATGATTTCAAAAATAAAATACGATCACAGCAATTAGATACGTACACCAATGACTTTAACACCATCTATGAGCTGGCACAAACGCTGTTTGATGAGCATTACGATGCAATTCCTTTACGTCATATTGGAATTGGTTTAGGTACTTTAAAAAGTGCTAAAGAAGAAATAAAACAGCTAGATTTGTTTTCGTATGAAAAACAACCGTATAATGTATTAGATGAATTGAATAAACAAATTGAATCAAAGACAAATAAATTAGTATATGCATCAAGTGTTATAAAAAAATAGTACTATAAAAATCAGCTAGTACATATACTGTGATAGGTGATTGGATGAAAATAAGAAAAAAACAATACTTTGAATTGCTCTATTTTAATATTTTAATTCTAGCAGGGTTTTGTAGTAGTTTATTTTTAGTAAGGTACATAGACAGTAGTGATCAAAGCAATTTAATACATTATATGAGTGTATTAATTGATATCCAAGATTATAAAGAGTACTTTGTTTCTCAATTTATGATTGGAATTATCACAACATTACTTATTATATTTATATCTACTAGTTATATAGGAGCGCCTTTTATCGCATTTCTTATTTATACGAAAGGTTTACAAATCGGCTTATCATGTACTTTATTTATTGCAACGTATTCATTTAAAGGAATTTTAGGGATTGCAATCGTTTTTGTCCCACAAATAATATTTGATCTTATATCTTTTTGTATTGTGAGCATGTATAGTATTAAGCACACAAAAAATGTGTATTATTGTATCTCAAACACGGCTACTGTAAATAGGAAAACTTTATTGAATCGAATGTTAAATATACTGATTGTAAGTATTCTATTAATTTTTATTTCTTCATACATTAAATCTAGTATAGCTATTGATTGTATCCGTTTCTTTGAAAATTTATGATATACTTGAGTAGGTGATACGATGAAATTAGCTGAAGCAATAAACGAATTTATGTTTTATATAACAAGCATTGATCAAAAGGCCAATGCAACAATTCACTCATATGTAAGTGATATCCATAAATATGTAACGTACTTAAAAGATAAAGAGGGGATTATTGATGTTGAAGAGATTCTAGCGAATCATATTGAAGACTATATTTTGAACCTATCTTCAACGCATAAAAACAGTAGCGTGAATCGAAGCATCATTTCGATTCGTGCTTTTCATCGTATATTAATACAAAATAATTTAACTTCGCATAATCCTACAAGTTTGCTTGTTTTAAGTAAGAAAGGACTATCCCTACCAAAGTATATTACACAAGAACAAATGCAAAACTTTTTATCGTATAAAGAAAGTGACGCATATCTAAATAGCTTGCATCAAGCAATCTTAGAGCTTTTATATGGTGGTGGTTTGCGTGTATCAGAAGTAGTAAGTCTGCATTTGAACCAACTGCACCTTGAACAAGGTGTTGTCAAGGTGCTTGGTAAGGGTCAAAAAGAGCGCCTAGTACCTTTAAACCAAATTTGTATCCAAAGTGTTGGAGCGTACGTAACATCGTTTAGAACACTTTATAACAAGCAAAAACTATCTATTTTGTTTGTAAATAAACATGGAAGAGTTTTGACACGTCAATATATAGATCAAATGATTAAAAGAAGATGTGATACCTTAGGGATACAACGTATGTCAGCGCACATGTTAAGACATGCTTATGCAACACACTTATTAGAAGGTGGAGCGGATTTGAGAAGTGTACAGGAATTACTTGGACATGCCTATATAAGTACGACACAAGTGTATACACACGTGCAAGTGAAACAACTTAAAAGTGCATATACACTATCAGAACCAAAAAAACATAGATAAAAATTACATAATATATATTATGCGAAGTAATAGATATAGAAGAAAAACACCTCAGGGTGTTTTCTTTTTAACTTATTTGTTGTTAACAGCGTCTTTTAATGCTTTAGCAGCTTTAAATTTAGGACTTTTAGAAGCAGCAATTGTGATTTTTTCTTTTGTTGCTGGATTGATTCCTTGACGTTCTGCACGTTCAGAAATTTCAAATTTTCCAAATCCTGAGATATCTACTTTTTGCTCGTTTACTAATGCAGTTGCAATTTCTTCGAAAACAGTTTCTACAGCTGTTGTTGCATCTTTTTTAGTAACTCCTAATTTTTCAACGATTGCTTCAGCTAATAATTTTTTATTCAATGTTGTCATTATACTGACCTCCTTATTCATAGGTCTATACTAACATTTTTTAATGTAAAAATCAATATGAAGTGTAGTATACGCCTATATTTAGGCTATAAAACAATAGCGATTACATTCCCTTTTCCTTTATTCACTAATTTTTCTAGGATATCTTGTAGACGTAGTCTTGCAGCCTCTGGAATCATCGATAATTTTGCATTCAAACCATCTTTGATAAGTTCACTTAGTTTTCTTCCAAAAATATCAGATTCCCAAATGACATTCGCATTTTCTTCATCTTCTCGCAACAAGTATTTAATCAATTCTTCACTTTGTTCTTTTGTTCCAATGATTGGTTCAAAAGATGATTCTACATCTACTTTAATCATATGAATACTAGGAGCTATGGCTTTTAGTTTAACACCATATCGACTTCCCTGTTTTACAACTTCTGGTGTAGATAAAGAAATATCTTCTAAGCCTGCAGATGCAAACCCATAACCTGTTTGCTTTACCATTTGTAGTGCACTAGCAACTGCATCATATTCTTTTTTTGCTTTTGTATATTCTTGTAGTAATGATACAAGTTTTGCTTTATCATTTACTTCTTCACCAATGATGTCTTTTAGTACTTTATTGTATAATCCTGGGATTAGTTTGATTTCAACATTCACACTTCCCTCTCCACTATCAATGGTAGATAGTACACTTGATTCTATAAATTCATTCTCATTGATGATACTTGTAATATTTTCTACTTCTCTTAGTTTCTTAATTTGCTGCATGCTTTTTTGTATCGTTGATGCAAAACTGCGTTTGATGTAATGTTCATCATCAAGGATCGCTAACCAATCAGGCATTAAAATGTTTACTTGTGATACAGGAAACTCATATAAAGCTTCACGTAAGATATTATGAATGTCTTTTTCATTCATTTTTTCTATTTCTACACCAAGAATTGGTACTTCATACTTTTCTTTTAATTTATCAACTAATGATACATGACTCATTGTATTCTTATCTTTTGTATTAACAATCACAATGAAGGGTTTATTAATTTGTTTTAATTCGCTGATAACATCCCCTTCTGCTTCTACATAATCTTCTCTTTCTAAATCGGTAATGCTCCCATCGCTAGTAATTACTATTCCTATTGTAGAATGTTCCTGTATTACTTTTTGTGTCCCCATCTTTGCAGCTTCATCAAAAGGTAAAGGTTCTTCACTCCATGGTGTTCGAACCATTCGTATTTGATCCTCGTCTTTGTATCCTTTGGCCGCACTAATAATATACCCAACACAGTCAACAAGACGTACATTCACCTTGAATCCATCTTCAAATTCAATATTAGCGGCACTGTTTGGAACAAATTTTGGCTCCATTGTCATAATGGTTTTTCCAATTCCAACTTGCGGCAATTCATCGCGCATTCTCGCTTTTTCATATTCATCATTTACATATGGTAAAACGGCACTTTCCATAAATTTCTTAATAAAAGTAGATTTACCTACTCTTACTGGTCCTACTACTCCTAAGTAAATATCTCCCTTGGTTTGTTTACCTAAATTCTTTATGATTTCGCTTGTGTTCATAATTTCCTCCTAGTCATTAAACTGTATGTACAAAGGACATGTCTTATGACTAAAAACAAAAAAAACATCATTTTCATGATGTTATAAGCTAATTTCTTGTGCATAGTTTGTTTGAAACATAAAACGCACATCTTCAATGTTATTGCTTTGTGCTAAAGCCCACATTAACTTTGTTACACATGCTTCACTAGTCATATCTAATGCTTGTATAACTCCTTGTTGTAACACCTTTTGACCACTTTGATAAATTGAAAAATCACTGTGCTCGTATAAACATTGCGAACATACTACAACTGGGATATTGGCTTTAACCAAACGTTCTAATGAAGAGGTCAAATCTCTACGTATAAACGTAATTCCTCCTGCACCAAATGCTTCAATGACAACCGCTTTAAAGTTTTGTTGTAAAAGCATATCAATAACTTTCGTTTGCATACCTGGAATTAATTTCAACAAAAAGACATCGCTACACAACTGTTCATAAAAGAAATAAGGTTTATCACACTTGTGTAATAAGTGTTCTTGGATTTGCAATCCTCTTGCATTCACAATTCCTACTTCTTGATGGTTCACACTTTCAAAAGCATCAAAGTCCATTGTTCGAACTTTCACACTTCGTGTCGCAATCATAATTTTACGATTAAATGCGATGAATACACCTTTTAATTGAGGTTGCATCGCAGCATGAATAGCAAGTTTAATATTATCTAACCCATCGCTAAGTGGATGTGTTAAAGGTAGTTGAGAACCAGTAACAATAATCGGTATAGAAATGTTGGATAACATAAAGGCAAGTGCACTGGATGTATAAGCCATGGTGTCAGTTCCATGCGTAACGACAATACCATCCACTTTTTCTATGGTAAAAGCAATATCGATTCTTTTCGCAATACGAACCCATTCTTCAGGTTGCATATTCGAACTATCAATTGACAATAAATCTTCCACTTGCACTTTACATCCTTCAATTGGGCCGATGGCTTGCAAGACATTTTGGCCAGCCAGTTTTGGTGTTAAACCTTCACTAGACAAAGCACTTGCTATGGTTCCACCTGTACTTAATAATAATATATTTTTCATACTCATCCTTTCTAAAAAAAAGCCTAATGGCTTTCTTTAAGTAAATCAAATATAACTTCTTTACATATGATGATTCCAGCCACACTAGGAACAAAGGAAGTGCTACCAACAACTACCCTCTTATTTGTGATTTCATCGCTTATAGAAGGTTTAACAGGCTTCTCATGCGAAGATAGTACTTTCAACTTGAAAATACGTCTGTTTTTAAGTTCTTTACGCATTACTTTTGCAAGTGGACAATAATTCGTTTTTGAAATATCCATAATTTTAAGTTGAGTAGGATCAAACTTATTTGCTGTTCCCATACAACTTATGATTGGAATTTGTAAAGACTTTGCTTTTTCAATCAATAATAATTTCGCACTAATAGTATCTATGGCATCTACAATATATGAAAAAGAAGTGAAATCTATGGATTCAATACTATGTGTATCAATGAAGATAGGATGAATATGTACCTTAATATTAGGGTTAATATCCAATAAGCGATCTCTCATTACTTCACACTTTGATTTTCCAATTGTTGAATGTAATGCAACAATTTGACGATTTAAATTTGTCAGTGTTACACAATCAAAATCAACAATGGTTATTTCTTCAATTTGTGAACGTGCTAAGGCTTCAATACAATGACCACCTACGCCACCAACTCCAAATATTGCAACGTGCTTTTCTTTTAATGTTTGCATTTGTTTTGATGAAAACAATAGTGCCAATCGACTAAACTCGTTCATTTTAAAACTCCGACTTTAATTCACGTACCATTAAATTCAATGCACTTTCTCTTGGTTCTTTTTGTTCAAACATTACATAATAGATTTCATTAATAATTGGCATATCAATACCAAGTTCTTTTGCTTTTTCATAAATTACTTTACTGGTACGTACTCCTTCTACCGTTTTCTTGTTGTGTTCCCAAAAAGATTTAGCGCTATTTGCTTTTCCAACCTCAAATCCAGCTTGAAAGTTTCTAGAGTGCACACTTGTACATGTAACAATCAAATCACCAATCCCAGTTAATCCCATGAATGTTTCAAATTGACCACCAACAGCAACACCATAGCGAATCATCTCTGATAAACCACGAGTCATTAGTGCAGCACGAGTGTTATCTCCATATCCTAAACCAGATAAAACTCCACTAGCTAAAGCAATTGCATTTTTTATGGCAACACCAACCTCAGACCCAATTTCATCATTACCAGTATAAATTCTTAAATATTCATTAGCAAAAGTAGATTGCACAAATTTTGCATCCTCATCATTTAAAGAAACCGCACAAATCGTCGTTAATAGGCGCTGTACAACTTCTTCAGCGTGAGAAGGTCCAATCAATGATACAACACTACTTAAATGCTCTTTTGATATGTTCTCGCGAATAACATTTGACATGCGCTCATTACTTTGAGGGTGAAACCCTTTTGAAGTATTCACAAGAATGGTTTTTTTATCTAAATATACATCAAGTTGTTTACAAACATCTTCTACAACTAGTGTAGGAACACTTAAAACAACTACATCACTACCTTGTATTTGTGATAAATCTAAAGTGGCTTTAATATTTGGGTTTAAGGCGACATCCGCAAAATATTTAGCGTTTCGATGGTTTGTTTGGATGTCTAAAATTTCTTGTTCATCCACTCCCCAAATAGTTACATCGTGCTTGTTGTCACTTAAAATTTGTGCAATTCCAGTTCCCCAACTTCCACTACCTATAATAAATGCTTTCATATATTCTCCTATCTTTCACGCTCTCTAGCAATAATACGAATGGTTGTTCCAGTAAACTGAAACGCTTCACGTAATTTGTTTTCTAAGAAACGCGAATAACTAAAGTGTAATAACTTTGGATTATTTACAAATAAGACAAATGTTGGTGGGCCAACCGCTACTTGAGAAGCATAGTATATTTTCAAACGCACTCCATTGTGTGTTGGAGGAGGTGTCATCAATTGTGCATCAAGTATAACTTCATTAATTACATTTGTTTGTATACGCAATAATGAATAGTCATGTACCTCATCAATTAGTGGTAATAATGCATTTACTCTCTGCTTTGTTTTAGCACTCACAAAAATGATTGGTGCATACGATAAATAAGCAAATTGTTTACGAACTTCTTTCTCATATTTATGCATAGTCATCTGATCTTTTTCCACTACATCCCATTTATTGTAAACAATAATAATCGATTTTCCAGCTTCATGTGCATATCCAGCAACGTGTTTATCTTGTTCACGAATCCCACGTTCACCATCTATTACAAATAATACAACATCACAACGCTCAATCGCACTCATCGCACGCATAACCGAATACTTCTCAATGTTTTCGTAAACTTTACCACGTTTACGAATACCTGCTGTATCAATGACTACATACTCTTTTCCTTCACGTTTAAAAGGTGTATCAATAGCGTCACGAGTAGTTCCTTCAATATCAGAAACAATAACACGATCTTGATTTAAAATTGCATTTACTAAACTAGACTTTCCTACATTAGGTTGTCCAATGACTGCGAACTTAGTCATTTCATCATATGTTTTACGACTTGTACCTTCAAAAGAATGGATGATGGCATCTAACATATCTCCTACACCAATCCCATGAATTCCACTCAATGCAATTGGATCCGTTAACCCTAGATTATAAAATTCGTAAATATTGTTGATTAGTTGTGTATCATCTATTTTATTTACAATTAAAATAATTGGTTTAGTACTTTTACGCAATAAAGAAGCAATGTATTCATCATCTCTTGTAATTCCATCTTTTCCACTCACAACAAAAACAATTGTATCTGCCTCATCTAGCGCGATTTCAACTTGCATTTGTATTTCTTCTTGAAAAGGTTGATCAGCAAGCTGAATTCCACCAGTATCAATAACTCTAAACTCTTTGGTTAACCATTCTGCCTTACCATACACTCGATCGCGAGTAACACCAGGTGTGTCCTCAACAATCGATTTTTTCTCTCCAATGATTCGATTAAACACCGTTGATTTTCCAACATTTGGTCTACCAACAATTGCACATACTCCTTGTATCATATAAATACCTACTTTCTAATTAATTGCTTACATAAGGTTTCCACCTTTGTACATACTTCTTCTATACTTAAATTTGACGTATCGATTTCTATCGCATCGTCTGCTCTAATTAAAGGAGATTGTGTACGAGTCATATCTTGTTCATCTCGTAACAATAAATCCTTTGTTATTTCATCTAGGTCTGCTTGAATATTTTTGCTTAGATATTCATCATAGCGTCGCTTTGCCCTACTATGTGCACTTGCAACCAAATAAATCTTAAGCTGTGCATCAGGTAATACGACACTTCCAATGTCTCTACCATCTAATATATAGCCACCATCTTTTGCTATCGCACGCTGAAGCTGTACCATCTTGTCACGAACAGCAACTTTTTTTGCTATCGCACTTGTACGCATACTATTTTCATTACTACGAATAGCAACACTCACATCTTCACCATTCAACATGACAACCTCTTGTTTTATTGAAATCTGAATCACATCTAACATTTTGTCTAATGCTTGACTATCCTCGATGTTTACGTGATTTATATGTGCATAATATGCACAGCAACGATACATAGCTCCTGTATCTAAGTGCGTATAGTTTAGTTGTTTTGCTAAGCGTTTCGCAATGGTACTTTTACCAGCGGCACCTGGACCATCAATAGCTATATTTATTTTCATTAAATAACTCCCTCATTCATCATCCAAAACACAGCAAATCCAATTACAGCAACCAAAGCGATGACTAATATCACAATAATTGCATTCAATAGTTTATTGTTGGAATCAATACTAGAGTTTAACTCTTGTACTTCTTGTTCATATTCATGCATCTGTTTCTTTATTTGTGTTGTTTCTTGTAAAAAAGTGTCTTTTTGTACAATTGGTTTTGTTTGTTCTTCAATATCTTTAGCACGTAACAAGGAACTTGCCAACTCTTGTGTTTCTCCTAGTTTTCTCTCTAATTCTTGAATACGATTTTCTAGATGGTCTTTATTTACCGAGTCCATAACTTCTTCTACTTCAATCGATGATACAGGCTGTATAACAGGCATGTCATCATTTTCTTCAATCAATGAGAACACTTGCTTACTAATATCGCTTGTTTGTAAAGTAGATGTATCCTCTTCATAATTCACATGCGTTTCCTCTTGCTCTACATATTTCGTGCGACGCTCTAATTTTCTATTTTGCAATTGCGATAAAATATCTAGACGAGTATCATCATATTCTTTGATTCCTTTATTTATATTGTACTCACGCACTTCTTGAATAAAGCTATCTAAATATTCATTTTTAAATGTATCTGCTTCTTCGTAAGTTGGTTGAAATACTTTCTTACGAATTGGTTCATATTGTTTATTATTTTCAAGTGTTTCTTGGATATTATTAGCTTGTGATGTATCAACATCATTATACACACTTTCTCTTAATTGTTCATATTTTTTAACTCTCGATTGTTTTTCCATAAAAACCTCCAACTCTTACTTATTATATCAAACTTAACCATAAATTCCTATACCCCCATTAAAAAGAAGAGCTTACGCTCTTCCTGAGTATTTTCCATCTTGTGTCGATACTAAAATAACTTCATCTTGTTCAATAAATAAAGGTACACGTACCACTAATCCAGTTTCCATTACCGCATTTTTTTGCGCGTTTGTAGCTGTATCCCCTTTTACAGCAGGTTCAGCTTCTACAATTTTTAAAGTCACTTTATCTGGTAAAACAACTCCTAATACCTCACCTTCATACGTTGAAATAGTTGCATTATCATTCTCTTTTAAGAATTTCATCTCCCATTGCAATCTCTCTTTATCGATTTCGATTTGCTCGTATGTAGCATTATCCATGAATACTAAATTCTCTCCATCGTCGTATAAATATTGCATTTCTTTTTTATCGATATGCGCTTTTTTCACTTTATCTCC
Source organism: uncultured Erysipelotrichaceae bacterium (assembly GCA_964370645.1). GTDB lineage: Bacteria > Bacillota_I > Bacilli_A > Erysipelotrichales > Erysipelotrichaceae > CAMQRS01. The sequence goes on along the minus strand of CAYJJS010000013.1, from coordinate 21,681 downwards.
AGCTCCAAATGATAACTCAACATTTGCTCCAGTGCGTAAGTTTCTTACTTTTACTTTTACTACCATTGCACTACGTGCCGTTTTGTTTTGTGAAAAGTCTTGTATTACATAAATATTGTTTTCATATAAAATCGTAACACCTGGTTTTAATTCGTTTGATTGTAACATTTTGTTTCTCCTTTATCCACTTTTAATATTGTAAATTATTTTCAGCTTTTGTCAATCTTTATCCTTTATAAGTATACGATTTCACATAAAAATCAATGTCATCATAGACTAAAACACTATGTAACACAATATTTCCATCTTTTTCTATTAGAATCTCACATGTAGTATCTATATAAAACAAACTTATATAATATCCATCTTGCATATATGAGATATCTTCCTCTTCATAATTATATAAAGCATCACTCACTTTTTGTATCGTATTTAATTCAATACAATGTAATTTAAAATCGAATGTTTGTGTGGTTTTAATGAGAGAGAGTTTTGCTTGTTGTGTGAGTATGTACAGCAAGCAAATTTGAATAACAAGTAAGGCATATACACTTGTGAATGCCTTACTTACAGGATACGATGCATTTGTACTTTTTTGTTTGCTTTTCATATTGCACATATATACATCCCTCCTCGTTTTGAAATATTAGGGAATCAATGTTTTGTATAAACAATTGATAGCCTTCTTTCAATATTAATTTCTCATCTTGATAAATAAAGTAGCGAGGTTCATTTTGATAAACGAAGTGCAGTTCGTTCTCTATGATTTCAACCTCTTTAGATAATGCTAACAACAATTGCATTTGATACAACGCGTACTTGTCTTGATGGGTTGTATCGCCAGTATATGTGAAAGTGTGTAGAGTGTTGCTAAGCAAGCTAAAACAAAACAATAGTATGAGTAATGCAAACAAAAATTCAATCATTGTGAACGCGGTTGAGCAGGATGTCTTTAAATGTTTCATTTTGGACCTCGAATTCATAAACATTTAGTTTATGTAGTGTGAATGTTTGCGTATAAACAAGCAAGCTGATGAACGTTAATGCAAAGAAAAGGAGTAATGCTTCTATAAGTAAAAAACCTTTGCTATTGTACATAAAAACTTGTATTTCCTAATGTAATAATTAAACGAGCTTGCATATTGTTTGATGTACAAGTTATATGGTTTGCCATATTTACATTCCCTTTTGCATTGATTGAAAAAGAGTATGGTGAGCACACAATGCCCTTTTTATATACATAGGGAGAGAAATCCACTTCTAAATTTGTTTCATGAATATGAACAAACACAGTTCTCTTCTCGTTCATGGCTATTGCTTTTGCTTTATAAAAAGTGTATTGCAAGTACTCCATATGTGATTGTAAATAATTTGTGTTTACATTTGTGTGTAATGTAAACAGCATACAAATACTAATGATACTTAAGATAAATAGCATCTCTACAAGTGTAAAACCTTTATTGTACAAAAGCTTCTCCATTAGATATTGCAATTGTTGTGTTGTCAGGACATACTCGTTGTGCTTCTTTTAAATAACCATCTTGTATAAGTACATCAATACTACTTGGAGGTACGTTGTGATCAATCTCGTATAATAAAATTTGTGCATTCACAACTTCTATTAATGCTTCACACCCTCTAGCATTAATAACTTCCTTCTTTTGTTGTATATTTGGTAAAGTTAATAAGAAAATTAAAGCAATAATCGATAAAACAATAATCATCTCTAAGATGGTAAATCCTTTTTGATTCATAAACCCTCCTATAAAGTATTTAACATTTCTAATGGCATAAGCATGATTTGATACACACTTAGCACTAATAATGCAACAAGTGTATATGAAGTGATGTTGGCAAATAAAGCTATTTTTCCAAGCATTGAAAACCATTGTTGCTTTTGGTGTTCAAGATACATATTTAAGTTTTGTTCTAAGTATTGATTGTGACTACCTACAATGAAATATTGCTTAAAAGTTTCGCAAAAGTAGTTAGATTTTTGAATGTATAACAACATATCTTCTCCATTTTGTAACTTGCTTTGTAGATTGCGAACAACATGGGCAATACAGGTTTTATTACTCACTTTACAGATGCTGAGAATAGCATCTTTACTACTAAAACCGATACTAGCTAACAGTGCATAGTAGGTAGTGAAACGATATGCATTTACTTGCTTAAGCAATTTGCTTCTGCAAGTAATACGTAAATATAAGTCTGCATTATATTTGCTGCGTAGCAATACAATAAATGATATGAGAATGAAAAGCATGATAGTAATTAAGAGCAAGTTAAATACAAATTGTGCAACAAAGACACTTGTGATTAGTGTGTTTGTGGATATTTCAGAAAATGTATTCAATAGTTGAGGAATAATATAAATGACAAAGATATTTACACTAACTAGTGAAAACAAAATAATTGCAATTGGATAACTTACTTTTTTAATAAATTCCTTATATAAACTTTCTTTAAGATGCATTATGGTAAGTGTCAAGTGAATGCTTTTATGTAACTCACAAACTTGTGCGAAATAATATAAATAATGATACATAGATTTTGAAGTGTAGTTTTGTAAGATTTGTAAATCCACCCGTTCTTCTGTTATTGGGATTTGTAGAAATAATAAAGCTTCTTTTAAACTGTAGTTTTTTTCTAATAGACTAGCAATTTGCATCCATTCATATTGCTTAAATCTCGATATCTTTACTCGCAGCTTCTTTGCTGATCCACTTTTCATGCGTAGCATTTCGAATCTTCTTGTAAATGTCTTCATATTTGTCACTATGCTCGCTATGTTTGAAAAAATAGCGTAAGTCTTCCTTTTGTAAGATTTCATAAATACAGATTCTTCCTTTCGCATTTTTGGTTGGAAATATTCTTTGATTTGTAATTGCACTTAAAACTTCTTTCAAGTCTTGTTCACGCACATTAAAGTTTAAAAGTCGTGCGATTGCTTCTTTACAAGATTTAGCATGTAAAGTTGTAAAAACCATATGCCCACTCAAAGCACAACGTACAAGGGTTTGTGCAGTTTGTTCATCCCTTACCTCACCAATCATTATGACATCAGGATCATGGCGCAATAGCTGTTTGATTCCCTCTTCATAAGTAAAGTTTGCTTTCTCATTGATTTGAAACTGCAAATACTCATTGCTTTGTATTTCAATTGGATCTTCTAGTGTAATGACTTTTAGTTTTTTATTTTTTGCTATTTCATGCAAAATCGCATGTAAAGTCGTTGTCTTACCACTACCAGTAGGACCACTAAAAATAGTTAAACCACCTCGAAAGCGTGTCCAGGAAGAAAACATATGCAATTGATTACTATCTTTGCTCAATTGATTGACTTTAATGGGCTCGTGGTTGTTTAAGATACGCAGTACACCAGATTGAGTTTGTAATGTTTGCATATAAGCAAAACGAAAATACAGTGTTCTTCCTTTATAAATATATGTAAAGTTTCCACTTTGTGCATGACCACTGTTTCCTAAATCAAGGTGTGCAATGTATTTCAAATAATAAAAACCATGTAAATCAAAATCAATTTGTAACCTTTCAATACCACGTATACTTCGTACAGAGATATCTAATGTATCATCCTCAATTTTAAAATGCACATCACTAACCTTCTTCTCTTGCACAATCTGTAATAATCCTTCAAACATTTCTTTCATATGACCACCTCACTCTTTTATTAGCAAAATGTGCAAAAATACCTAAAAAAAGAATGATTCTTTTGAATCATTCTAGAAATATGGATTACTTTGTAACTCTTCATGTAAGGTTGTGCACTCACCATGCCCTGGATAAACTATGAATGAGGAATCCAGCTGTTGAATCATGCGTAATGTGTTTTGCATCTTTGAGTTTGAACCTTGTGGTAAATCACATCGTCCAATTCCTTGTTTGAATAAGACATCCCCACTAAACATATGTTTATCAAAACAAAGTAAACAGCTACCATTTGTATGGCCAGGAGCTAGAATAACATCGAAAACAAAGTGTCCGATTGTATTTTTTCCGATTTGAAGAATTTTAGGAATGCTTTTAATTTGCACACTAGTATTACACATAGTGGCGCAATTTAAGTCATTATCACTTAAAAAAGCAACATCTCCTTCTTCCATGTATAAAGGGCAGTTGTATGTTTTACAAAATGAATCACTTCCTGCCATATGATCAAAATGACCATGCGTTAAGACGATACCATCGATAATAAAACCTTGTTGCTCAATATAGTCTTTTACTTTTGCTCCAGAACCACCTGGATCAATAACTAAAGCATGATTTCCTTTAGAAATAACATACGCATTGGCCATTAGCATACCAATGGGAAATTGTTTTACTATATACATAGGCAATAGAATAAAAAAAGCCCACAGGCTCTTCTTATTTTTTCTCCTTGTGGTCTGTTTTTTTATTACAACGAGAACAATATTTGCTAATTGTCATACGTTCTGTTTGTTTCTTTTTGTTACGTGTCCCGATATAGTTCTCTTCACCACAGTCAGCACATTTAAATGTAATACGATCTCTCATTTCTGAAGCCTCCTTAATTTGCTAATACATTGTAACACATACTTTAAAAAAAATCTATATAAATCCAGAAAAATATCGTAATAGCTTTACTTATTCGCAATGTAAGCTTTTGTTACTGCAGCTACAACATCTCCACAAATATTTGATTGTAAGCTACTTCCAAATCCATTGTTTGAATTTGGTGCACTACATACTACTGCGTATTCAGGATTTTCACTAACTTCGTAAGCAATCATAGTTGCGTTAGTTACATCATATGTTTGTTTTGTAATTGGATCATAATATAAGGCATCGGCAGTTCCGGTTTTTGCAGCTAATTGCATACCTACATTTTCTTCTCGTAACACACTTCCACAACTACCACTGCTAACACAAAGTTCCATACCTTGTTTACCGCTTTCTAAAAATGCAGGTCCATTTGTTAAAATGTCTAGCACTTTTGTTTTTTCTTCATAAATAATCGTTTCCAGTGAATTGACTTCACTAACATTTGATAATAAATGTGGTTCAATGCGCTTTCCTCCATTGGCAATTGTTGAAACATACTGAGCCAATTGCATTGTCGTGTATGTATCGTATTGTCCAATTGCGTAAAACAATGTTTTTCCTAACTCTGTGTCCAAACCAATTGCACCAACTTGTTCATTTGGTAAGTCAATTCCAGTCGAAATACCTAATCCAAACATATTATAGTAATTTCGCATAATCTGAAAGGTATTCTCATCTACATACAAGCTCTCATTTTCTACGTATTCACCACCACCAATACGCATAGCAATGTGTGCCATGTATACATTAGATGAGACACGAATTGCCTCGACATCATCAATTAGGCCCCAATTCGTATACGTTTTGAATGGAGCACTCCCTTTAATTTGAATAGGTGCATCATTTATGACTTCTCCAGAATAAGTCACACCTTCATTTTGTCCCATATAAAGAGTAGCTATTTTTACTACACTCCCCATTAGATATGCATTTTGGTAGGCCCCATTTGGATAAGCACTAACTTCATTTTCTGCATTCAAGGTTGCTCCAGCCATAGATAATACTTCTCCTGTTTGTGGATTTATTACAACGACGTATAAGTTATCAAAATATTTACGAAGCGGATTACTACGAGCAGTGCTAAGTGTACTAGTTACAATGTTTTGTACTTCCTGATTGAAATTAGCATCTAAAGTTAAATGTAAATCATATCCATTTTTACCTACTTGATCTTCAATTAAAAAAGCATTCCCTAACGAATCTATTTCAATGTCATAAATAGATTCTGTTCCAGCTAAGAAGTCTTCATATTGTTTTTCTAATCCCGAAGTACCTACTCTTTGATTCAGTTCATATCCTAAAGCAGTATAATATTCCTGACTTTCTAAAGGAACACCTTGTGTAGAAGATGAAACATTACCAAGAATAGAAATCAGTGGTAACCCCAAATCCGTGTATGAACGTTCCCAGTCAAAAGTACAAGTGAAACCAGGGTATTTTGATGAGTTTTCAGCAACAATTGCCATTTGTTCCTCACTTACATTTTCAACAACACTTTTGAATTGGTTAGAAGGTAATGAATCCATTTTCATTTTCACTTCATAAATCATCTTCGTCGTTGTATCAATACTCTCTATATCTACAGCTTCTAATTGTAATTCATACGCCTCATCTAAAGTAATCTCACCTTGCTCATAGGCCAATTGATCTTCTTCACTCAATAAAGTAATGGGGTCTTTGTTTTCGAATTCACTTAAGTAACGGATATGTAACTCAGCAATATTACGATCGATAATATTTGGTTCATTTAATGCTAAATCTTCTACAAGAGCTTTAGCAAGTTCCCATTCCTCATAATTACTTGTATTACTATTTGGATAGTAAGAAATAGTTAAGGAAGATACACTTTCTACCAGTATGTTACCTTTACTATCGTAAATGGTTCCCCTAGGAGAAGAAACCTTTTGTTTTTGCGCAGTGTATTCAACTATTTTTTCAGCATATGACGTTTGTTGGAAAATTTGTAATTGAATAAGACGCAGTGTAATGATGAAAAAACACAATGTTACTAATGCGATTACAATCTTAATACGCACATTAATTTTTTTAGTCATCGTGTTTTCTTTGTTTATATATAAATCATCTTGATATTTCCTTGAAAATCTCTTCATAGTATCACTCCGCTACCATTATAGCACAAGACAAACCATTTGTTTATGTGAAAATATATTGTATAATAAAAATGGTGATACTATGGAAAGACAACAAACAAGACAAATAAAAGTAAAAGATGTATATATAGGTGGACAAAATAAGGTGATTATACAATCTATGTGTTCCATCAAAACCAGCGAAGTAGAAAGTGTTGTGCAACAAATACAACAGTTAGAAAGCGCAGGTTGTGAAATAGTGCGTTTATCTATTATGGATGAGGCAGATGCGCAAGCAATTAGCCAAATAAAACAACAAACTTCCCTACCATTAGTAGCAGATATTCATTTTGATTATCGACTTGCATTAAAAGCCATCGCAAGTGGTATTGATAAAATACGTATCAATCCAGGAAACATAGGTAGTAGAGATAAAGTTGAAGCGGTTGTAAATGCATGTAAAGAAAAACAAATACCTATACGTATTGGTGTAAATGGTGGCTCTTTAGAGAAGGATATTTATGAAAAATATGGAAAATTATGCCCTGAGGCGCTTATTGAGAGTGCGAAACATCATGTAGATATATTGGAGGAGCTTGATTTTTATGATATTTGTTTATCTTTTAAGTCTAGTGATCCTTCCCTTTGTATTGAAACCTATAAACTAGCAAGTGCTACATTTGATTATCCTTTACATTTAGGGGTTACAGAGGCAGGAACATTGCTGTCTAGTGCGATTAAAAGTTCATATGCATTAGGATATTTATTGCATGAAGGAATTGGTGATACTATTCGTATAAGTGTGAATGGTGATCCAAAAGATGAAATGAAAGTAGTAAAACAACTTTTACATGCTTGTCATTTGAAAACAAAGGTACCAAATTTAATTGCATGTCCAATGTGTGGGCGTACTGCATGGGAGATGATTGGCGTGGTGAATGAAATCGAATCCTATTTGAGTGAAATTGAGAGTGATGTGTGTGTTGCCATTATGGGGTGCGTAGTCAATGGTCCAGGGGAAGCAAAACATGCAGACATTGCTATTGCTGGAGGACGCAATGAAGGGGTTTTGATACGTCGAGGACAAATTATTGAAAAAGTGAAACAAGAAGATATGGTGGATCGACTAAAGCAAGAAATAGATAGGTTTGTAAGCCAAGAAAAACAACGTTAGCATTGCTAACGTTGTTTTTTACTTTAATAAAGCTTCAATTTCTTGTTTGTAAGGTGGGTTTCCATCAATATAAGGTGTTTCCAAAATCTTTACAACATGTGTTAATTTTGGATGATGTACAAAGCGATAAATGGTATCAAAACCAATTTCCCCTTCTCCAATATTCGCATGGCGATCTTTTTTTGCTCCATTTATATTTTTAGAATCATTGATATGAATACAAACTAATTTATCTAAGCCAATGATTTCATCAAATTGTTCCAACAAAGCATCGACATTAGAAATATCGTATCCAGCATCATGCATATGACAAGTATCCATACAAACTTTAATATGATCTCCATATTTTGCATGTTCAATAATATATGTTAACTGCTCGAAGCAATATCCAATTTCACTTCCTTTACCAGCCATTGTTTCCAAAGCGATTTGTATGTCACCGATGTTTTCCATAGCTTCATCCAAACCTTTTATAATCTGTTTTATACCTACTTCTTCTCCGGCGTTCACATGACTACCAGGATGTAATACTATGTAGGTAGCCCCTAGTTTTTTTACACGCTCAATTTCTTGAGCTAAAAAAGAAACGGCTAATTCAAAGGTGCTCTCTTTCACTGTGTTTGCTAAATTAATGATGTAGGGAGCATGAACAATCATTTTACTTTTGTCTATATTGTGTTGTGCCATTAAAGCATGTGCTTCCTCTATTTTTAGTTCTTCTACATTTCTTCTACGTGTATTTTGTGGAGCACCACTATACAACATAAATGCACTACTTCCATAAGATAAAGCTTCCTCGACACTACCTAAAACAAAATTAGGTGCACTCATTGAAACGTGAGATCCAATAAACATTATTCTTCCTCTCTCTTTCGCTTTTGTTTTTCTTTTGCTCTTTCTTTTACTTGTTTTTTGATTTCGTCTTGAATCATTTGACGCTTAGCTTTACGTTTTAAATCAGAAATTTCTTCATTACGACGTTTTTTGTATCCAGGTTTCACTTTTTGTTTTTTACGTTGAACACGTTTTGAAATCTCTTTTTCTAAAACATCCTCTTTTCGTTTTCGATTTTCAAAGATAGGTGTTAAATCCACCCACTCTCCTTGTTTCAAAGACTTATGTTGAAAGCCAATTCCTTTAATTTGTAGTTGTTTGATACTCTCGCGATCACTCTCTTTATACAAAGCAAAACAAGTACCTTGTTTACCAGCACGACCGGTTCTACCAGAGCGATGAATATAAAATTCTAATTCGTTAGGGAAACCTAAGGACACAACATGGCTCACACCATCAATATCAATCCCTCTAGCAGCAACATCACTTGCTACGATATAACTTTCCTTAACATTCAATAATGCCTTCATAGCGCTCTTACGAGCTCGAGAACTCAAATCACCATGTACTTCTAATACACCATACCCTTTCGTACGTAAGGTTTGTGCAACATTAGTACACTCGCTTCTTGTATTTGCAAAAATCAAGCATACATAAGGTGTGAAGGTTGGTAATATTTCTAACAGGGTTTCTTCGTAAGTATGATGTTTACAAGGAATTAAAATATGTTCGATTTGTGGTTTGAACTTTGCATCATTTTCAACTTTTACAATGTGTGGTTGATGCATGTATTTACGTAAGAACAATTGTAGAGCATCAGGAATCGTTGCACTAAAGCTCATCATTTGTAAAGTACTACTCATACGAGTACATATCATGTCAATATCTTCTAAAAAACCAAATTCCAGTGTCATGTCTGCTTCATCAACGACAAGGATTTTAGCACTATCTAAACGTAAGGTTTGTTCATTTAAAAACATATCTTTCATTCGTCCAGGAGTTCCTATAACAATATGAGGTTGTGTTTTTAATTGTTCACTCATACGTTGCTTATCCACTCCACCTGTAATTAGTTTAATACGTAATGATGGTGACGCCTTTTGCATATCTAAACTACGATTATATAACTGAATAGCAAGTTCTCTAGTTGGCGCACTAATTACGGCCTGCACTTGATTGATACTTGGATCAACCATTTGCATAATAGGAATCAAGAAGGCATGTGTCTTCCCAGTCCCTGTTGCACTATTTCCTATAATATCTCTACCCTTTAATGCATAAGGAATAACTTCCTTTTGAATTTGCGTGGGTGTTGTGAATTTGTTTTGTTTAATAAATTCTGTTGTTTGCTCATTAAAATGATAATCACTATATTTATTCATAAGCTAACCTCGCTTTCTACTTGAGTATTATATATTATATTAGTATAATTTACAAAGATAAGTTGCAGAAAGTGGGAGATGTATGGAAATTATTAAAGTAATACCTAGAGGGTTTTGCAAAGGGGTTGTAAATGCAATCAAAATTGCGAAGCAAACAGCAGAAAAATATCCAAATGAAAAAATATATATATTAGGAATGTTAGTACACAATAAATATGTAATTGAAGCATTGGCATTACATGGAATACAAACCATAGAAGACAAACAAAAAACTCGCTTAGAATTGTTGGATGAGATTGAGAGTGGTGTTGTTATCTTCACAGCGCATGGCGTACATGATTTTGTGAAAGAGAAAGCAAAACAAAAAGGCTTAATATGTATTGATGCAAGTTGCCAAGATGTACTTGTGACACATGCTTTGATACAAGAGAAACGTAAAGAAGGATATGAAGTTTTATATGTAGGTAAAAAAAATCATCCTGAAGCAAGTGCAGTGTGTGATGATTATGAACATGTGCATCTAATTGAGAATTGTGAGGATGTACAAATGCTTGTAAGCTATGAAAAAGTATTTGTTACAAATCAAACCACAATGTCTGCGTATGATGTAAAACAAATCTTCACATGTATTCAAAAGAAGTACCCCCATGCAATAATTAGTGATGAAATATGTAATGCAACACGTTCTCGTCAAGAAGCCATTTATCAATTACAAGATATAGATTGTTGTATTATTGTAGGTGATAAAAATTCAAACAATGCAAATCGTTTAGCTCATATTGCAAAACAACAAAATATCATAGATGTATACCTTATTGATGATGTAAATGATTTAGATATACATAAAATAAGTAGCTATAAACGTGTCGCGATTAGCGCTGGAGCAAGTACACCTACTTACTTAATCAATCAAGTAATACATTGTTTAGAAAATGGTGTTTGTGAAACACAAAAAATCGATTTGGATAAAATTTTATAAAATGGGAGAAATCCCATTTTTTTTGCATAAAAAAAGGTAATGCGTTACACATTACCTTTTTGGGATTATTTTCCTCTTTTAGCTTTTCTAGCTGCTTCTTGCTTTAATTTTTTCTTAACTCCCGGCTTAACGTAGAATTCTCTTTTACGAGCTTCAGCAAGGGTTCCATTTCTAGAAACTTGACGTTTAAAACGACGTAAAGCATCATCTAAAACTTCATTCTCTTTTAAAACTACTTTAGGCATCACATACCCTCCCTTCTGAATAACGCAAAGTTATTATATTAAAATACTTTACAAAAAGCAATACTTTTATGTATATTCGTTAAGAAAATATGTGATTTTAATGCAATATTAAGCATTTTCACTCATTTTCTTCTCCAAAATAGTATTTATGTATGATTTCACGACTCGCATTATCGTCCCCCATCCATGGAACACTGACATCACGATTCATGAATGTTTCATTTCCTTTTCCTAAAATTAATACAGTGTCATCTGGGTTTGCACTTTCAATCGCACTACGTATAGCGTTGTAACGATCTTCAATAATTGTGGAACGAATGTCTTGGATTCCACGTTTAATCTCAAGCGCAATTTCTTTGACTTCTTCCGTTCTTGGGTCATCTTCTGTTAAGATAACATAATCACAATATTGACTAGAAATACGACCAAATTCTGGACGTTTTTCATAATCACGCCCACCAGCTGAACCAAAAACACTAATAATAGAATTCCCTTTTGGTGTAATGCTACGAGCATATTGGTATACTTTTTCTAAAGCATCTGGTGTGTGCGCAAAATCGATAAATACATTAAATGGTTGCCCTTCATGAATTTGATTCATACGCCCATCAATATCTTGTAGATCATTAATTTTTTCAATGACTTCCTCTATACTACAAAGTGAACTAGCGACAATAGCTGCAATAGAAGCAACTAAGTTATACACATTATATAAAGCAGGAAAACGACTTGTAATGAAGTATTCTTTCCCCTCATAAAATAAAGAAAACATAGTTTTTTCAGGCGTTAAAACAACATCATCAAAGCGGAATGTAGCATGTTCATTTTGTCCATATGTAACTACTTTCCCCTTACTATTCACAAATACTTTTGTATAAGTAGGATCATCACAGTTCAAAACACAAACTCCATCATCTTTCATGTTTTTGAACAATTGTAATTTAGACTCTAAATAGTGATCTACACTACCATGATAATCTAGATGATCGTGGGTAAAATTCGTAAAAACACTCACATCAAAATCAATATCCTTCACACGACCTAAATCCAAGGCTATACTACTGACTTCCATGGAAACTACTTGAACATTTCGCTGCTTCATTTTAGCTAATGTGGCATTCAATAAAATAGGCTCAGGTGTAGTAAATGGATTTTTTTCATCTATCTCATCATAGCGAATACCTAAGGTTCCAATGTAACCTACTTTATGTTGTGGTTGTAATAAATCTTTAACCATAGATGTAATAGTCGTTTTTCCATTTGTACCAGTCACACCAATCATGCACATCTGCTGACTTGGATTCTTATAAAATTTACGAACAACATAATGCAAAGAAGCGTCTACATCATCTACTTGGATATAAGTACAATCATCACGCATTTGTAAATCCTTTTTATGTACAATGCACACAGCACCATTTTCAATTGCTTGATTTACATGCTCATGTCCATCGCTGTCACGACCACTCAAGCAAAAAAACATAGTGTTATTCTTACATTGTCTTGAGTCACTTGATAAATGTTCAATATCAATACTCAAATTCGTATCAAAAAATTTAGATAACTTCATAGTCCCCCTCCAATTCTGCATACAATATACCATCAAATACACTAACAATACGCACTGTTTTCATTGTGTTTAGCATACTTTGATCCCCACGCAAATAAACAGGTAAATATTCACTTGTATGCCCATATAAATAATTATCTTTTGTTGATTCTATCAATACTTCAACTTGTAATCCAACAAATGATGCTTTGTAGTTTTCATACATCTCATTAGAAATTTGTGTGAATGTTTTGCATCGTTGTTTTTTTAAAGCAGTACTCACTTCATTTTTTAACAAGGCTGCCTGCGTACCATCACGTTTCGAATATGGGAAAATATGAGCGAATGAAAAGGAAAGAGCTTTAAAGTTTTTTAAACATTCTTCATAATCATTTTCGCTTTCATTAGGAAATCCTAAAATCAAATCTGTACTAATAGATATATTCCCCAATTGTTTTCTTAACATTTCTATTTTATCAAAAAAAGATGCAATTGTATATGGTCGATGCATTGCACGCAATGTCGTATCACAACAACTTTGTACTGGAATATGTAAATGTCTAGCAATTTTCTTCTCTTGCTTAATGTAAGTGATGAATGCATCACTTAGTTCGTTCATCTCAATACTAGACAATCGAAGGCGTAATAAGCCTTCTAAGGAACACAACTCTTTAACAAGAGTTAATAGATCACTTTGTATATCATTACCATATCTTCCTGTATGAATACCAGAAAGAACGATTTCTTTGTGACCACTAGCAATCAGTTGCTTTGCTTGTTTCATTACCTCATCCATTGGCATAGAGCGCTCCCTACCCCTTGCGAAAGGAATGATACAATAACTACAATATTGATTGCATCCATCTTGTATTTTTAAAAATGCACGTGTGTGTTTTGCGAAACCTTCAACGGCTAATGTTTCAAACGCAATGGAATCACTTAAATCCTCTACAGTATTTATACGATGCTGTTCATGTATAAAACTAGCCAATCTATCTTTTTGTGTACTACCAATTAACACATCTACATCCAAATCCTCTTTGGTTGTTTGTACATAACAACCAACCACACAAACAAAAGCGTTTGGATTCATTTTTTTAGCTTGTTTAATTTTTTGTCTACTTTTTGACGCTGCAGTATTTGTAACTGCGCACGTATTAATGATATATATATCAGCAAATTGTTTGAAATCTACTTGTGTATATCCTAGTTGCTTCAATTGTAAAACATAAGATTCACTCTCATATAAATTCACTTTACAACCCAAAGTTGCGATTGCGAATGTACTCATAACATCACTCCTATTCATAGTGGTAATTACATATATTAACAACACTCATCGCAGCCGTTTCTGCTCGTAATATACGTTTACCCAAACTCACACAAATAAAACCTTCTTGGATCAATTGTTCCACTTCATGTGTCGCAAATCCACCTTCACTACCAATTACAATGCATATTGATTGTATATGTGGATGTGCAAGCAATACTTCTTTTAAAGGTTTCGAAGATACATGATGATCTTCATACGCAATAATATTTAATTGCTTCTTATAGTTTTTAATCTCTTTAAAAGCAATGGTAGGTAATACTTGTGCTAATGTATCACGCTTGCTTTGTTCACAAGACTCCAACGCAATTTTATTGTATCGTTGTAGTTTTTTGTGGTCATCTTTTTCTACCTTTACAATACTTCGTGAACTTTGCATTGGAATAATTGTATCAACACCCAATTCACAACATTTTTGGATCATGAAATCCCACTTGTCTTTTTTTATCAAACCTTGCACCAATTGCACTTCCAGTGGCTTATCTTCTTTTTGTAAAGCTTCAACAACCTTTGCAAAAAGGACACCATTCTCCTCATAAATGCTAGCTAAAAAAGGATTGTAAGAAGCATCTACAATTTTAACAATACTTCCCTCTTTCATGCGTAGTACCTTTTTAATATGATGTGTTTGCTCTGCATCAAAGCGATACGTATCACCGTTACTTTGATTATGTAAAAAATATTGTTGCATAATGCTCCTTTCATAAAAAAAGTTACTCCATAAGGAGTAACTTATCGACTTACTTCTAATTTCCCACTTTGTGCCATTTGTTTCAACAACTTCACTTCGTAAGGTTTCAATAAGCGATAACTTCCTTGTGACAAATCATCTACTTTAAGCATTCCAAACTGTTTTCGATGTAGTCTTGTAACTTGGAAACCAAATGCTTCCATCATTCTCTTAATTTGTCTATTCCTACCTTCATAAATGACAAGGTCTAAGGACATTTGATTTTTCTTTTCATCTCTTTCACGAATCTTTACCTTAGCAGGTAAAGTTACGATTCCATCATCTAGTGTAACCCCTTGTGAAAGTTGTTTTAATTGTTCACCATTTAAAATTCCATTAATTGTCAGATTATATGTTTTTGGCAAATGGAATTTAGGATGGATTAACATATTCGCAAAATCTCCATCATTTGTCAAGATTAAAACACCACTAGTGTCATAATCAAGTCTTCCTACACTAAAAATTCTCTCTTTACAAGAAATCATAGAAACAACAGTAGGACGATCAAATTCATCACTACTTGTACACATTGATTTCTTTGGTTTATTCATTACATAATATACTTTATTTTCTTTTAAGATAGCTTTACCATCTACACAAATATAGTCATTACGCTTTACTTTGTAACCAAGCTCTTTCAGCACTTCACCATTCACTTCTACACGTCCTTCTAAAATCATCTGTTCTGCTTTTCTGCGAGAAGCAACTCCTGCTTGTGCAATTACTTTTTGTATTCTTTCCATAGTATCACGCCTTTCCTATACATTTTAATACAATTGTTCAAGAAAAGAAAGCATATGTTAAAAGAATAGCACTTGTGATACCTACAAAGTCCGCAAATAGACCAATCCATAGAGCGTTCGATATATCTTTAATTTTCACATAAGAGAAATATAGCGAAATTACATAGAAGGTTGTGTCTGTACTCCCTTCTATGATGCTGCCCATTACCCCTACCAATGAATCTGCACCATATGTTTTATAAAGATCAACCAGCAAGACTAGTGTTGTGCTACCAGAGAAAGAACGAAATAGGCACATTGGAATAATTGGAGCAGGAATAAAAAATAGGATAGAAGCGAGAAAATTCGAAATAAACATTAATAAGTTACTTTCATTCAATAATGCAATTGCAAAACTCATAGCTAACAAAGCTGGATAGATATCAACAAACAAGAGTAAACCTTCTTTTACACCTTTTGTAAAACTGTGATACACATCAACCTTTTTTCGATACGCGTGAATAAATAAAAATAATATTAAAAAAACTAATATATAACTAGCGGACATAGTAGTTCACCACACGATCCATTAGTAAGCCACCTATGGAAGCACAGGTCGTTGCAATGATAGCTGCAGGTATAAAATCCATCACATGTTGACTTCCAGCTTGATTGCGAAGAGCGATTACAGTAGTTGGTATTAGTGTAACACCTGCAGTATTTAAGACTAAGAAAGTAACCATGCTACGACTTGCCTTTTGTTTATTTTTGTTGTTTTTTTGCATACCTTCCATGGCTTTTAAACCCATAGGCGTTGCAGCACTCCCTAAGCCAAATATATTCGCAACTACATTACCAGCGACATAGGATAATGTTTCTTTATCCTGTGAAATATCTGGTAATAATCTAGCTAATAATGGCCTCAAGCATTTTTCCAAACTACCCATAACCCCAGCATCTTTCGCTATACTCAATATCCCGTTGTAAAAAGCAGTTAGTAAAACTAGTGGAATTACAAAGTCGAAACTATCCTGTGCTACATTCAATATAGAAGTATGAATCGCCTCTATATTGTTTGTGAAAAAAGCAAACAATATAGAGGCAATAATCATAATCGAAAATATTTTACTCATATTCATAGCCTCTAGTTTGATTATTGTATGTGAGCGTAATTTGTAGTGAATCGTCCACTATGCTTTTCATCTCTATAGAAGGATTTTCTTTAGGCAAAGTAGCATAAACATTTTCAAGCGTATACTCTTTTTGCTCAATTAAGTATGTTCCAGCCTTTATCACAAGTTCATTTTGATAGGTATTATGTGCTTGCTCATGTAAATACTCATGGTATGCAAAGTCATCACCACAATTTAATGTCACCACAATTACTTCTAAATCCTCTTTATCACTTGTTGTTATTAACGTTCTTTTTGCTAGTTTTGTATAACCGGTTTTTCCACCTGTTGCATATTCATACTGCGTTAAAAACCGATTCTTATTCGTGTATAAAATACCTTCTTTTGGATAATACGTCTTTGTGGCACTAATGCTAGCAAAGTCTTCGTTTTGCATTGCATACGCTGTTAAAAGAGCCATTTCACAACTTGTAGAGATGTTTCCACCATCTTCCTCATCCAAACCGCTTGGATTTGCAAAAGTAGTGTTATTCATACCTAAAGTCTTTGCCTTGTCATTCATCATTTCAACAAAGGTTTCCACATCTCCGCCTACATGCTGTGCAATGACTAAAGCTGCATCATTTCCACTGCGCAACATAAGCGCATGGAGTAAATCTTCCATGGTATACGTTTCACCAATTTGTAAGTATGCAGATGAACCATACGCTTGTAACACAATTTCATCCACTGTAATCTCATCTTGTAAATCACTATGTTCTAAAGCAACAATGGCACTCATCACCTTAGAAATAGAAGCAACACTTTGTGTATGATCTTCATTGTTAGAAGAGAGGACCATGTAGTCATCTTTTGCCATAACACAATAACTTGTTGCACTGTAAGAAGATACATCGCTAACTGGCAACGTATAAAAAAAGAATACTATTGAAATCCACACATTCATATTAATCACCCATTAATAAAATATGTATAGCTCTCAAATAATATTCTTAATCCTCAAATAAATCAGACATGACTTCTTGTTTAACTTCTTTTAATTCAGGTAACTCTTTTAATGTTTTTAATTTAAAGGTATCCATAAATTCACTAGTTACTTCATATAAAAATGGTCTACCAGGTGCATCACTACGTCCACACTCTTTGATTAAAGAACGTGCCATTAACTTACGCACCATCATATCACAAGAAACACCTCGAATCTCTTCAATTTCTTGACGTGTAATTGGCTGTTTATAAGCAATAATTGCTAAAGTTTCTAATGCTGCAGATGAAATTGCCGCTATTTTTGAAGAGGCAAATAACTTTTCAGCATATGGATATACGATTTCTTTTGTGACAAATTTATAACGTCCACCAAAATGAACCAATTCAATCCCATGCTCTTCTTCTAAAAATTCATTCATCATTACATTAATATTTTTTTCTAAAGCTTGTTCACTGATTTCTAAAGCGTCACAAAGTTGTTTGCTACTCAACCCTTCATCACCACTTAAAAATAATAAACCTTCTAATATTTTACGCATTTACACTTCCTCCATTCATAATCCAAATTGTATCATCCGTATCGAGTGTAAAGTGAATCATACCTTGTTTAATAAGATCCAATATCGATAAAAAGGATACAATAACCATGTGTACATCATGGCAATCATCACATAAGTGAGCAAAAGAAATTTTAGTATCTATTTTAGACAATCGTTTTGTAATTTGTTCTAAACGCTCATCTAACGACATTTCATTAGTTTGCATAGTAGTCTGTTCTACTTGTTCGAGTGCAACTCTACGAAGGACACGATTCATTGCCTTGATCAAATCATAAGGATCTCCTGAGAAGTCTTCTTCTCTTGTAATAGTATACAACTTAGTTGCCTCTTCACTAATTGGTTTACTCATTAGCTTTTGACGAGCTTGATAGGTTTCACTAAACTGTTCACTCACTTCCTTGAATTTTTGATACTCTAACAATCTTCTCACCAATTTGTCTTTTTGGTCTTCTTCATATTCTTCTTCTACTTCAACTTTTTCTTTTGGTAATAATTTCTTGCTTTTATATTCAATCAAACTTGCGAGTTCACTTAAAAACTCACTTGCAACCTCTAAATGCATTGACTGTAGTGTATTAATGTAGTGCAAATATTGATCACACAATACACTCATGTCTAAATCAAGTAAATTTAATTTATTTTCTTTAATCAGGTGCAACATTAAATCTAATGGACCTTCAAATTTATCTTCTACAATAACACTAAATCCCATTATGTTCCCCCATATCTAAATCCAATGACAATTGTTTCTGTAATAATGTATATACAGGTTTGTAGCTTTTGCGATGTATATCCAGTACACCATACGTATGTAAAGCTTCAATGTGCTTTTTTGTTGGGTATCCTTTGTGATTTTTAAACCCATACATTGGGTATTTTTCATCTAATTCATACATAATCGTGTCACGCGTGACCTTTGCCAAAATACTAGCTGCCGCAATACTAGTACTCTTAGTATCGCCTTTAACTAGAGAAATATAAGGTTTATTTATTTCGTTTAATGGCATAGCATCACTCAAAACATAGTCACAAACTTCACAATCATCTACAATTTGTTGCATACTACTTTGTGTTGCTCTATATATATTTAGTGAATCAATAGTAGTCTCATCAATAATCATTATTTTATAGTAAATCGCATCACGAGTAATTTCTTCAAATAACTGTTTGCGTTTTTTTTCACTTAATTTTTTAGAGTCGTATATTTCATCATGCTCATAATCTTTCGCAAAGACCACTCCTGCAACAACCAGTGGACCTGCAATAGGACCTCTTCCTGCCTCATCAATGCCTAAAAGAAATGAATAGCCTTGATCATAGGCGTATTGCTCTTCCTTATTCAAACACTTCATCAATTTTCTCCCAAGTAATGCATCCAAATTTATCACTTCGTATTTCACGCATAAACGTATCAATCACACGTTTCATATCCACTTCACTACCTCTTATCATATATCCTTTTTTAATTCCAAAGGATTGAAAAAGTTTATAGTTGTTATCGATTAACTCTACTTGATAATGGTTCGTTAATCGTTGTGGATAATATTCTTTTAAATATTTCAGTGCATAATATGCAACTTCATCAATAGGTAAGACCAAGTCGTTGATTGCGCCAGTGATACCCAACATCATACCTACACGTTCATCTTCAAATTTAGGCCATAATACACCAGGTGTATCTAATAATTCCAATTCACTAGACACCTTAACCCATTGTAGCGCTCGTGTAACACCAGGACGATCTTGTGTTATAGTTGCTTTCTTATTGGCCAATCGATTGATTAAAGTAGATTTACCAACGTTAGGAACTCCACATACCATTGCACGAATCGCTCTAGGTTTCATACCTTTATTGATTTGACGCTGAATTTTTTCTTTCATTAACTCCTTGGCAGCAGTATTAATGATTTTTCTTACGTTATCTTTAAGTATATCTAGAGTTATAATGTGCGTTTGCTCATTGCTCAAATGCATAATCCACTTCTTTGTTTCTAAATCTTCAGCCTTATCTTTTTTGCTCAATATAATTAGTCTTGGTTTTTGACCGATCAATTCATCAATCAATGGATTACGACTAGAGTAAGGAATCCTAGCATCACGTATCTCAATGACCATGTCGACCATTTTTAACTTCTCTTGCATTCCCCTTTTTGCCTTAGTCATATGACCAGGAAACCAGTTAATATTCATTTGTACAGATGGTTTATCACCCGTTTCTTCACTTTTCTTTTTCGCTCTCTCTACTCTTTTTTGTTCCATTTTATTCATACTCAACACCTCATTAATAATTATATTGTACTTTACTGTATTTCTTTGTGTATTATAGCATGACTTATATATAAAATAAAGTTGATTAGATATTCATTGTTGCTATACCTTTATCTTTCTAAAATACTACTCTTTCAGTGAGTTTGATATCTCAATTACAATCCTGCAACGCAACTGAATTTACAAAATTTCATATTGATATTGTTTGGTATGTTTTAATCGTTTCAGTTTATTCAACAAGTAAAAAAAGATAACTGTCATTAGTTATCTTCCATGTAATTAAAAAATAGTTTACACCTATTTTTTAATAATGGCTATTACTCACGAAACATTAGAAGTAAAATTTTCTATAATGTACTAATTCGATTTTTTCTTGAAACGATATTTTTCAAATGCTTTTTCAGCATCGAAATGGACATGTCTAAAGAATATGAATAGCCAAATAACAAAGGCTAGAATCGCAAAGTAGGAAGTAATGAAATAACATAGAATTGCTCCTATTGCGAAAATAGCACTCCAAATGCATAATGAGTTTCTCATATCTTTACTCATTTTTGCTTTATCATACTTATCTTGTTCTTGTTTAGGTAAGTCGTTGAATCCACTTATTAAAACCGCACCTCTATTCTTTGATACACCAAAAATAATTGCAAGTAATAAGAATAAAGCACAAAGTAATATACATAAAGTTAAACCTATATTCATAATGATTCCCTCCTAAATATATATTTATTCCATCATTGAAGTAATTGTATAAGCCATTTTATTTTTACAGATTGTTTTGATCAATAATAAATTTTTCACACTTCTCGCAATAAAACACCTTAATGCTCATCTTACCTAAACCACCACTTAACTTCACACCTTTCACAACGGGTGTGAAATTAAGTAGACCTTTATCATTTTTGTTTGATACCCATTTAAGTGCATATCTGTCTTGTGATATACTTCCTTCAACCATTTCTTTTCTACAATATGGACACTCCATTTTAGTTACCTCCTATTATCTCTAAACATTTGACTAAAACTTTTAAAACTACGAGCAAATTAAATTTCTATTACTTGTACTTTTCTTGAAACTATATTTTACAGGTATATTTTTTAGTATGTT
>CAYJJS010000012.1:10403-42102 GCA_964370645.1 uncultured Erysipelotrichaceae bacterium | reverse complement strand
CATTCGAAGGATGGTATATCGATGCAGAGCTTACAATGAAATATGATTTCAATACACCAATGCCAGCAAATAGTATTACGCTATATGCGAAATACACAAAAGTTGCAGTAGCTCCTTCAACAGGAGATACTACAAACACGATGACATGGTTAGGAATGATGTTTGCCGCAATGTTTATTGCATTCTCTTTGAAACGTAAAGTCAAAGAATAAAATATATAAAAAACAAGCTTAGTAGATTCCTACAAAAGCTTGTTTTTTTAATCTTAAAATTCTTCGATGCGAAGATTGTCTTATCATATACGTATATTATGAGTAAAAACTTTGAAATTCAAACAAATCCAATCGAATATTATTGAAAAATATGTGATCAGGTGCTAAAATCAATGCAAGTCGCTATCCATTACTTTTAAATGTAACTAATGTATCAAACATTTAAATAAGTAATATGGTGATTGATCTGGCTAATATATTCATATTTATGAATGTTATATCTAAATTATAGGAGGTATATCTCATCGAAATTCGATAGGATGTTGATGAGATGTATTACTTATGATAGTTTGCGACTCGTCCAGTAAGCAAGGTATAACTTAGTCACATTTGTATAATATTCTAGTAAAAAATTGTCCTTTTACTAGAATATTCACGAAGAAATAAAAGGTGATTTGTATCACCTTTTTTAGTATAGAAGTAGTATATATTCCGTCAATTAAAAAGACATGAAGCGATTCATGTCTTATAAGTAATAGTGAATGATAATATGCAACCCTAGAGAAATTACAAGCATGATGTAAAAAGATATATGACGTGTTTTATGTGAACATAGTTGCATTGCACAAAAGGCTCCAACAATACCACCAGAAAGAATGCTAATAAATAAGGTTTTTTCACTAATACGATATGCGTGTTTTATGGCACGTCTTTTATCTATCCAAAACAAAATGAAGGCTAAGCAGTTAACACTTAAATAGTAGATCATTGTAATGCCCTAGCAGATTTAGAAATGGCATTCTTTGTGTATTTTAACCCAACTTTGTCTAGTATTTGATTGAATGTTTTTTCACCATCATGGTCCTTTTTATATTCGTATTCAATTTCATAATCTTGAGTACCATTATACGTGTTTTTATCAAAGCAAAGAAGTGCATCTTCACTTTCAAATACAGCGCGAAGAGTACTTAGTTCACCAATTTTCTCAATAGATTCTTGTATGTTGAATGTATTTAAAAGAGATTGAATTTCAAGATTCTTAAAAACTTCTTCGTGATTGTAAGGTACTTGCACTTCGTATTCTATGCATGAGCTTGCATTTTTCTTTTGTTTCAAAGTGAATGTATGTATATCTTTGCAAGTTCGTATACGTATACTGCAACCTTGTTTACGATACTTCCTATCACTTGTGTCATAATATATATTTGTTTGTGAAGTAAATTTTAGGGAGTAAAAACTGCATAACTCATTAAATTGTTTCTCACTTACTATTATTTTTAATTCCTTTTCTAAATTTTTAATCATTTTAATCACCAATGTTATGATACAATAGTATCGATAGAAAAGGAAGTGTGTATATGAAATCATTTTCAATTGTTGCAAAGACAGATGATAATTCTAAAAAACTAGAAAGCTATATACAAGCAAAACTGGAAGAAAATGCATTTAGACAAAATAAGGAACAACCGGAAATTGTAATATGTATTGGAGGTGATGGAACACTTCTTTATGCAGTGCATAAATATGTGCATTTGTTACATAGCATAAAATTCGTAGCGATTCATACAGGAACACTGGGATTTTTTACGGATTATGTAGAAGATGAGGTTGATAAAATGATACAAGATATTGTAAGTAATCAACCCTTAGAAGTATTTGTTTCGCGACTGCTAGAAATTCAAGTGGATCAATCTCAGCCGTATTATGCTTTAAATGAAGTGCGTATAGAAAATATACGCAAGACACAAAAACTAGATATCTATATTGATGATGAGTTTTTTGAAAAGGTCGTAGGAAATGGTGTTTGTGTTAGTACACAAGCCGGTTCAACGGCGTTTAATCGATCTATTAAGGGAGCAGTCATCGATAGCGGTTTAGAAGTCATGCAACTGTGTGAAATTGCAGGTATTCAAAATGCGAAACATAAATCATTAGGTAGTCCATACATCATGAATAATGATAGAGAAATACGATTTACTTGCGAAGATAGCAGTGGTGCATTTTTATGTTATGATCATTTATATTTTGAATTACAAAATGCTAAAACAATCACCTGTAAAGTTAGTGAAAAATGTGTCTCATTTGTACGATTCAAATCGTATAGCTATTTAGAAAGGTTGCGTAGTTTGTATTAAAAAAGACGATTTGAAAATCGTCTTTTTTAATATATGTTAGGTAATTTGGTAGTTTTTCGTGAAATGTTCATGATGATACCAAAGGCAAGCATATATGATAATAAGGAACTACCACCATATGAGATTAAGGGTAAGGTAATACCAGTGATTGGTAATAAACCTATAACCATACCAATATTTTGTGCTTGTTGAAAAATCAACATACCGATAAATCCCAATAACATAACTTTTTCTGCTTGATTTGTTGTGTGTAGTGCAATGCTAAGGATTTTAAAATCTAAAAACAAACTCAACGAGACAACTACTAGACAACCAATCAACCCAAAATTCATCCCAATTACTGCAAAGATAAAATCGGTTTGTGGTTCAATAATGGAAATGACATCACTATGTATTCCATGTCCAAACACTCCAGAGGAACCAATTGCTAATAAGGATTGATAAAGTTGCATACCTAAAGAAGTGTTTAGTTCTTCATTTTGTAACCATCCATATATCCTTTGTGTTCGATAACTGTCACCTAATATTGCTTGAAATAAATCTTGATTAAAATAAAATAAATAGAAAAAAGCAATGACAGCGATGAGTATTACAACAACACCAACGATGACCCACTCTTTACGGATTCCACTACATGAAAGCATGATAAGTAGTGCAAATACAATAATTATGAAAATTCCAGTATCAGGTTGTATAAAAATTAACAGTAATGGAGGAATTGCCCATCTTGCAATCTTTATAAATAATAAAATATCACTTTTGAAAGTATTACTTGTTTTATGTTCATTGTGATCTTTAATTTCATATGCACATAAGACAATTAATATGACTTTCATGAATTCACTTGGTTGTATTGTACCGATAACAGGAAATAACAACCAGGAGTTTGCTCCATTTACGGAATTTGCAAAAGGTAATACTTCATTACCAAGACCACTTATCGTGCGTTGTAGTAATAAATCAATGAACAAATAAAGAAGTAATCCCATAATGATAAAATACCCAATTTTGGCAAAATCTCTTAAATTATCATTGCTTACATACATAATAACTAGAATTGCAATAAATCCAACTCCATAAAAGAAAGCTTGGTTAAATAATAATGAAGGAGGATTTAAGTATAAGGGGATTAATGGAAAGGCAGCATAGATTGCTATGAAGCTACATATAGCCATTAACAAGATTGTAATAAGTAATACATAATCTAGTTTCTGAGGCATTCTAACACGCTTTAAAGAAGGTCTCATAGATATTTCTCCATCATTCTATGTTGTATGTTTGCTTCTTCAAAAATATCTCCATAAGCAACAAATCCACAATTCTCATAAAATTTGACTGCTTGTAGTTGTGCGCCAAGTTCCAATCTTAAGATACCTTGTTTTTTTGCGATTGATTGTACATACATAAGCAACTGCTTTCCAATCCCTTTACCTCGATATTGCTTTAAGACAGCAATGCGTCCTAAATGCCATCCATTTTCATCAAAAGCTCTACAGGTAGCTATTATTTTATTATCGATATAAACGACAAAATGTGTCGCGTAAGTGTCTTTTTCATCCAATTCAATCAAAGGATCCACGTTTTGTTCAACGACGAACACTTGCGTACGTAGTCGAAACAAAGAAGCGTATTCCATTTGTGTGGAAGCGATTTTTATATACATATTTTCACTCCTTTCATCTACATATAGTACCACAAAAGAAGGTATCTTACTATTTCAAGTAGCAAAAAAAGGGAATAATAATGTATATACTTTACACACTTTTAACAAAACTTTATATTATTTTTATTGATTTGTTTTATAATGTATGTGAGTAACAAGTAGAGGGAAACTATGAGAAAGATATTATTAATAGAAGATGAAGAAAATATTAGAAAAATCGTTGCATACGATTTAAGTAAAGCTGGATATGAAGTCGATGAAGCGGAAGATGGTGAAATTGGATTACAAAAAGGGTTACAAAATATATATGACCTAATTGTAATCGATTGGATGCTACCAAAAGTAGAAGGTGTTGATATTGTGAAAGAGTTACGTAATAAAAATGTAGAAAGTATTTTGTTCATGCTTACTGCAAAAGATGAGGAACAAGATATTTTAGCTTGTTTTGAAGCTGGGGTGGATGATTATGTATGTAAACCTTTTTCACCAAAACAACTGATGGCAAGAATTCAGGCTCATTTAAAAAGGTTAAAGAAAAAAGAATTCAAAAAAACATTTGCTAATATTCAATTAGATGAGAAAAAAAGACTAGTTTATGTAGATGAAAAAATATTAGAAGTAACAAAGAAAGAGTATGAATTATTAGAGTATTATATATTAAACAGCAATATTGTATTGTCTAGAGATAAAATCTTAAATGATTTGTGGGGGTTTGACTACGATGGTGACACGCGTATAGTCGATGTACACACTTTCAAGCTACGTTCGAAGTTAAAAAGTAGTAAAGCGATTATCAAATCTAGTCGTGGAGTTGGATATATTTTGGAGGAACAAGATGATTAAAGAAAAATTGTTATTTTTCTTTGTACTTTTATTATTGTCATACATCGCTTTGTTTTCATTTCAAGCGAGCCCCTATATTGTTGTAACTGGATTGATAGCTTATTTTGTGTTTATGACAAAAAAAGATAAGGACTTGTTAGACACGAAGTTAAATCGTGAAAACAAAGAACTTCTTAAAGAAGTGAAATCTACAGCAGAAAACGCATATTTGAAACATAAACAATTGCTTACTATGGTAACTAACATTCCTATGCCATTATTGTTGTTGGATGAGCATGGAGACATTGTTCTATATAATAAGGCTTTTTCCATAATACGAGTAGAAGGTGAAGTAGAAAAGTTGGACTATATAAATTCTGGTAGTGAAGGGGAGGCAGCTCGATTCATCAAGGATTCCTTTATTTTTGAACGTTCTTTGGATGAAATCATATCGATAAAAGGAAAAACGTACAACGCTATTTGTGTACCTGTAACTACGAATTCAAAATTTAGTGGATGTGTTGTATTGTTCCAAGATATTAGTGAAGCAAAAGAGAGAGAAGTTATGCAAAAACAATTCATTGCTGATGCTTCCCACGAACTTAAGACACCGGTAAGTGTTATTAAAGGTATGGTAGAAATCTTGAATAGAGAAGATTTCGAAGATGAAAAAACAAGGAAAGAGTTCTTGTTACAAATAGAAAAAGAAGGAAATCGTTTAGAGTATATTATTCGCGATCTATTGCAATTGTCTAAACTTTCTGTGAATAACTTAATTGTTTCCAAACAATCTGTAACATTTACACCAACTATAAAAAATTGTGTTAATACTTTCGCGTTACAAGCGAAAGAAAAAGGCATACAGATTAAATGTGTATTGAATGATGATGAAATTGTTGAAATTGATGTAAATTTATTTACTACATTATTAAATAACTTAATAAGTAATGCCATTAAGTATAGTGATGGTGGAACAATTACTATTATGAGTGAAAAAACAGAAGAAGGTCGAGTAGTGAGCATACAGGACCAAGGGGTAGGTTTATCTCAAGAAGATTGCCAAAAAGTATTTGAGCGCTTTTATCGAGTGGATAAGGCACGTAGTAGAAATAGCGGTGGTAGTGGACTGGGATTAAGTATAGTGAAGTCTATAGTAGAAGCGTTAGATGCTCAAATAAGCTTAGAGAGTGCATTGGGTAAAGGGACAATGGTAAAAATTATATTTAAAGATAGTCTTTCTTCATAATAAGACTATCTTTTTTGTTAAGAGTATTAATAAAATAGATGAATATAAGTGCAAATGTAAACGGTTTGTTAAATAAATAAGCGGCAATCTTTCAAAACGCTAGAAAAATTAACAGTTTCTTAACAAAAATGTCATAATTAATTAATATTTCTGTCGTATTCTAACTGTGTTGTAAAAAGAAAAAGGAGTTTAACAATATGAAAAAAATATTAGGTTTTGTATTATGTGGAGTTTTAAGTATTACTTTAGTTGGTTGTGGTGGTAAAACAACTAGTGAAGGTGGAGAAGTTGAAGGGGATAAAATTTCATTAACAGTTGGAGGATCTACTTCAGTACAACCTCTTATGGAAATTATGGCAGAAGAATTCAATGCAGAAAATGACGCTAGTGTAACTGTACAAGGTGGAGGAAGTTCTGTAGGAATGAAAGGTGCTATGGATGGTACATTCAATGTTGGAATGGCTAGCCGTGATTTAAAAGAAGAAGAAATGGAAGCATTAGATTATACAGAAATCGCATTAGATGGAATTGTAGTAATCTTAAATAAAGAAAATGAAGTAAAAGACTTAAGTATGGATGATTTATACAAAATTTATACTGGAGAAATCACAAACTGGAACGAAGTTGGTGGAGCAGATGCTGAAATAGCTGTAGTATCTAGAGAAGATGGTTCAGGGACTCGTGATGCATTTGATTCAATTGTTGGATTTGAAACAGATGAATTAGTAGAATCAGCATCAATTCAAAATGCAACTGGTGCAGTATCAACAACTGTTGTAGGTAACCCAAATGCAATTGGTTATGTTTCATTAGGTGGAGTAAGCGAAGAAACAAACACAATTACAGTAGATGGTGTTGAAGGAACAGTAGAAACTATTTTAGATGGAAGTTACAAATTACAAAGACCATTTAACTTGGCTGTAGAAAAAGGATACGAAGGGGCTCAAGTATTCTATGACTTCATCTTCTCTGATGCTGGTAAAGCAATTATTGAAGATCACGACTACATTCCTGTTGAAGCTAAGTAGTATACATTAAGAAATATGCAAAACAAACAAAGCTCGTCTTTGTTTGTTTGTATGTTAAAGAAAGGGTTAATTATGAATTCAATTGATTATAAAAGAAAATTAGATAGTAGTTTCAAATGGATTGTATTTGCGTTTACTTCTATCACCGTAGTTGCATTATTTGCAATTTTAGCATTCATCTTAATAAAAGCAATGCCATTGTTTCAAGAGGTCGATTTCATCAGCTTCTTAACGAGTTCAGATTGGGCGCCAACTGCTGCAGAACCAAGATTTGGAATTGCAGGGTTTATTGTCGCAACTATTCTAACAACGATACTGGCTATTGTTATTGGGATTCCTATTGGTTTATATACAGCAATTTACATTAGTGAGGTAGCTCCTAAAAAAATTAGCGCATTCGTATTGTTTGTAATTGAAATCTTAGCTGCGATTCCAAGTGTTGTTTATGGATTCTTTGGATTATCAGTAGTTGTTCCATTTGTACAAAGTACATTTGGTTTATCCAGTGGTGCGACACTATTCACAGCTTCATTAATATTAGCGTTGATGGTACTACCTACTGTAGTTTCTTTATCGACAAGTGCACTTCGAGCAGTGCCAAATAGTGTGGTTGAAGGGTCGTTAGCATTAGGTGCTAGTAAAATTCAAACGATTTTTAAAACAAAAATTGTATATGCAAAATCAGGTATACTAACTTCTTTTTTGTTAGGGATTGGTAGAGCACTGGGGGAAACTATGGCAGTCATATTAGTTGCAGGGAACTCAAACTTACTACCTAATTTATTAAATTTACCAGAAGCATATTTAAGTGGGGGAAGAACACTTACTGGAAATATCGTATTGGAGTTAGCATATGCTACTGGGACACATAGTGCAGCTTTATTTGCCACAGGAGTTGTATTATTTTTATTCGTAAGTATTTTAAACTTATTTATCTTACGT
Organism: uncultured Erysipelotrichaceae bacterium; assembly: GCA_964370645.1. GTDB lineage: Bacteria > Bacillota_I > Bacilli_A > Erysipelotrichales > Erysipelotrichaceae > CAMQRS01. The sequence continues at coordinate 34,054 of CAYJJS010000012.1, read as the reverse complement.
ATTAAGAAGAGAGGAGTGCGCGCATAATGAATAGAAAAGTAAAAGATAGTATTCAATATTTCTTTATTGGATTGTCTGCATTTATTTGTGTAGCAGCACTTTGTTTCATATTGTTTTATATTTTAACACAGGGTATTTCACATATTAGTTTAGGGTTTTTAACAAATGAATATAGTGTAACATCAGATGAGAGTGGAATTTTACCAATGATCATTGGAACATTATATATTGTTGTGTTAACATTGTTGATTGCGACACCAATTAGTATTTTGGGTGCAATTTATTTGAATGAATATTCAAAAGAAAATCGTGTTACAATGGTATTGCGTTTTGCGATTGATGGACTTGTAAGTGTGCCAAGTATTGTGTATGGATTGTTTGGATTCTCGTTGTTTGTAACAACATTATCTGGATTCACAAATGGATATTCTATTTTATCTGGTTCGTTGACGTTATCGATAATGATTTTGCCAATTTTAATCAAAACAATCGAAGAGGCTTTGAAAACAATACCAAATGATTTACGTGAAGCATCATATGGAGTTGGGGCAAGTAAAGTGCAAACAATTTTTAAAATCATTTTACCAAGTTGTATGGGAAGTATTATTACAGCTATTATTTTAGGAATGGGTAGAATTGTTTCAGAGAGTGCACCACTTTTATTAACAGCGGGAATGGTATACTATATGCCGGAAGGTATTTATTCATCAAGTAGAACATTAACTACGCATTTATATTTCTTAGCTAGTGAGGGGATTGGAGCTGAATCTACCGCACAAGCTTATGCAACGGCGTCAATATTAATTATTATAGTCGTTATCTTAAATTTAATAACAAAACTAGTTGCAAGTAAATTAGTTAGAAAATAGGAGAAGTACATGTCAGCAGATATCAAATTTAGTGTTAAGGATTTTAATTTATTTTACGGAGACTTTCAAGCTCTTAAAAATATTAATTTAGAAATAAAAGAAAAAAGAGTTACTGCTCTTATCGGACCATCAGGGTGTGGGAAATCTACCTTTCTACGTACATTGAATCGTATGAACGATTTAATCGATACAGTGAAAGTAAAAGGAGAAATTGATTTTCAAGGAGAAGATTTATTGTCTTCACAAATCGATGTTATTGGATTACGTACGAAAGTAGGGATGGTGTTTCAAAAACCGAATCCATTCCCATTAAGTATTTATGATAATATTGCATATGGGCCAAGATGCCAAGGTATTAAAGATAAGAAAGTATTGGATGCGTTAGTGGAAACGTCATTAAAGCAAGCAGCATTATGGGATGAAGTTAGTGATCGATTGAATAAAAGTGCGTTAGGACTGTCAGGGGGACAACAACAAAGACTTTGTATTGCAAGAACGATTGCGATGAAACCAGATGTTATTTTAATGGATGAGCCAACTAGTGCATTAGATCCAATCGCAACAAAGAAAATAGAAGATTTAATTGAGGAATTGAAAAAAGATTATACGATTTTAATCGTGACACACTCTATGCAACAAGCAAGTAGAATTAGTGATGATACTGCATTCTTCTTAATGGGAGAAGTAATTGAATTTTCATCTACATTAGAATTATTCTCAAAACCAAAGAATAAAAAGACAGAAGATTACATAACAGGAAGATTCGGATAGGAGAACAAAATGAACATTGATCAATCATTAGACAATTTAGAGAATACAGTATATGAAATGGCTACATTAGTTATTAAACAACACAAAAAAGTTGTTGAAACAATTCAAAAAAAGGATAAAGAGATTGCATTATCTATCATTAAGAAGGACGATCATGTAAACCGCATGGAAGAAGAAATTAATAACTTGGCAATCGCAGAATTTGCATTATTAAGTCCTCTTGCTACTGACTTGAGAAGAACTATTGTAGCGATTAAAGTAGCTTCTGAACTGGAACGTATTGGTGATTATGCAAAAACATTTGCATCATTTATTATCAAAGATCGCGATGTGGAAGAAGATACGTTAATGGATATGGTAGTTGAATTAGAGGAAAACGCGATTGAAATGCTTGAAAATGCAATCGAATCTTATAAAAATAGAGATTTGAATATTGCGTTCTCAATTCCAGAAAAAAATAAGGAGATTATTGCGAAAGTGAGAGCTTTTAAAGATCGTATGATTGAGAGTGAAACAGTCACGAAAAAACAAGCGTTTTACTTAGCTGAATTGCTTCGTAATGTGAACAGAACAAAAGATCATACAATTAATATATGTGAACATGTAGTGTATCTTCAAAAAGGAGTACAATACGAATTTGATTAAGAGCGTTTTGCTCTTTTTTTTATGATACAATACATATAGAGGTGATTGTGATGAATCGAGATGAATTTAGTTTTTTAATATTGTCCATTGTATCAGAAATACCAGAAGGGAAGGTTGCAAGCTATAAACAAATAGCACAACTTTCGGGTTTTGAGAAACAATCAAGGCGTGTGGGACAAGTTTTGTCGAATGCTAATTTTTATGGTAAATATCCATGTCATCGTGTGTTATATAGTAATGGGAAGCTTGCTGCTTCATTTGCTACACAAAGAGAGCGGTTGGAAGCAGAAGGTATTATCATTGAGAAAGATAAAGTAGATATGAAAAGGTATAGGTGGTGTGTTGATTAGTTCACAAGAATATCACATAAGGAAATATCGTGTATGGTAAAATGAATAAAGAGGTGATAGTATGGCAAAATTATTGATAGTGGATGATGAAAAAAACATTCGTGAAGTAGTAAAAAAATATGCATTGTTTGAGGGACATGAAGTCGTGGAAGCAGGTAATGGTACAATCGCAATTGAACAAGTAAATAGGCAAGATTTCGACTTAATTATCATGGATGTTATGATGCCTGAGTTAGATGGGTTTAGTGCCTGTAAAGAAATTTTTAAGATTAAATCAATACCTGTCATCATGTTGTCGGCAAGAGGTGAAGAATATGATAAGTTACATGGTTTTGAATTGGGGATAGATGATTATGTAGTAAAACCTTTTTCTCCAAAAGAATTGATGATGCGTGTGAATGCAATTTTAAAACGCCTACATAAAGATGAGAGAGATGTATATATACTGGGAGAACTTACACTTGATTATAAAGCTAGAATTGTACATGTGAAAAACCAAAGAATTGATTTGTCATTGAAAGAATTTGAATTGCTGTTGTATTTAGTGAAAAATAAAAATATAGCACTTACTAGAGATATGCTTCTAGAAGAAGTTTGGGGATATGACTTTTATGGTGATGAAAGAACTTTAGATACACATATTAAATTATTGAGAAAACACTTGAATGAATACGCTAGTCACATTGTTACTATACGTGGAGTGGGGTATCGTTTTGAAGAATAGATTATCTAAGTTGAGTATAAGATATAAGATATTCTTATATATATTTGCAATAGGTGCTGGATTTATAGCACTTCTTTGGTTGTTTCAAATTGTGTTTTTAAATGATTTTTATGAGTTTATGAAAACCCAAGAAATTAAAGAGGTCTCAAGTTTTATAAGTGATAATGTGGAGTCTGAAGAACTGGAACTTTATATTGATGAGTTAGTAGAAAATAGTGATTACTGCGTTCGTATTGTAGATTTAGAAAACCAAATATATTATGAAAATAGTGAGTCTTCAGGTACGTGTGGATTTTTGAAGTTGACTGAAAATGAAGTCGATAATTTATATGATAAAGCATTGGAAGAGGGTGGAAGTAGTGTAACGATACGTGAGTCACTACAGTTTCAACCTATATTAAATGGTGGTGTAGATAATGCAAACCGTCTTGATATTAATCACTTTCAAAGTGAAGTAAAATCACTTACAATCACTGAAATTAGTGAAGTGGCAAACAAAGAGTATCTTGTGATGGTTAGCTCAAATATTACACTAGTGGGTGAAATTGTGAACACTTTACAAGTACAATTATTGATTGTTAGCGCGATTTTTCTAATCGCTGGGATGTTGGTTGCTTTCATTATGGCGCAAAGAATTTCAGCACCAATTATTAAAATTAATGAGAGTGCAAAAAAACTGGCAACAGGGGATTATAGCATTGAGTTTGAAGGTGAAGGATATCGTGAAATTTCTGAGCTGAATGTAACCTTAAATCACACGCGTGAAGAGCTAGGTAAGGTAGAGCAACAACGCAGAGAATTGATTGCGAATATGTCTCATGATTTACGTACTCCACTAACAATGATTGGAGGATATAGTGAAATGATGCGTGATATACCTGGAGAAAATACGCCTGAAAATGTACAAGTAATTATTGATGAATGCGCAAGGTTAACAAGTTTGGTGAATGATATTCTAGATTTATCAAAACTACAATCTTCTATGCATGAAATGCATGTTGAAGATTGTAATTTAACAAAGTTGTTGAAAGAAATAGCGCTTCGTGTACAAACGTTATTGAAAAGTGAAGGTTATCAAATACAAGTACAGTGTGATGAAGAAATTTATGTGCGTGTAGATGTGATTAAAATTAATCAAGTCATTTACAACCTCCTTGTGAATGCAATTAATTATGCAGGAGAGGATAAAATTGTCATTTTATCTCAAACCAAAGTAGATGATCGTGTTTTAATTGAAATAGAGGATCATGGTGAAGGAATTGAAGAAGAACAGCTAGATCATGTGTGGCAACGATATTATAAATCTAAGAACCCACATATGCGTGCGCAAATTGGTACAGGGTTAGGATTGAGCATTGTGCAATCAATATTAGAGATGCACCGTGCAGAATATGGTGTGCGATCAACCAAACAAGAAGGAACAACATTTTATTTTTATCTAGAGATAAATAAATGATAAAAAAACCTTAATTCATGCTATAATGTTTCAAGAGAGGTATAGTATGACAGGGAATAACAAACCAATGAAAAAAAAGAACACTAGCTACTATGTTGTAAAAAATATGGGATATAAAGACCTTTTTATAAGAGGAGTGTCTTTTTTAGGTGATATTACTGCAATGTTGTGTTTTATATATGCATGGGATATCGCAATTATATTTTTAATGGCAGGAAATATGTCGTTTTCTGATTACCATAGTTTGGAAATTATTGTTGATATATTATTAATTATTTCAATATTGTGTATTAATACTATGTTACCGGTGTTCTTTAGAGGACAAACTTTTGGGAAAATCGCAATGAGTTTAAAGGTGATTAGTAATAAGAATAAAGAGGCAAATGTTTTCATAGTAATGATTCGACAATTGATAGGGTTCGCCATTCCTTATTTATTGTTGTTTTATTTCCTGGGTTATATTGCACTAGGTATTTTTATCGCTGTAAACGCACTAATTGTGATCATTGATCCAAAGCATAGAAGTTGGATTGATTTTATATTGCAAACCAAAGTCGTTGTATTGAAAGTACAAAGTGAAGATATTAAAAAAAACGAGCTAATACAAGAAAGTGAAGAAGTGAGCAGTGTAAAGTATAATAAATACGACTTGCATGTTTGTTCTACTTTTTCTCACGATGGTGAGCACATGGTTGAAGAATTGTTGAAAATGGCAAAAGATGCAGGAGTAGAAGTGCTTTCTATTTGTGATCATAATAGTGTAAAAGCAAATAATGTAGCGAAAAAATTAGCACCATTATACGGTGTTACGTATATTTCAGGGATTAGCATTGACTGTATGTATGAAGGTGTACAAATTCGATTGTTGGGATATGGAATGAATTGTAATGAAGAGCGATTCATGCAAATCGAAAATGAGAATTTAGCAAAAGAGAAAGCTGTAAGTTTGCGTAAAATTATGCTGTTGGAAGAAGCGACAGGATTGCAAATTGATGTAGAGGAACTGGTTGGTAAAAACCGTTTCAATGTTGCTACATCAGAGATGATAGCAAATTATGTTTTAAACAATCCAATGTTTGCACAAGAACCATGTTTACAGGAATATTTTGTTGGAGATAAGAGTAATGCACCAATGAAACATTTTATAAACGATTACTTTAGCGAAGGAAAAGTTGCATATGTTAAATTAATTCATCCAAATGCTAGAGATATGATGGATTTGATTCATGCAAGTAATGGAAAAGTGTGTTTAGCACATCCATATCGTACTTTTTCTAAGACAGAAATATTATTCGATCAAATCTGTCAGGAAAAAATAGATGCTATTGAAGTGTTTACTCCTTATCATGATAAGGAAGATATTTCATTGCTTCTTACAAAAGTAAAACAGTACAAGCTACATGTGAGTGCAGGAAGTGAATTTCATGGTGAAAAAATGAAACCAGGATATATTTTAGGTAAAACAACAAACCTTATTGAAGCTGATAAATTGGTTAAAAAATTTATTGATACAATACAATCTAATGAAAACCGTACTCAATAGTGAGTACGGTTTTTTACATATGATATTAAGATTTAAAGCTTGTATATAAGCTTTAATACTTGGTCATAAGCATTATCTCCAAGCATTTTATGCAATAAAATTGCAGATTTCGCTCGATATCCTCTAACATATCGAATTTTCGGGTTGTGTGCTTGCACAGCTTTCGCGACACACTTCGCAATTGTCTTTGGATGTGTAAGCTGACGGCTATTGTACATGTCCCTCATTGCAGTTGCAACTCGTTTTGCTTGCTTTGCATACGCACTATCTTTTGTGCTATCTTCTAAATGAGAAGCAGCGATGTGCGCCCAATTTGTAGCGATAGCACCTGGTTCAATTAAAATAACGTCTATATTGAAGGGTTTTGTTTCTAGTCGTAAACAGGCGGATAAACCTTCTACAGCGAATTTTGATGCATGATACCACCCACCATAAGGAGTCCATACACGCCCTCCAATGGAAGCGATATTAATGATCTTTCCATCCTTTTGTTTACGCATATGAGGAAGCACTAATTGTGTTAATCGAGCGAGTCCAAAAACATTAACTTCCATTTGTTCTTTTGCTTTTTGCATAGAGGTATCTTCTATAGAACCAAACAAACCATATCCAGCGTTGTTGATCAATACATCAATTCTACCTTCGTTGTGTATGATATGATGTACACACATTTGCATGGAAGCATCATTTGTAACGTCTAAGTAAATTGTTTTTATGCCTTTGTGTTGTAATTCTTCTAACTTTTTCGTATTACGAGCACCACCATATACTGTATATCCAAGAGCTTTTAATGCATATGCGCTTTGCTCACCAATTCCAGAGGTAGCACCACTTATTAATACAACTTTATTGTTCATATAAACTCCTTTCGCATTGCTTTATTAAATACATGGTATCATAATAGGTAAATACATACGAATGATATACACTTAAATTCCTGTTTAAAATACACTTTAATTTATCGAAAATATTGCATTTTAAACTTGTATTATATTATAATGGTGTGGAATAAAAAACGAGGATATGGAAGAGTATAAGTCAGTGGATTTTTAGAGAGTAAGTGTTCGGTGCAAACTTACAATTTATTGATTTAGAACATGAACCATTAGTTTCTTTTATAGCGTAACTTGGCGTTAACAAGAAAAGGTGCATTTATGCATAAAGTAAGGTGGTACCACGATACACTCGTCCTTTGGATGAGTTTTTTTATTTTCAAGGAGGAAAGAGAATATGAAAAAATATTATTTAACAACAGCAATCGCGTATACTTCAGGAAAACCACATATTGGAAATACGTATGAAATCATTTTGAGTGATGCAATTGCTCGTTACAAAAGAAACCAGGGATTTGATGTATTGTTTCAAACAGGAACAGATGAACATGGAATCAAAATTGAAGAAAAAGCAGCAGCTAGTAATATGACACCACAGCAGTTTGTGGATGGGGTTGCTGAAGTTATTAAAGATAGTATTGATTTAATGAACACGAGTTATGATAAGTTTGTAAGAACAACAGATGTATATCATAAAGAACAAGTGCAAAAAATATTTAAAAAATTATATGAAAAAGGAGATATATACAAAAGTTCATATGAAGGAATGTATTGTACACCATGTGAGTCATTTTGGACACAGTCACAACTTGTAGATGGAAAATGTCCAGACTGTGGCGGAGAAGTAAAAAAGGCTAGTGAAGAAGCATATTTCTTTAGATTGAGTAAATATGCAGATCGTTTGGTGCAGTACTATAACGATCATCCTGAATTTATTCAACCGGAGTCAAGAAAAAATGAAATGTTGAATAACTTCATTAAACCAGGATTACAAGACCTTTGTGTATCACGTACAAGTTTTACTTGGGGAATTCCTGTAGATTTTGATCCAAAGCATGTAGTATATGTTTGGATAGATGCTTTATCGAATTATATTACAGGTATCGGATATGATGTAGATGGAAATCACTCAGAAGAGTTTAAGAAATATTGGCCAGCAGATGTTCATATTATTGGTAAAGATATAGTACGTTTCCACTCGATTTATTGGCCAATCATGTTGATGGCTTTAGAAGTAGAGTTACCAAAGAAGGTGTTCGGACATCCTTGGTTATTGATTGGTGATAGTAAAATGTCTAAGTCTAAAGGGAACGTGATTTATGCAGATGAATTAGTTAAGTATTTCGGTGTAGATGCTGTGCGTTTTTTCTGTTTGCATGAAATGCCATTCGCACAAGATGGGACACTAACATGGGAATTAATGATTGAACGTACTAATTCAGAGTTAGCAAATGTGTTAGGAAACTTAGTAAATCGAAGCATTTCTATGAGCAATAAATATTTTGGTGGAAAAGTATTGAATACAAATGTACAAGAAGATGTGGATTTAGAGTTGATTGCTTTATGTAATGAAACGCGCGATAACGTGAATTTAAAAATGAATGAATTGCGTGTTGCGGATGCAATCGATGAGATTTTTACCTTATTTAGACGTTGCAATAAGTATATTGATGAAACGACTCCTTGGATCTTAGCGAAGGAAGAAGCAAATGCGGAACGTCTACATAGTGTTATGTATACCTTATTAGAGTCTATTCGTTTTGGTGCAGTTTTATTAGATGCGTTTATGCCTGAAACATCAAAAGCGATTTTAACACAGTTACAAACACCTTCTACAACACTTGAAACAATTCAATCATTTGGTCAATTCAATGCAGAACAGGTTATTGAAAAGCCGACAATTTTATTCGCTAGAATTGATGAAAAAGAAATGATGGCTCGTATTGAAGCGGATCACGCACCTGTGGTTGAAGAAGAAAAGGTTGAAGAAATTAGTTTTGATGATTTTATGAAGGTACAACTTAAAGTTGGGGAAGTTATATCGTGTGAGAAACATCCGAAAGCAGATAAACTACTTGTATCTCAAGTGAATATAGGAAATGAGGTGCGTCAAATAGTTAGTGGTATTACAAAATCTTACACACCTGAGTGCGTTGTGGGACGTAAAGTTATTGTTGTGACAAATTTGAAAACAGCAAAAATAAGAGGTGTTGAAAGCCAAGGTATGTTACTTGCAGGTGAGGATGATAAGCATATTGAATTGCTTAATGTCCAAAATCTTGCAATAGGAAGTATTGTTCGTTAATGAATCGTCTACACATCAGTTGTGCGGTTCTTATTCTTTGTGGTGTATTTTTGTTTGTACAGGCGTACACTCTTCAAAATATGATGCTAGTCATCATAGGTGTATTTGTAATTGTGCTAGCATTATTACGAATTGCTTTGATTGCACAACAAAGTAAAATTAAAGCTTATGATATTCCTGTTGATAATGATATGTTCATGAAGTTTTTCAAACAAAATGAGGCACTTTACGCAGATATGATTTATGCGTATACGCAATGTGGAGCAAAGCTGCTGTATGGAGAACGCGATGGGGTTTTACTTTATAATACGAAAAATGACCAATATTTAGCTACTGCACAAAGTGAACAGGCTGCGCAAGAAATTGTGCAACTTGTTCCAAAGGGGTATGACTCCTTTGTCGCCCATGATGTCATTTTTGAAAAGTATATGGGGAAGTTGCTCTCGTACACGCATTCCTTAGAGAGCTATAATCATGTATATAAGAAAAGACAATTGTTTGTGCTTAAAGCGTCTGAGATACAAATAAAAAAACTTGATGGGACGTACAAAGAAACTATAAAAAAACACTATACTTTGGCACAAAGTTTCAGTGATGCTTATTTCGATGGGTGTTTTCAAAGAGGTTTCTTAGGTGCTTTTGAAAAAGAAAAATTGGTTGGATTTATAGGTATGCATGAAAATGGTGCAATGGGTATGTTAGAAGTTTTTGATGGATATAAAGGGCGTAAAATTGGAACTTTATTACAGTGTAGTTATGTGAATTACTTAATGAGTAAAAAATACAAACCCATTATTTTTTCACAAGTGAATGCAAAAAATGATATCAGTTTAAGACTGCAAGAGAAGACATATTTTGAAAAAGCATCTCAAAAATGCTTGTGGTATTTTGATAAAAAATAGGAAGATACAAATTTCACTGTATCTTCTTATTTTATTATAGTATAATAAGCGAAGTTTAAAGGAGTAATGTATGGCAAATAGAATTAATTTATTGCAAGGGAATATTGCATCAACACTGACGAAATTGGCTTTACCAATTATGGGGATGAGTTTTATTCAAATGGCTTATAATTTAACGGATGTATTTTGGATTGGTAAATTGGGTGCAGGAGCGGTTGCTTCTGTTGGAACTGGTGGACAATTGATTTGGTTTTGTACAGGGATACATATGCTTGCACAAGTAGGGGGTCAAGTGTATGTTGCACAAAATTTAGGTGCGAATAAACCACAAGTCGCAGCTAAATTTGCACATGCAGCATTGTGTTTGAGTGTGGTGATCTCACTAGTGCTAGGGTGTATTTTCTTATTCATGAATCAATATGTGATTTCTTTTTTTCAATTAAATGGTGATCAAGTAATTATTGATGCTCAAAATTATTTGCGAATTAGTGGAGGGTTTGTTGTTTTTCAATTGTTGAGCAAAATGCTTACCATTATGATTACTGCGACAGGAAATAGTAAAACACCATTTATTGCCACTACGATTGGATTAGTTTTCAATATTGTAATGGACCCTATTTTGATTTTTGGATGGTTTGGCTTTCCAGCACTAGGAGTAATTGGGGCGGCATTGGCGACAATTATGGCGCAATTTATTGTGTTCTTAGTATTGTTGCATTACGCAAGAAAAGATAAGCAAATGTTTTCTTTAATTAACATTAAGGTTTTACCAGATTTTAATAAATGTAAACAAATTTTAAGATTAAGTGCACCTGTCGCAACACAGGCTACACTATTCCCATTGATTTCTATGTATATTTCAAGATTGATTGCTGGCTTTGGAGATGAGGCAATTGCGGTGCAGCGTATTGGAAGCCAAATCGAGTCACTTTCTTGGATGACATCCGATGGATTTGCGATAGCAGTAAATAGTTTTGTTGCACAAAACTTCGGAGCAAACAATCGTAAAAGAGCAAGACAGGGATTTATTACAGCACTAAAGATATTATCGATATGGGGGATACTTACAACTATATTCATGATTGTGTTTGCTAGAGAACTATTTACATTATTTCTACCAGATGTGAATACGGCTAGTGCAGGTGCTCAGTATTTAATGATTTTGGGAACGTCACAATTATTTATGTGTTGGGAGATTTTGTCTAGTAATACGATGAATGCTTTAGGTAGGACAAAGTTACCCGCAATGATAAGCATATTGTTTACAGGATTACGTATACCTATGGCAATCGCATTGAGTACAACAGTATTAGCAATTAATGGGGTGTGGTGGAGTATTAGTATATCCAGTTATTTTAAAGGCATTTTGTTGTTAGTTGCAGTGGTTCTTATTATGAAACAATATACAAAACAATACGAGGGAGAGTAATCTTCCTTTTTTTTAGGACTTTTTACATTGCTTGTCAATAATGGTGTAGGAGGATCTTATTATGTTAAAGCTCAATAAGGTATCAATAGACTATGGTAATGGTAGAGGGCTTCACGAAGTTAGTTTTCAACTATCTGCAGGTAAAGTGTGTGGAGTGCTTGGTCGTAATGGATGTGGTAAGACAACATGTTTTCGTGTTTTATTAGGATTGCTGAACCCGGATTTTGGTAGTGTTAGTATAGATGGAGAAGAGCTTGCAGTACATACACTGTTTGGGTATGTTCCAGAAGAGCGAAGTATGCTTAGAAACTTGACTTTGAAACAACAGGTTTTTCATTTAGCTAAATTAAAACGAATGGAAGTAGAAGAAATACAGGAGCGTTTTGTTTATTGGATGCAATATTTGCAAATAACACAGTATGAGAACACAAAAATCATTGAATTGTCTAAGGGAAACCAACAAAAAGCACAATTTTTATGTGCTTTGATTCATGATCCAAAGATACTTATCTTTGATGAACCATTGAATGGATTAGATGTAGATAATGTTAGTTTGTTTCAAAATTTGTTGTGGAAGTTAAAAGAAGAAAAAAAATATATTTTGATTTCATCACACCAATATCATAATATTGAACAGTATTGTGATAGTGTTGTGTATTTAAAGGAAGGGAAGGTCGCATTTAAAGGAGATATTGAGCGAATTAAGAGAAAGTATCAAACACGTATTGTACGTTGTAAAAATAAGAAGATTATCCCCACTAAAGAATTCGATATTGTTAAGCAAATACAAGAAAAAGCATACATACGATATGTTGTGCGAAATAAAGAGGAAGCACTACGTCTGATTACTTACCTACTAGAGAAAGAAGTAGATGAAGTGTCGCTACAGTTATTGAGTTTACAGGACATTATTAAGGAGAAGAAGGTATGAAGGAACTGATTTTATTCTCGTTAAGTAGGCGTTTTAATAATCGTTCTACAAAGGTGTTTAATATACTCGTTATTGTGTTTGTGTTTGCTATTTTCTTTAGTGATAAAATTGTATTGTTGGTGAACCCAAATTTTTATGATAAAGATGTTGTATATGTTAAAGATGAAGACAGTGCATTAGTGGACTACCTAAATGAAAATAGTAATGATCAATATCAGTTCTTGTTAATACAAGGAAATATTCAAGAAATGGTAAAAGAAAATCATCTTGTGATAGAGCGTCATTCACAATCTTATACTTTGTATTCTAAATATGAGCTTTCTCCGATTGTAGTGGCGAGTTTTCAAACCTATTTAGACTTTTATAAAAAACAAGAAGTGCTATTACAATCATCACAGCCTGAATTAATGCAAGCGTACGATGAACCGGTGGAATTGCTTACAGATGTATTACAGGAAGAACAGTCTATGAGTGAAAATAAGGCTAATGTTTTATTCTTATTTGTAAGTGCAGTGTACTTTATGATGTTAAGTTTTATATCCTCTGTAGCAAGTGAAGTAGTCAATGAAAAATCAACGAAAACATTAGAGTTAGTTTTAACATCTATCCCCACACAAATACACTTCATAAGTAAGATTTTAGTGGGGTGGTTAGTCATCATCATACAGGGGTGCTTGAGTGGGGCGTATATGCTTATTGCTTTTATTTTACGTAATTTCATAGATCAAGGAGCAGGTTTGTTACGATTAGCAAATACGCTGGGTATTTATTTGAATGAACATCTCACATTTTCACAATTATTACAAACCTTTGATATTAATGTAACTTTTCTAATACAAGTTGTTTACGTGTTGTTATTTCTTTTGCTGGGAGTATTACTCATTCAAGTGATTTTAGTCGTAGTGAGTAGTTTTACAAGTAGTATAGAGGAAGCCGGAAATTTGCAAGCGCCGTTCTATTTGTTTTTAATGGTTTTATATTATGCAGTTATTAGTTTAAATACTCCTCAACAATTGAACGAGGGCATCGGTTACTATTTATCTTTTGTACCATTTCTAAATATGTTATTAATGCCCTGTCGTATCATGGCAATGTATGTACCCACTTATGAAATATTAATCTCATTATCCTTTTCATTCGTCGTAACCTACATTGTGTGTAAAAAGGGGATGAAAGTGTATGCTCGCGGTGTTTTAGATTACTCCTGTAAAGGATTTCTTGATGTAGTGAGGAAGATTCAATCAAATCCTAGAAAGTAGCAGTACATATAACATTGAAAAGAGTGGGTGTGAATGCTATAATTTAAATAGAAAAGGAGTGGGTATTATGAAATTAATTTTAGCAATTATGTCTAATGAAGACAGTCCATCAGTATCTTCTGCATTAACAAAGGAGAATTATCAAGTGACTAGGCTTGCCACTACAGGAGGATTCTTACGTGCGGGAAATACAACGTTAATTGTAGGTACAGAAGATGATAAAGTTGAAAAAGCAATTGAAGTGATTGGGGAGTTTAGTAGAAAAAGAACAGAAATCGTTCCTTCGACGGCTTCTTATGATGTTGGAAGATTTGCCTCATTTCCAGTAGAAGTACAAGTTGGAGGAGCAACTATCTTTGTAATGGATGTTGAACAATTTGTAAAATTATAAAAATGTAGAGTGATCTACATTTTTTTCTTGTATTTTTATTTTAAATACCAATATTCACTACCTTCACTCATAGCATCACCATTAATTGGATCTACGATGCGACTTTCAATAGTATTGCTCATTGTATAAAAAGGGTTTCCTCTATCTTGCATTAGTGTGTCAAAGGTATTTTGCCAAATGGCTTTGCTGGTATTATAGTCCGCTTTTTCAATGTTACGAGAGTCATCATACCCATTCCATATCCCAATTGTGTAATAAGGGTTATATCCAATGCACCACGTATCCCAATCACTGGTACCACTTTTTATGGAAGCGGTATGTTCAGGGATATGTGTATACATGGTTACAAACGAAACATCATTGTTGTTCATATCTGTAGACGCAGTCAAAAGTTGGTTTAGAATGAGTGTTTCATCATGTTTTAATAATTGCTTGTCTAGAATGGAGCGAGAATATAGTTCGTCCTGTTCATTTTTAATGGACTCTATAAAGGCTGGTTTATTGTATATACCCTCACTAGCGAAAGTGTTGTATATCTCACTAATTTGTAATATGCTCATATTCACACAACCTAGTGCCAAAGAAGGGTTTGCTTCACTTTGTATATTAAAGTTTTCTAGTGCTTCTACCAAAGTGTCTACACCGATGGATAATAAAGTTTTCACTGCATAAATGTTATCGGATACTCCTACAGCTTGAATCATGGATATTTCTTTTTCAGGGTATACTTTATTATAATTCTCAGGTTTATAGGTTGTTCCATCTTCTAGCACAAAACTTGTAGCACTACTCTCAAAAGTGCTAGAGGGGGTAAAGCCTTGACAAAGGCTTAAATAATAGATGAGAGGTTTAATCGTACTAGCAACTTGCCTTTGTGCATATAAGGCACGATTATAATTGCTCGTGCCATAATCATTTCCTCCTTGCAACGCTATAATGTTTGACGTATAGGGCTCGATGATAATTCCACTAGTTTGTAACTCGATATTGTTATTGTGTTCGCTAATACTATCCGATAATGCTTTCTGAGCTTGCGGGTCGTAGTAAGTATAGATGTGTAGAATCTCATCATCAATCTGTAATTGTTCAAGTTCCAATAACACTGCATCGATATAATAGTTGGTATTGATGCTTTCCTCGTATGTTGAACTATCGACTACAATTTCTTCCTCAATAGCAGATTCATAGGCGCTCTCACTCAGAATTCCCTTTTCATAAAATACATACAGGATTTGATCACGCTTTACATACGCATTATCGATATGCAGGTAGGGTGAGTAATAACTGGGTGCATTGGGGATAGCAATCAACAAGGCAACTTGAGCTGGGGTCAATTGTTCAAGGGGGGTTGAAAAATAAAAGTTAGCGGCGTTAGCTAGTCCATATATACCATGTCCATAATAAATGGAATTGACATATGCTTCTAAAATTTCTTCTTTTGTGTACTGCATCTCTAGTTGTAAAGCAAATAGAATTTCATTTGCTTTACGAGTGAATGTCTGTTCATTGTTCAAATATACATTTTTTGCATATTGTTGAGTAAGTGTACTTGCACCTTCTACAATTTCTCCCTGTACAACATTATTAAATCCTGCTTTTATGATACGTAGCGGATCGAATCCGATGTGCTCATAATAATGTTGGTCTTCAATGGCCAATAATCCTTCTATATATAATGGTGGAATTTCTTGGATGTCGCTAACGATAGATTGTTTACTTTGATATATGATATTTTGATTTTTATCATAGATAATGATTTGGGTATTGCTTAATGCAATAGGACTACATGCTGCATAGACTAATAATGCAATAAATAGAGTAAAAAGGACAATAAATAGTAAGCTTGAAATACGAAATACTTTCTTCATAACACACCTCTTTATACTATTATGGGAAGAATGTGTGAAAATATAATCTTTGTGAACAAAAAAATGTTTTTTAGTCTTGAAAGTAATTTATCTTATGCTATAATAGGCGAGAAATAGAGAGAAAGAAATGGAAAAGAAAATTAAAGTAAAGCACACACATAGATATACAAAGGAGAGCGCTATTTTGTTTGAAGGGACTTCCCAAATAGATGATTATCCAGGATATCGTAAAATTGCATTTTTAGAAGGGTTAAATGTTAAAGTTGTTTTTTATTGTTTTGAGACTTTTGTAGAGGTGCATCGTTTTGCTGAAGTGGTTTCTCAACTATCTCTTAAACCAAAACAACGTACAAGTAATCCAATTAAGAGTGAGTATGGTGTGTTTGATGTTGAAATATATACGTATGAATATGAAGTAAATACAAATTATGTTAAAGTTTCTTATGATATAGAAAATGGAAGTGATGACAAAGATGGATTTATTGTAGAAATAGAAATTGAGGAGGGAGTATATGAACACAATTGAGACGAATTTAAAACAAAGTTTGATTGATGCAGTACAACAAGCATTTCAACTGGAAGTGAATATGGATGAAGTTGTTATTGAGATACCAAAAGATACAACACATGGGGATTATGCGACAAACTTAGCAATGCGTCTAACTAAGCGAGTAGGAAAAAATCCACGTGAAGTTGCGCAATCAATTATTGATTGTTTAAATAAAGAAGCTTGTAGTGTGGAGAGCATGAGCATTGCAGGTCCTGGTTTTCTAAATTTTACAATGGTAAAATCTTCATTAGCAAATGTTATTAAAGAAGTGTTAGAAAAAAAAGAATTATATGGTCATAATGAAAGTGGTAAAGGAATAAAAATAAACTGTGAGTATGTAAGTGCAAATCCAACTGGTGATTTACATTTAGGACATGCTAGAGGTGCAGCTTGGGGAGATAGTGTAACACGATTGTTACGTGCAAGTGGTTATGATGTAACCCGAGAGTTTTATGTGAATGATGCTGGAAATCAAGTTGACAATTTAGCCAAATCGTTATATTCTCGTTATTGTAATACTTTTAATGTTGAAATAGATATGCCTGAAGATGGTTACTATGGAAATGATGTTATAAACATTGCTGGGGAGATAGCATCAGAGTATGGTAATCAATATGTAAATAACTACGATCATGCATTCTTTAAGCGTGAAGGAATTAAAAGAGAGTTACAAAAGTTGAAAAATGACTTATCATTCTTCCGTGTCGAGTTTGATGTTTGGAGTAGCGAACAATCTATTCGTGATGCAAATAAGATTGAAAGTGTATTAGAAACTTTAGATAAAACAGGAAATACGTATGAGGCAGATGATGCATTATGGTTTAAGACAACAAATTTTGGTGATGATAAAGATCGTGTGTTAAGAAAAAGCGATGGATCATTTACTTACTTAGTACCAGATATTGCATATCATCAAGATAAATTAGATCGTGGATACGATAAATTAGTTGATTTTCTAGGGGCAGATCATCATGGATATATTCCAAGGTTAAAAGCAAGTATTCAAGCCTTAGGTAAGAATGCAGATACATTAGATGTGGATATTATTCAAATGGTTCGTTTAGTAGAAGATGGTGTAGAAGTGAAAATGAGTAAACGTTTAGGTAACGCAGTTACTTTACGTGAACTTTGTGAAGAAACAAGTGTTGATGCAGTTCGTTACTTTTTCGTGAACCGTGCTGTAGACACGCACTTTGATTTTGATTTAGCGTTAGCTAGAAAGCAAAGTAATGACAACCCTGTATTTTATGCGCAATATGCGCATGCTAGAATGTGCTCTATTTTACGTAGTATCGAAATTGATGCGACTGTAGAAAACTATGATTTATTGACACATGAAAAAGAAATACAATTATTAAAGTATATTAATGAATTCACTAGTGTAGTAGGGGATGCTGCAAAGCAAAGAGTACCGCATAAAATCTGTAATTACATTCAGAAATTAGCAGCACTATTCCATAGTTTTTATAGCACTTGTAAAGTGAATGATAAGGAAAATCCAGAACTAAGTGCACAACGTTTGGATTTACTGAAAGCATGTAAAATTACTTTGAACAACGCTTTATCTTTAATTGGAGTAGAAGCAATTGAAAAAATGTAAGCAAGGAGGAATTTGAAATGGGACAACCAATGGTTGATATTGCATACGATTTAATGCAAAGAAAGAAAAAAGAAATTGATTTTCCAAAGTTATGGACAGAGGTTTCACAAATTAAGGGGTTATCACAAGACCAAGCAGATGAGCTTATTGCAGATTTTTATTCGGATATGTCGTTAGATGATCGTTTTGTTATTTTGAAGGATAATAAATGGGGTCTAAGAAGTCGTTACAAATTTGAAGATGTTGTGATTGATACAGATGCTATCATGGTTGATGATGACGATGAAGAAGAAGAAATCGAAGTCAGCGAAACAGAAGAAAAAACAGTGTAAAAGTATGCTTTAAAAGCATACTTTTTTTATCTTTTGTATACCTTTAATGCTGTATATGTGATATATTTATGAAGAATGAACTTAGGAGGAAAGATGATGAGTAAAAGACCAGTTGTTCTAGTAGTAATGGATGGAGTAGGTATCAGCAATAACGAATTAGGAAATGCTGTAACAAATGCATACACACCAGTACTTGATGAATTATTAAAAACATGCCCAAATACTGCGATTGCAGCCCATGGTTTAGCAGTAGGTTTGCCTAGTGATGAAGATATGGGGAATAGTGAAGTAGGTCACAATGCTTTAGGTTGTGGACAAGTATATGCACAAGGGGCAAAATTAGTAAATGAATCTATTGAATCAAAAGAAATGTTCGAAAATAAAACATGGAAAGATTTGGTATCAAATTGTAAGGACAATGCAGTAATGCATTTTGTGGGATTGTTATCTGATGGAAATGTACATTCTCATATTAACCACTTATTTGCTTTGTTAACACAAGCAAAAGAAGATGGTGTAAAAGAAGCGAGAGTACATATCTTGTTGGATGGACGTGATGTGCCTGAAACAAGTGCGCTAACATATGTAGATGCTTTAGAAGCGAAATTAGCAGAGTTAAATGATGCATCATTTAATGCTTGTGTTGCGAGTGGTGGTGGTCGTATGAACATTACTATGGATCGTTATGAAGCAAACTGGCCAATGGTAGAAGCAGGGTGGAAAACACACGTATTAGGTGAAGGAAGAATGTTTGCAAGTGCAAAAGAAGCAATTGAAACGTTCCGTAATGAAACAGGTGTAGTTGACCAAGATTTACCAGCCTTTGTTATTGAAAAAGATGGTAAAGCTGTTGGTACAATTGAAGATGGGGATAGTGTAATTCTATTCAACTTTAGAGGGGATCGTGCACAAGAAATTTGTAAAGCGTTTGAAGATGAAAAGTTTACTCATTTTGATCGTGTTAGAAGACCTAAAGTTATGTTTGCAGGAATGTTACAATATGATGCAGACTTAGAAATTCCAAAATTATTCTTAACATTCCCACCAAAAATTAAAAATACGTTATCAGAATACTTAGTGAACAATAAAGTGTCTCAATATGCAATCTCAGAAACACAAAAATTTGGTCATGTTACGTATTTCTGGAATGGAAATAGAAGTGAAAAATTTAGTGATGAATTAGAAACATTTGTTGAAATTAAAAGTGATGTAGTACCATTTGAACAAAGACCTTGGATGAAAGGTGCGGAGATTACAGACCAATTTGTGGAAGCAATTACTTCTGGTAAGTATGATTTCTTACGTACAAACTATCCAAATGGAGATATGGTAGGACATACAGGAAACTATCAAGCGACAATTATTGGTGTTGAAACAGTGGATTTACAATTGAAACGTGTGATTGAAGCTGTGAATAAAGTGAATGGTATTTTGTTAATTACTGCAGACCATGGAAATGCAGATGAAATGTATGAAAAACCAAAAGAAGGGAAACCATTAAAAGCGAAAACTTCTCATACGTTAAATGCTGTGCCATTTATTGTGTATGGAGCAGATGTTGAAATTGCTGATGGTCAATTTGGATTAGCCAATGTTGCATCGACAGTAACAAAATTATTAGGATTAGAAGGAAACGAAAACTGGTTACCATCAATTATTAAATAGAAATGAAAAGAGATATATCATAAGATGTATCTCTTTTGTGTTAAGAGCCCTTAACACTTTTTTTGAAAAGTGTTATAATTAAGTTGATTGAAATAATAGGGTATTTTCAAAACAGCAATTCAATCGGAAAGAAAGGTGAGATTATGAAGAATTTACGAAGTATTTTTATTGCGAGTATTGCATTTGCAATGCTAATCACATTAGGACCAGCAGATATGTGGTTGTTTAGTGATGTTAGTGCAAATGAGGCAAGTGTTTCAGAAACAGGTTATGCGTATGATGAAACAACGACAACACTAACAATATCTAGTGATGCAGGAACTACTGCATGGAGAGATGATACAAGTATCAACAAAGAGAACATAAGTACTATTGTTGTTGAAGAAGGTGTGACGACGCTGGGGTCACAAGCATTCTTTGAATGTAAAAATGTAATGAGTGTGAGTTTACCAACAACCCTTGTTATAATCGATGGATATTCATTTTATCGATGCGAAAATTTAAGTCAATTAAGTATCCCAGAAGGGGTGGTTGAAGTTGATTTGTATGCATTTACATATTCAGGGTTGCAAGAAATTAAATTCCCTGCTAGTTTAGAGACCTTTGCATCAAGTTCGCTTGCTGCGACAGATAGTTTAACTTCTATCGAAGTACATGCAGATAATAGCAAATTTTATTCAGAAGATGGAGTTATGTATAGACATGATTATTTACATGAAGTTTTGGTTTATCCATCGAATAAATCAGGATCGACATACGATATCCTAGATGGAGTCACAACTATTGTACCAAATGCCTTTAAGTATAGTAAAAATTTGTTACAATTGAGTATCCCTTCTACGGTAACGTATATTGGGGCGGACACTTTCGATTACAGCTCTGTTCAAACCATTTATTTCGAAGGAAATATGCCAAAGTTACAAAATGACAAAGAATTGGATGGGAAACAAATATATTACCTATCTGGTACTAGTTGGCCTGAAGGCGTTGGTACGATGACATATAGTGTAAACTTAAATTTAGAAAATATGAATTCTTCTAACCCTTTAATGTATGCACAAGTATCTGAAGGGACACTTCAATATGAAACGACATTATCTTTACAAGATGGAGTAAGCGGTAATTTACCTTCATCAATTATTGTGAAGATGGGAGGTGTTGAAAGTAGTGCATATACTTATGATTCGATAACTGGACAGTTGATTATTCCAAATGTAACTGGAAATGTTGAAATTATTGCAACAAATCGTGTAGCCAATAATTTAGAATCTGTATCGCAAGGAGTGGTTCTTTCAAATACTGCGTATACACCTACGATAACTTATGCAACAGGTGTAGCAAATGGAAATGAAGCAGTCGTTGAATATAAATTAGAAGCTGCAGCGGATGACACATTTACAACAACACAACCAACAACTGCTGGTACATATGTTGTACGTGTAAGTTCAACAGGAAGTGAAACAGTACAAGATAAAGTAGTAACTGCGACTTACGACGTTGTAGATGGAGTTAGTATTGAAGCTGGTAATCTTACTTTTAGTGAAGTAGCAGGAACAACGTACTACCAAGTAGGTAGTGAAGCAAAAGTTGCTTATAGTGGAGAGATAACATTAATAGGAACAGTATCCAATACAAATGTAATCATTGTGGAGAGTGGAGAACATAATCTTATCTTTAATGATTTAAGTGTTACACATTTTCAATATTCTCCTTTGGAGATAAAAGCAGGAGCAACAGCCAATATTACCTTGGAAGGTGATAATGATTTAATTTTCAGCCAAATTTATGGAAATAGATATGATGAAAGTACTATTTTTGTTCCATTTGGGGCTACTTTAAGAATTACAAAAGAAAGTACAGGAATTTTGAATGTTAAGGCGATTGCTGGTAGACAAGGAGGCAGTAATTATCAAATTAATATTCCTACAATAGGTGGAGATTCACGAGCAGGTACAGGAAATATGTACTTCTTAGGTGGTACGATTAATTTGACTGCAAATGGTGGTGTTGGAATAGGTGTGGAAACAGACCCGTGGAATCCAGAAGACTATGGGGAACTTGTATTTGATGGTGCAACAATTAATGCTAGTGCTAAATTTGCTGCTATCGGGTATCAAGGTGATGTAGAGGAAATGGATTATCCTATCTATATTTTAAGTGGGAAAATAAATGTAACAGATGGAATTTATGGTATTGGTGAAGCTAGTACAACTTTATATACAAGTAAAGATGGTAAACAAGGAAGTGCGTTTATTTCTACAACTGTATTACAATCAAAGATTGATTTAACAAGTACACATGCGATTCTTTTTGTTGGAAATGAAGGGAATGTGTATGGAAATCAAAGTGTTGGAGACTTTACTGCTATTCAAAGTGATGAATCTTTACGAGTGACGCATGGTAGTACATTGAGTATTCCAACTGAGGAAACTCTTCAAAATGATGGAACATTCATTTTAGAGGGAACATTAGACGGGGAAGGAACACTAACAGGTGATGGAGTATATCAGGTTATACTACGCGATGAGTACATCAGTGTACCTGATTTAGGGTATACAGGAAGTGTATTAACACCTATGGTTATAATTGATGAAACAACTGAAATCAAAGGTAAAAATTTCGAAGTTTTAGACGCTGACTTTGTGCAAACTTTTGAAAAAATGAATGGAAGTACTTGGGAAGTGGTTGACGAAATCATTGACGAAGGAACATATCGTGTAGTGTATACAAAAGGGGAAGTAATAGCAAGTAAGCAATTCATAGTTGCACCTAAAACATCTCTTTCAGGTGCAGAAATGAATATATCAAATGTTACAGATTTAGCCTATAACGGGGAATCACAATTACCAAAAGTCGAAGTAGTGATTGGGAGTGAAGTGATCGATGCTTCACAATATACATTATCGTATAGCAATTCTAATGGTGGTGAAGCAAACACAACGAACGCAGGAACAATAACAGTAACTGCAACAGCTACAGAATCAGGAAGATATGAAGGGACTTTTACTGGAACTTATACAATATCACCAAAAGAAATTACACCAAGTATTGAAGCAATTGCAGATCAAACATACACAGGAAGTCAACTTATTCCAACAATAGTGGTGAAAGATGGAGATACAGTATTAACATTAGATACTGATTATACAGTAAGCTATGGAAGTAATGTGAATGTAGCGGAAGGTGGAAGTGCTAGTGTAACCTTAATGGGTAACTATAGTGGAAGTG
>CAYJJS010000012.1:0-10303 GCA_964370645.1 uncultured Erysipelotrichaceae bacterium | reverse complement strand
GTAGCGGAAGGTGGAAGTGCTAGTGTAACCTTAATGGGTAACTATAGTGGAAGTGAAAGTACATCTTTCAATATTGTAGCAAAAGAAATTACACCAAGTATCGAAGCAATTGCAGATCAAACATACACAGGAAGTCAACTTACTCCAACAATAGTGGTGAAAGATGGAGATACAGTACTTACGTTAGATACAGATTATACAGTAAGCTATGGAAGTAATGTGAATGTAGCAGATGGTGGAAGTGTGAGCGTTACACTAATGGGTAACTATAGTGGAATGGCAAATGCAGACTTCAACATTGTGGCAAAAGATATTACACCAAGTATTGAAACAATCGCAGATCAAACATACACAGGAAGTCAAATCACACCAACAATAGTGGTGAAAGATGGAGATACAGTACTTACATTAGATACAGATTATACAGTAAGCTATGGAAGTAATGTGAATGTAGCGGAAGGTGGAAGTGCTAATGTAACATTAATGGGCAACTATAGTGGAAGTGCGGATGCAGACTTTACAATTATCAAGGCTCCAGGTACAGAGTTGAGTGAAGATGTATTAGGAGGTTATGAAGTAGTTGGTGATTCTTTCTCTTATACAATTACACCAATAACTGGTGCAGAGTATTCAAAAGATGGAATTACTTTCCAAGATAGCAATGTATTTACTGGGCTGAATGCAGATGAAACAATTACATTTAGTGCTCGTATGAAGGAACAAGCGAATTATTTAGCTGGACCAACTAAGGAGGGTGCAACGGTAACGTTTGAAAAACAAGTGAATCCAGTGCAAGCCACTTCATTTGAAATGAGCTATGCAGTGGATTATGACAGTGAAACTTTCACAATCACAATTCCAGAAGTTGAAGGTGCAGAATATAGCTTTGATGGGCTTGTATGGAGTGATGTGAACACTTTAACTGGTATCGATGTAAGCAGTGAAGTAACAGGATATGTGCGTATGAAAGAAACACCAGTCTATGTAGCTGGAGAAATTTTTTCTACTACTATAACAACGCCAATGTACAAATATGCTTTAGTGAGCTTTGATGTAGATGGTGGAGAACTAGATGGAGAGGCAATGGTAGAAGTAGATAGAGATGGATATCTTACGACGTTACCAACTGCATCAAAATTAGGATACTTATTTAGTGGATGGTACACTGCTGATGGTATTTTGGTATCATTAGAAGATACATACACAGAAGACACAACACTATATGCTAACTGGATTGGTAAACCAACGATGATTACAGAGGGAATGGATCAAGTAATTACGCAAGGTGATACATTGAGCGTGATGTCGGATGGAGAATTTAGCTTATTTGAACAAGTGTTAGTCGATGGGCAAGTCATCGATGCAAAATATTACACAGTGGTAGAAGGAAGTATTGTTGTTACTTTAAGTGGCGAATACACAAAGACTCTTGCAGTAGGAACACACGAATTAACAATCGTGTCTGCAGGAACAATGGCTACTACAACATTTAGTGTAAAAGCGCCAGTGAGTGTGACACCACCAACTGGAGATACAACGTCAACAGGATTGTGGATGTTATTATTGATGGCGGCAGCATTTACAGTGTGCGTGATAAGAAAAAGAATGAATAATGTATAAAACAAAATAATATGTATAAACTAAAACCGTGTTCAATAAATGAATGCGGTTTTATCTATAAAAAATAAAGTTATATATTGACATATATCGATATGATTGTTATAGTAATTATGTCAAGGAGGTAATTTATGAAAAATAATGAAAGGGCAGCAAGAATATTTAAAGCATTTTGTGATCCAAATCGTTTATTCATCTTATCCTTGTTACAAACTGGTGAAAAATGTGCTTGTGAATTACTAGAAAGTTTAAAAATTGGACAACCAACACTATCAAATCATATGAGAATCTTATGTGATGCAGATATTGTTAGATCTAGTAAACATGGAAAATACATCGTGTATCAATTGGATAAAGCGGGTGTTGAACATGCAAAAATGTTATTAGCACAAATCACAGAAATAAAAGCAAATGAGCCATCAGTATTCTTAAGAGGATGCTAATGGCTAAACTTAAAGTTTAATGTATC
Source organism: uncultured Erysipelotrichaceae bacterium (assembly GCA_964370645.1). Classification (GTDB taxonomy): domain Bacteria; phylum Bacillota_I; class Bacilli_A; order Erysipelotrichales; family Erysipelotrichaceae; genus CAMQRS01. The sequence continues at coordinate 8,217 of CAYJJS010000012.1, read as the reverse complement.
GATATATATCGAAATGTCGAAAAAGGAGAATTTATGAAAAAGCAAAAGTTAGAAGGTATTGGATTTTTTGAAAGGTATTTAACAGTATGGGTTGTTATCTGTATGGCTATAGGGATTTTAATTGGAAAGTTCTTACCAGCGATTCCAGAAGCGTTAGGAACGCTTGAATATGCGAGCGTATCAATCCCTATTACTATCTTGATATGGTTAATGATTTATCCAATGATGTTAAAGGTAGATTTTCAAAGTATTAAAAATGTGGGTAAAAATCCAAAAGGATTATATGTAACATGGGTAGTGAATTGGTTGATTAAACCATTTTCAATGTTTGCTATCGCATGGTTTTTCTTCTTTGTTGTATTTAAGACATGGATTCCATTAGATTTAGCTACAGATTATTTAGCTGGGGCAGTATTATTAGGTGCAGCACCATGTACAGCAATGGTATTTGTTTGGTCACACCTTACTAAAGGAGATCCAGCGTATACGGTTGTACAGGTAGCAACAAACGATTTAATCATATTAGTTGCATTTACACCAATTGTAGCGTTATTGTTAGGTGTAAGTGGTGTAAGTGTTCCTTGGGATACTTTAATTTTATCAGTAGTATTATTTGTTGTGATTCCTTTAATTGGAGGGGTAGTAACACGTCAAAGAGTAAGTAAAACAAAAGGGATAGAGTATTTAGAAAAAGAGTTCATTCCTAAATTTAGTAATATTACGATTGCTGCTTTATTATTAACTTTAATACTAATCTTTTCAATTCAAGGGGATGTATTCTTAGAAAATCCGTTACATGTTGTTATGATTTCTGTTCCATTAATCATTCAAACATTCTTGATTTTCACAATTGCTTATATAGCATGTAAATTATTAAAGTTACCGCATAAGGTTGCAGCACCAGCTGGTATGATTGGGGCATCAAACTTCTTTGAATTATCTGTGGCAGTAGCGGTATCCTTGTTTGGAGCAACGAGTCCAGTAGCTTTAGCTACAATTGTAGGTGTCTTAGTTGAAGTTCCAGTTATGTTAATATTAGTTAGAATTGCAAATAAAACGAAAAATAAATTTATAGAGGAGAAATAATATGGAAATAGTAAGTGGTGTTTGGGATTTTTTCCAAGTACAAATACTTGGGATGAAGTGGTTGAATGATATTGTAGGAAATATGCTTACAAGTTTAGGACTAGATATTAGTGGTCAAGTTGGTGGAAGTATTCAATTCTTTATTTATGATACAATTAAAATCTTTACACTACTATCAGTATTGATTTTCATTATTTCGTATATACAAAGTTTCTTTCCTCCAGAGCGAACGAAAAAAATCATATCTCGTTTTAATGGAGTGAGTGCAAATATATTAGCTGCTTTATTAGGGACAGTTACACCGTTTTGTTCCTGTTCATCAATCCCATTATTTATTGGATTTTCAAGTGCAGGTCTACCCGTAGGAGTTACTTTCTCTTTCTTGATTTCTTCTCCATTAGTGGATTTAGGAGCTTTTGTATTATTGATGAGTATATTTGGATTTAACATCGCACTAATTTATGTAATTGTTGGATTGATTTTAGCGGTTGTTGGTGGAACACTAATTGAAGCTTTAAAGTTAGATAAATATGTTGAAGATAGTATTAAAAATGTAACAACGATTGATATTGAGAGTGATGTATTAACACGAAGAGATCGTATTAAATATGCGAGAGAACAAGTTGGTGATGTTGTTAAAAAAGTATTCTGGTATGTTATTATTGGTGTAGGGATAGGAGCAGCTATTCACAATTGGATACCAACTGATGTAATTCAAGCGGTATTAGGTGCAGATAATCCGTTCTCAGTATTCTTGGCAACGATTATTGGGATTCCAATTTATGCGGATATCTTTGGTACTATTCCAATTGCTGAAGCATTATTCTTTAAAGGTGTAGGTGTTGGAACAATATTATCATTTATGATGGCGGTAACTGCTTTATCACTGCCTTCAATTATCATGTTGCGAAAAGCAGTAAAACCAAAACTACTTGCATTCTTTATTGCATATATTGCTGTAGGAATCATCGTTATTGGATATGCGTTTAATGCATTTGCATTCTTATTTATATAAAAGGAGTTATTATGAGATATATTATTATTGGAGGAGTTGCAGCTGGTACTTCAGCAGCAGCGAAGGCAAGAAGAAACAATGAAGAAGCAGAAATTGTAATTTATGAAAAAGATGTTCACATATCATATTCTGGGTGTGGTTTGCCTTATTATTTAGGTGGAGAGGTAGCTGCAATTGAAGAATTAGCGCCTCGCGACCCAGCATTCTTTAAAAAGAAATATAATGTAGATGTAAAAATTAGACACGAAGTCATTTCTGTGGATTCGCAAACAAAGACATTGCGTGTTAGAGATTTTGATGGGCAAGTGTTTGAAGATAAATACGATAAACTAGTTATTGCAACGGGAGCAAGTGTTAAACTTCCTCCAATTGAAGGTGTGCATTTATCGCATGTTTTCACTTTACGTAATGTTGTAGATGCTGCTAAAATCCGCGATTACATGATTTCAAATAATGTGAAAAAAGCAGTAATTGCAGGTAGTGGATTTATTGGGTTTGAAGTGTTAGAGAATTTAATGCTGGAAGGTTTAGATGTTACAATGGTTGAGATGGCAGATCAAATCGCAACAGGATTAGATAAAGATATGTCTACTTACTTACAAGCAGCTCTACAAAAGAAGAATGTAAAGATGCTTGTTTCTACAAGTATAAAAGAAGTTAAGAAGGATTGTGTTATTTTATCAAATGAAGAAGAGTTAGAGGCACAACTTGTGATTATGGTAACCGGTGTAAAGCCCAATGTAGACTTAGCGAAAGCGATGGGTGTAGAAATTGGTGAAACTGGAGCGATTAAGGTGAATACGAAAATGGAAACCAATGTATCCGATGTATATGCTTGTGGAGATTGTATTGAAACGTTTAATAGCATTACAGGAAAACCAACATACAAGCCATTAGGGAGCACAGCAAACAAATGTGGTCGAATTGCTGGAGATAACTTAAGTGGTGGACACAATGAATATAGAGGAAATTTAGGAACTGCAATTTTCAAGGTGTTTGATGTCGTTGTTGCACAGAGTGGTTTGAGTGAAAAAGAAGCTAATGCACAATTTGACACGATTGTTTGTCACAACATTAAACCGGATAAACCAGCTTATATGAACGGGCAAGAAATGTTGATAAAAGCCGTTGCGAATAAAGAAAATGGACAATTGTTAGGTGTACAAATCGTTGGTGGTGCTGGTGTGGATAAGCGAATTGATGTTTTTGCTACATTGATTACTTATGGTGCTAAAGTAGAAGATTTATTCCACTTGGATTTAGCGTATACCCCTGCATTCTCGACGACAAAAGATCCAATTCACTATACGGGAATGATCTTAGATAACGCATTAAACACGAATCGTGAAATCATCACTACAGCGCAATTAGAACAGTTGCAAGATGTAAAAATTATTGATGCAAGAAGTAATAGTGATTATACAAATAAAGGATGTGTTGAGGGTGCTATAAACATTCCTCATGCAAAATTAAGGAATGCAATCGATACACTAGATAAGGAGCAAGTGGTTGTTACGTACTGTAATAAAGGTGTTACGGGTAATGCTGCTCAAAACATACTGTTAGGGCATGGGTTCAAGAAGGTATATAATTTATCTGGTGGGCATCGTATATATAAAACATTAAAGAAATAGGGAGGAAAAGAAAATGAATTTATTTGGAAAGAAAAAAGAAAAAACAACTTGTTCATGTGGAGGAAAATGTACACCAAGTGTAGATCCTAAAAATGCAAAAGTGATTATGTTAGGTGGAGGTTGTTGTAAAAAAAGCAAGGAAACATTAGAAAATATCCAAACAGTAGTAAAAGAATTAGGTTTGGAAGATGAATTTGCGGTTGTTGAAGATGCAGTGGAAATTGCGAAATATGGAGTGTTACAAACACCAGGTTTAGTTGTGGATAACAAAGTGGTATCAATGGGTAAACTAATCAAATATGAAGATGCAAAAGCATATATTTCACAAGTTAAATAACAGAAAGTAAAAGAGTTTTCAAGGAAACTCTTTTTTATACATAATTGCTAGGAAAATATAGAATTACGATTTACATAGTGGTATAATCAAATAAATGATAACGCTTACATAGAGTGAGAGGGGGGGAATATGTCCTATGTAAGGATCATAAAAATGGGAGGACATCTATGAGAAAGAAGAGTATATCTATATGTTTAAGCATAGCAGTACTTTTAATGAGTGTATTTAATATAAGTTTTTTTACCACACAAATAGAGGCGGAGGAAGATGAAACTCAGTATGTTAGTGATGCAAATTTATCTCAAAAAAATAGTGAAGCACCACCAAAAGATAGTGTGGTACCTAATGCCACACAATATCAATATCAGAAGGATGAACTAGCTGCATTTGTGCACTTTGGCCCAAATACATTTAGTGGAGTAGAATGGGGAGAGCATTATGGGGATACACATCCATCTGAGCTATTTACATTAGAGGAAGATTTCGATGCAGAGACATTAGTAAGAACATTGAAAGAAGCAGGTTTTAAACAAGTGAATATCACAGCAAAACACCATGATGGATTTTGTATTTTTGCTAGTGATTTAACGCAATATGATGTGGCGAATACGAATTACAAGGATGGAGCAGGGGATATTCTTGCCGAAGTTTCGCAGGCATGTACAAAGTATGATATGGATATGGGAGTTTATTTATCACCATGGGATATCAATGCAGATAGTTATGGATATTATGATGTGAATGGAAATGCATTAGTAGGAAGTAATGGACAGCCATTGAATGGAATGACATGGGATGAAGTAGAAGAGGCAGATATCCTGGATTATAATGACTACTACGCAGGTCAATTAGAAGAGATTTTAAGTGATGATACATATGGGAATGATGGTCGATTTGTTGAAGTTTGGATGGATGGTGCCAAGGGAAGTGGTGCAAATGCGCAAACTTATGATTTTGAAAGATACAATCAAATCATTCAACAATATGAGGGAGAAGAAGCGGGAAACCCTGGAGATGCAATGGTGTTTCAATGTGGAGCATATACGACAGTGCACTGGATTGGTAATGAGGATGGATATGCTGGAGAAGAAACTTGGGCGAAAATTAAAACAGGTCCTGAGCAATCAGAAATGGATACAGGTTGGTATTCAGGAGCACATTATGCAAGTGGATATAGTGATGGAAACCAATGGTCAGTGCCTGAGGCAGATGCACGAATAACAGCTGGATGGTTTTGGGGTGAGTCAAAAAGCACACCAAAAACAATTGAACAATTGGGTGAAATGTACTTTAGATCTGTTGGGCATAATGCAGTGTTGTTATTAAATATACCACCAAACAATCAAGGGTTTGTGGATCAAGAAATATTAGATAGAGTAAGTGAGTTTGGGAATGAGATTGAAGAAACTTTTGCCTTTAATATGGCAGAAAATGCACAAGCTAGTGCAAGTGAAGTGCGTGAAAATGATATCGCATATAGCCCAAGTAATGTATTAGATGGAGATGACAATACATATTGGACAACCAATGATGGAACTACAAGTGGAACTATTTTACTTGATTTAGGAGACGCTCCTAAAACGTTCGATGTGGTTTCAATCGAAGAAGCCATTCAATTTGGTCAAAGAATCACAGTGAATAGTGTTGAATATCGTATTGGAGATGGAGAATGGAAGGTTTTTGATACAGGAACTACGATCGGGTCTAAACGCCTTTATAGAGGGAATTCAGTTCGTGCAGATGAAGTAAGAATTCATGTAGAAACTTCAGATGGTGAGGGAGTACCTATGATTACTGAAGTGGGATTATATAAAGCGAGTGAAGGTTTTGAGTACGATAGTTTCGAAGTGCCAGAAGGACTAGAAGTCATTGATAACACGGATGATAGAATTAGTGGAAGTGGATGGAATCAAGAAACAGGGGACCAATTCTTAAATGGAACGAGTCAGTACGCAACAAGTGGGAAGACACTAGAAGTTAGTTTTACAGGTTCACAAATTTACCTTGTTGGTACAACAGATCCAAACCATGGAACGATGCGTATCTCTATTGATGGTGGTACGAGTGAAGATATTAATACGTGGGCTGCAACAAGATCAACAGGTCAAACATTATATGCGTCTGATACGCTAGCGCATGGAGAACACACACTTACTTTAGAAGTACAGTCAGCAGCAATTGGTATTGAAGCAGCGTTGGTTGTGAATAATGATGGCGTAGGTATGATTCAATTGGGAGCAGATTCTTACGAAATGAATGAAGAAGATGTTCTTGAAGTAGAAGTCTTACGAGTTGGAGGGAATGAGGGTGAGATTCGTGGATACGTATCTCCAAACCCAGGGACAGCAATTCAAGATGATTTCGAAACAGCGTCTATACCTTTTGTTATTGCAGATGGTGAAAATAGCACGAGTGTAGAAGTAAAAACAAGAAGAAATACGAATGAGACAGGAGATCAATATTTCACAATTGAAGTAGTGAATGATGATACAGAAGGTCTAATTATTGGATTCCATGCAATTGCAAGAGTTACAATCCATGATTCAGAAGGTATAAATATAGCTACCTTATCACAACTTGTAGATGAGTGTAATGCATTAAAGAGCTTTTTATATAGTGAAGGGTGGGAATTGTTTAACGAAAAATTAGAAAATGCAGAAATTGTTTTAGTAAATAGTGCTGCGACATCTTCAATGGTAGAAGAAGCATATCAAGCACTAAGCGAAGCAAAAGAAGCACTTGTAGAACGTACACAGTACGATGCAGAGGAGCCATTCTATATGCCATGGACAAGTGGAAGTGAAGCTGAGTTAGAAGCAGAATTTGGTATCTTAACAAATTCGGGTGGATCTGATGAAACTTGGAAAATTGGCGTTGTGCATGATCCTAGTGGAGATTGGAGCAATGACAAGTATGTAGATTCAATTAATACAGGAGATACAGTTGCTTTCCATTACGTTGCTCAAAAAGCAGGTACTTATGAAGTTGTTGCTTATATAGGTAGTGGAAGCGAAACAAACACATTAGATTATTCAGAGGTTGATGGAAAAATTGTGAGTGGAAGTGTGGCAGCAGGATATAACCCATATGCTACTGGTCAAGTTGAATTTGAAATAGAAGTAGTGGAAGCAGGTGCAGGAACTTGGGTGTTTGAAGGGCAGGCGGGGAACGCTCCTCGACTGGATAAATTAGTGATACAACCTAAACAACTACAGTTGCAAGAGTATCAAATTAATACCTTAGAATCAGCGTATGGTGAAATTCAAATAGCGCAAGAAGGACCATTTATGGAAGGAGATACAATCGATCTATCAATTATACCTATGGATGGATATCAGGTAGAAGATGTAATCATAAACGATACTTCTATGGGAGCAATTGAGTCTTATCACATCGTTAGTTTAGATAAAGATTATACGATTTCAGCAACTTATCGATTTGTACAATATACACAAACAAATCCATTTGCTTTTCCTACAACAATAGATGGTGAGGCGAGTATTTTAGAGATGGAATATGCACAACTAGTGAATTATGGGGAAAATGAAGCATGGCCACTACAATTAGGAGCTGGCGATACATGGAGTAATGGAATGTACGTTAATGCGTTTAATGCTAATGATCAAGTGATTTTACCATATCATGCTGTGAAAAAGGGAACGTATACGATAACAGCGTTTATTGGTAGTGGTTCACAAACAAATGCAATTGAATGGACAGAGGAAAGTGGAAAAATCACAAGTGGAAGTGTGGCAGCAGGATACAATCCATACGCTACTGGTCAAGTTGAATTCGAAGTGGAAGTAGTAGAAGCGGGTTCAGGATTGTGGGTGTTTGAAGCTCCAAGTGGTAATTCTCCACAAATAGACAAATTCGAAATTGTGTATACTGGCGGTGATGAAGGCACAGTATATGCAGACTATAGTGCAGTAGATAGTGCAAAAGCAAATGTACCAACAGAACTAAGTATGTATACAGATGCAAGTGTAACTGCAGTAAATGAGGCATTAGCAGCAGTCGTAGAAGGTTATGACATCACAAAGCAAAGTGAAGTAGATGCAATGGCAAAAGCAATTACAGATGCAGTGGCTGCATTGGTATATAAAGACGCAGACTATAGTGCAGTAGATAGTGCAAAAGCAAAT
>CAYJJS010000011.1:0-46839 GCA_964370645.1 uncultured Erysipelotrichaceae bacterium | reverse complement strand
TTCGAATCCCGTACGCGTCACCATGAAAAAAGTAACGACTTCGGTCGTTTTTTTTTATATTTTTTTTAAATATTGTTGACTTTAATATTAATATCATGTATTATAACTAAGGTGCTAATAGCACTAGCCGCAAATATGACTGGCGCGTTGGTGAAGCGGCTTAACACACTGCCCTTTCACGGCAGCATTCACGGGTTCGAATCCCGTACGCGTCACCATGAAAAAAGTAACGACTTCGGTCGTTTTTTTTGTTTTTTAAAAAAAGTGTTGACACTTATATTACTACATGATATTATAAATAGGCATTCGGTGATACGGGCCTGTAGCTCAGTTGGTTAGAGCGCACCCCTGATAAGGGTGAGGTCGCTGGTTCAAATCCATTCAGGCCCACCATCGAATTAAATATACATGGGGTGTTAGCTCAGCTGGGAGAGCGCCTGCCTTGCACGCAGGAGGTCAGCGGTTCGATCCCGCTACGCTCCACCAAGTATATAACCTAAAGCAACGAAAGTTGCTTTTTTTTATTTTTATTCAATAAGTACTTGTTTTTTTAATTTTATATGGTATTATTAATAGGCATTCGGTGATACGGGCCTGTAGCTCAGTTGGTTAGAGCGCACCCCTGATAAGGGTGAGGTCGCTGGTTCAAATCCATTCAGGCCCACCATCGAATTAAATATACATGGGGTGTTAGCTCAGCTGGGAGAGCGCCTGCCTTGCACGCAGGAGGTCAGCGGTTCGATCCCGCTACGCTCCACCAAGTATATAATCTAAAGCAACGAAAGTTGCTTTTTTTTATTCGTAGTGAATATCTTTTAAATACTGTACAATCCCTTGTGTCAATGCTTTTGAAATCTCACTTTGATACTTCATATCTGCAAGTCGTTCTCTTTCCTCTTCATTCGTAAGAAACCCACACTCTACTAGTACACCAACTTTACCTGTACTATTTAATATAAAATAAGCATCTCCAGTTTTTATTTCCTTCGTTGAATTACTCACACCTTTCAGCGATTCATCAATCGTTGTTGCCAATTGTTTTGCCGATTCATTTTCACTATAATAAAACACTTGTGAACCAAACACCTGATCATCTGCATAAGCATTCATATGAATGCTTATATACAAATCTATATCCTCCTGTGCAATCATACCTACTCTTTCATTCAAATCTTCCCTTTTTCGATTACTCGCATTTTCACTCGCTAAGTCCTCACTATCCTCACGCGTCATAATCACATCCATTCCTAAATTTTCTAAATCTTCTTTCAATAATAAAGCAATGGACAAGTTTATTTCACTCTCATTAACCCCATCATACATACACCCCAAATCTTTACCACCATGCCCTGCATCAATGACTACAGCAACCCCTTTGTAAGGCCTATAAACCCCTTCTAAAAACGCATAAGATACACCACTAATACAAGTATACAAAACTAATAACACCGCACATACAAGCACCATTCGCTTTCTCATACAATCACCACTACAGTATATGTAATCATTTTTTAATTATGCAAAATGAAAAGAGGAAATCCGAAGATTTCCCCTTTTCTGAAGGTTAAATTGAGAGAGTAATTCACCTCAATATATCTAAACACAAACTTGTGTTAAGACTAAGTTAAATTCCTATCCTACTGACCAAGGAACTGGGATTGCTGGAGTATATGATCCAGACCAGATACCGAAGGCACATCCTACGATTCCTAACACTAATAATAATAAGATACATTTAACAGGTGACCAACCTTTTTTCTTGATCAATGTAAATAATCCTAATGTAATTAATAAAGGAATTAAAGTAGGTAAGATTCCATCAATTAATGCTTGAATGTTAATAAATACTTCTTCTGTTACAGTAATTACTTCTTCAACGACTTTACCATCTTGAACAACTAATTGTGTTGTTTCAACAGCAGTTTCCCCATTTGGAATTAAGATTCCTAAACGAGTTCCTCCACCATAGTTAGTTGTTAAAGCACCTACAACGAATACCCCTAACATAGAAGCAGCACGTGTAAATTCTTTTGCATTTTTAGTTAAAGCTCCAATTGCTCCTGTTCCCATTTTGTAAGACCAGTCCATCAACCAGAAACGTAATGCCATTTGCACTCCGAATGTAATTACGAAGTATAAGATTGGCCCAGCGATGTTTCCATCGATTGCCATGTTTGCAGTAATCCCTGCAGTAATAGGTACTAGAGTAAACCAGAATAATGCATCCCCGATTCCTCCTAAAGGACCCATTGCAGCAACTCTTACCGAACGGATTGTTTGAATGTCCGCTTTTTGTTGCTCTAATGATAATACAATACCCATAACGAATGTTACTAAGAATGGGTGAGTATTAAAGAACTCTAAGTTGTGTCCCATTGATGCTGATAAGTCATCTTTGTTTGTATGGATTTTTTCTAATCCAGGTAAAATTGAATATAACCATCCAGCAGCTTGCATTCTTTCATAGTTGAAAGATGCTTGAAGCATTAATGAACGCCATACCATTCTGTTCATTGTTGCTTTATCTAATGATTTCGCTGGTGTTGTGTCTTTATAGTATAGTACATTAGATTCCATCACTCATACCTCCCATTCCAGATCCTGCATTTTCTTTAATTTTAATATTTGTTTGGTAGTCGTATAATGCGATAGCGATACCAATGAATGCTACTAATAATAATGTAGCAGGTGCAGTTGCTGAAACATTTCCGATAACTGCTGCTGCTGCGAATCCAGCGAAGTAAATTCCCCAAAGGTCGCTTGATAACATAATTTTCATAAGGATTGCAAACCCTACAAAACGCATCATTCCTCCAGCTACACCAAGTCCTGCCATTACCCAACTAAAGTCTGTTGAGAATTGTTCTAATGGACCAGCAGCTGCTTCTCCACCTACATAAGCTACTACAGCCATAGCTGCGAACATTGTTCCTAAGATTACACAAGAAATTACGTTAACTTGAGTAATCCCAGCTGGGTTAGCATTTGCAGCTTCTCTGTCTGCTTTTGCCATAATCCCTGACATAATTGTAAATGTTAATGTTACTGCGTATTGTCCGAATACAGCAAACGCAACTGAAGCTCCTAAAGCTTCGTTAATCTCTAATCCTGCTTTTACTGAAAGAATCATCGCAACAATTCCTCCAAGAACCGCATTTGGAGGTTGTGCCCCTCCAACAGGCATGTTTCCGATCATCATTAACTCGTAAGTTCCACCTACTGCTAAACCAGTGCTCATATCCCCTAAGATAATCCCAATAATTGGACAAGCAATAATTGGACGGTACAATAACTCCGTTAATGAGAATTGGTCAATCGCAAATATAAATGTTACAACTGCCAATAATACAATTTGAATTACATCCATACTATTTTCTCCTCTCTGAAATAATTATTCAAATAATTTTGCTGTCGATTCTGATGCTACATCTGGAACTCGTTTAATGTCGATTTCCACACCTAAATCGCGTAGCTTTTTGAAAGCTGCAACGTCTTCTTCTCCTACAGCAACTGAAGTAGCCACTTGGCGTTTACCTTCTGCCATATGCATGTTTCCAACGTTAAGCTTTTTAATTGGTACTCCACCCTCTACTAAACGTAATACGTCAGTTGGTGTTTCACAAATAATTGCAATCTTTTGCGCATCGCTAGCTTTATGGATGATAGCACAAGTTTTCTCAACTGAGAAATATCTAGTTTGTGCATACGCTGGTGCAGCCATGTTCATTAATCCCTGACGGAATTCATCAACCGCTACTTTATCATTAGCAACTAATAATAAGTTAGCACCAACACTACCACACCATTGTGTAGCAACTTGCCCGTGGATCAGACGGTTATCAATTCTTGTTAGAACGATATTTGGCATAAATCTCTCTCCCTTCGTTTGAGCCATGGATGTATCCAAATGTTTGGATTTGAATGTTCCCACCCATCAACTAACTCCAATTTATCACAAAAAAATACAAATTTATTTGCACTAATTACTTGCGATTTTGTACTTTTTAATCTTTTGTATCCGCTTTCATGCAAAATTTGATAAATCCTTTTGTGTATTGAAATGTTTGCCAATATGAACTGCCACATTGCATTTTATGCTAATTTATGAAATAATAAACCTAGTTTTTAAGAAATTTATTAGAAAGGGAGTAAATTATGTTCACAAAAACAACAAGCCACTTGTTTCAAAAGTATGGAACCATTTTACACGATTATAATAAACCGAAATTTAGCAGAATGCATTGTACAGAGTTGAAAATAAAGAATAAAAACATTAATAACTATTTTACCTTTGACAAAGATGTCATTATTAAGAAAAAAGAAGGAATTGTATTGATCATTGTAGCTAAGGACGCTAACAACAATGAGCATGAAGAATTTGTAATTCATAGAACCTTAAAATTAAAAGCAGGATTTGCATTTAATTTCATTACGATTACGGATTTGAGTAAAGTAGAAATCATTACAGATAAGGTAGCAAAGAAAAAAATTATACCTACCTTTTCAAAACAAACAATTACCTATAACCGAATTACACCAAAGATACATATAAATGAAATTTATGCTTATTACTATCAAGTTAGTAATCCTGGCTATAACTTCCCTGGTGAAAGTCATGATATGTGGGAATTAACATTTGTGGATAATGGAGAATTAGAAACAAGCATTGATAAACAAAGCTTCCACTTATCCAGTATGGATATGATATTATATGCACCCAATGAATTCCATTCGCAAAAAATATTAGAAAGTAAACCTTGTTCTTATCTAACCATTATGTTTGACATGGAATGTTCACATCCCGAATTAATCAACAAAAGGGTATTTAATGCAAATCGTGATTTGCATCATATTCTTAACAATATTGTAAAAACAAGTAATGTGAATTTATATTACGATACTGAACTTATGCTATGTTATTTGAAAGAATTGATCATTAAGTTGTTTCAATATGATTTTTTAAACTATGCACAAGTAGCAACTACACCAATGCAACAAAAATTTGAAAATGAACTATTGAACGAAGTCATCTTATATATCAATGAAAACATATATACTTCATTGACCATTGAAGAAATATGTCATCAGTTTTCCATTTCTAGATCTAGTTTACAATCTTTATTTAAAAACAACTTAGATATTGCACCAAAACAATACATTAGTGATCTAAAATTAAATAAGAGTAAATTGTTAATTAAAGAATCTATTTACACAATATCTGAAATATCAAACAAACTAGGATTTGCATCAATACATTATTTTTCACGTAAATTCAAACAACAATTTGGAATTACTCCAACGGATTATGCAAAAACAATTTATAAATAAGTAAAAAAAACGATGTGTTCTATGACACATCGCTTTTATTTAGATTCCATCACTTAAATCATCTGATTGTGGTGTTGGTTTTTTCATTTCAAATTTAACAATTTGGTCTTTTCCTGTGTTAATAGCCATTTCTACTAGCATAGTAACATCTTCAATCATGTTTCTAGCCATTGCAATCTCACATAACATTGGTAAGTTTGTTCCTGCTAATACATGAACACTACTAAACTCTTGACCACTAATTACTGCAGTCTTGAAAGGTGATCCTCCAGGTAAATCAGAGAATACGATAATGCTATCGCAAGCATCCAATGATTTCATAGCCTCTGTCAATTTTACTTGTAGATCTTCTGGAGACATTTCTTGTACGAAGTCAACTGCTACGTAGTTTGCTTGTTCCCCAGCAATTAAATTTAATGAACTTGTTAAACCTGTTGCAAAGTTACCGTGTCCGGTTACAATAATTCCTATCATATTGTGTTCCTCCTATTTTGCAAATGGGTAAATTGTTACCCCTTGTACAACTCTATTTACTTCCCCCGTTGGACATGGATTATCTGGTGAAATATTCATCGATAATGATTTAAACATTCCCAACAGTTGTGCAAAAGTAATGTATTCTAATCCTAAGAATACATTTGCCAATTCCATATCATTGTTGAATGATACAAAGTAATCTACTAAACTTTCAACTTCTGCATCTTCTTTACTTGATAAAGCAACGATTTTGTTTCCATTTCGCTCTCTACTCATTTCTTTGATGATGTCTAATTCATATTTACGAGTATATGCATCATCACTCAACAATACAATTGTTAAAGTGGTTGGATCAACGACTGATTTTGGACCATGTCTAAAACCTAATGGTGTATCATACACCGTGTATACATCTCCAGCTGCCAACTCACACATTTTAAGAGCAGATTCTTGTGCCACCCCTTTATTTGTTGTACTTCCTAAGTACACGATTCTTTTAAAATCAAAATCTTCTACAATTTTTTGTGTAATTGCAAACTTTTCTGTTAAAAAAGATTCGGTTTGTGATGCTACAACTTCTACGATATTTTTCATTTCCCCATATTTGGCTAATTGAAAACTCAATAATGTCGCTAAATACATGTTTGAAAAACTAGATGTCATGGCAAAACTTTGATCATGCGTTTCATCTGTTAAGTTAATTGCATAACAGTTTTCATTTTCCTGTGCGAACTTAGATAATGCTCCATCTTTATTACAAGTAATAAATAAATGTGCGATATTCTCACAAACTACGTTTGCCACCTCTACTGCAGCTACCGATTCTGGAGAATTCCCCGAACGTCCATAAGAAATCAATAATGTTGGCTTTGTTTTTGATAAGTAGTCTAATGGACTAGCAACAATATCAGTAGTCGCATAGGACTTACATTTCAAATCCACAAGTTGACCAATGTACGAATAAATCGAGTTTCCAACAAATTCACTTGTCCCTGCTCCAGTTAATACAATGTCAAAATCATCATTTGAAGTAATCGAAGAAATTACTTTTAAGATTGCTTCTTGCTCCGCTTCCACTTGTGTCAATGTTTTTCTCCAAGTGCTTGGTTGTTGTGCAATTTCCTTCGCTGTCCAATATGATTTTTTAGACTCCCATTCTTGTTTTGATAAATTAAAAATCATAGATACCTCCTGTCTTCTTGATTATGCTTTAAGTATGCACTTTTTAATTCTATAATTCAACCGATTATTAAAAAATGCAAATATATCATTAATTTACTAAAATTTTTATTTTCCCTTTATCTCTAATATAAAGTATAATAAGAATAGAGGTGGAAACATGAGT
Source organism: uncultured Erysipelotrichaceae bacterium (assembly GCA_964370645.1). Taxonomy (GTDB): domain Bacteria; phylum Bacillota_I; class Bacilli_A; order Erysipelotrichales; family Erysipelotrichaceae; genus CAMQRS01. The sequence goes on along the minus strand of CAYJJS010000011.1, from coordinate 39,689 downwards.
AAAACAAACACAAAAATGCCCTTAAGTGGACGCAACATATTTGTTGATAAAAAAGGGAGAACAGTATACTATAAGCGAAGCACAAAACAAGGATTTGTCATCAATCAAGATTTAGAAAATCCTTTCAAAACCTTTTCGAAGCGTTTTGTACTGGGGTTTCTTGCATTTGTCTTAGTGCACGTTTTATTTTTAGAAGGAACAGGAAATATTTTCATTGGTTTAGGGGTTGGAATCGCAGTATATGCATTTGCAGAGTATAAATATCGCAAAGTATTAGAATTATGCCCTATGATTCAAAACTTCGATTATGAAAATGCAAAACCTTCAACTATACTAACTTCAGATATAAGTAAAGGAAATATCATTTTGCGTACCTTACTATACATTGCTTTAGGTGGTCTATTAATTGCGAACGCACACCTAACACCATATATTGCAAATGATATGATGTTACTAATTGCTAGCTATATCGCTGCTTTCTTCGCATTTTATATGGCCGCAAAATTCCTTATTGCTTTAACAAAAAAATAAAAAAAGAACCTATTCTCTAATATCGTTCATGTAAGAGAATAGGTTTTTTTATTTCTTGTACAAATTCTTTCGTATTTTTTATGTTGCAATGAAATAGTTGGTTGTATAATCGAACATTATTCACACGAACCATTAAATGATTATAAGCCCTTGGAATATTCAACTTAAATATTTTTTCCAATCGCTCTTTTTCACTTACTTCTACCGATACAAAAGCATAGCCTTTTATAACATAACTTAGCATTTTCATAAGTGCTACACTATCTAAGTATACAATTTCTTTGACTTCTACTGCATCATCTTTTTGTGCATATATACAATAACCACGTATTTCTCCTTGATCAAAATACGCACACACTTTGTACCCACAATGACGTTCCATACGTAAACGCTCTTTGTAATAGCGCTCATCTCGCTCATAGTACGCATCAAACACATTCGCAAAGCGTTTATACACCTTACACATTTCTTGAGCAGAAACATGTGTAAATATACCAATATCACTCATCTTGCGTAACTCTTTTGCATAAATAACATATCTTTTTCGAATTGCAAACACTTCAAATCCGTATTTCTTTACTAACTTTGGGTTGTACGCCTCACAAAAAGTAAGTAAATGATTATTTGCACAATCACTAATTACCAAATCTAATAAATCGCGCATGATACCACGATTTCTATAATCATAATGAGTCGTTAATCCAATCAAGTGAGAGACAATTAATTGTTTTCCATTAAGATGTAATATATGTTCATTAGTATGAATTTGTGATACTAGTTTCTCATCCAACTCACACACAAGTGCATTACTCTCTTGAAATATATGATCAAAATAATATTCCAAAAATGTTTTTTCTTTCGCACTTAACAAACTAATACAAAGCTCTTTCAAGTGTTTTACATCTTCTTTTTTCGCAAAACGAATCATACATCCACTTCACTTTCTGTAAACTCTACGTCGATTGCTTCTTCTTGGACTTCTTGCTCTTCTTCATATTGTTTATACAATCTTTTAAAACGTATTCTTTGGACAATTATAAACACAACAACGCAAAGTAATAATATAACTAAAATCGTCGCAATCGTTGGAATTAATAAAATTCCTATCGCAATTGCACAAATAGTTAATAGTACTGACTTAATATCTCTCATAATAGCACCTCTATATTATTATACTATATTTCATTTAACTTTCAATTTTTCTTTTTCAGCACAACAATATAGCTAATCATAAAAATGGACCAAGTCATCATCAATATATACATAATATTTTTGCTATGATAGTATGGCTCTTCAACTGGGGTCGCAACAACTTCTACAACCTCTTCTTTTTCTTTGAGCACATGAAAATAATTAGGATTTTTCCTTTCAACATACGCAACACCAGCTTCAATCAATTGATCCTGTAGTAGTTGTCCATCCACATACACATACGCCTGCAAATCCGATTCCAAATTACTCATTGAATCAAAACGAAAACTCACTGCTCCCTCAATGTATGGACAGATGGATACATCTTCTTTAAGAATAATATTGAATAGTTGTAATTCATACCACTGATCCTCATATTTCACTTCAATACTTTGTCCATCACAACGTGTCTGATCTGCATCATATGTTCGAGTCGTAGAAAAAAGAGTAAAAATAATTAATAAAAGTTTCATATATATCACCTCTATTAATATTCTCACTCTACTCTGTTTTATACTGCGCAGCCTTATCTTTCAATTTATTTAATCGATGGCGCATACCTGATTTCGATATCTCTTCATTAAATGCCATCTCATACAAGGCACATAATTCATTTAAACTTGCCTCTGGATTCTCTTGGCGTAATTTTGCTACACGAAATAAATTCTCAGGTAATGTATGAATCCCTATGAAGTTATCAATGCGCTCAATGTCTTCTAGTTGCTTTTTACCTGCTTTAATACTTTTTACTTCATTGGCTAACTCACAATTATCTAAACGAGTTAAACTATTCATAAAATCTCTTTGAATACGACTGTCTTCAAATTTAAACAATGCATCATTAGCTCCTACACATTTCAAGAAATCACTAATTTGATCACTCACCTTTATATATACAACAATTTGATTTCTGCGTTGAATTAACTTTGCTTGCATATTGAATTTCACCATTTGTTTTTGAATATATTTTGCCAAACTTTCATTGGATGCACATATCTCCAAATGATAGTTTGCAGTTGAAGGAGCATTTACACTACCACTTGCCAAAAAAGCCCCTGCTAAATAAGCTCTTGCACAACACTCTCTACGAACTATTTTAGAACTTGGATGTTCTTTTAAACCAGCATCCGATAAAATATCTAAATCCTGAAGTATTTCTAATGCTTTCGCTTTTATTTTCACATAATAAATATTATTTTTTTTAAGCTTCATCTTCTTACGTACAGACAACTCAATTTCTACCTTGTACAAATCTTTCACAAGTTGAAATATACGCTTTGCACTAGATACATTTTCACTCTTACAAGTAATATTCATACCTTCGCTTGTGAAATTTAGACTTGCACACATTTGTAAGAAAGCACTCAATTCTGCTTTCTTACAGTGGTCTAACAACTCATTCATACATATTTCTTTTTTTACATCACTTGTAAATGACATATACATCACTCCTCATTTAAAATCTCTATAAAAGCTTTGCGCACCTTTTGACTATCGTGTTTTATGAATCCATTTTCAAACGCCAATAATTCTTTTTTAATTATTTTGTACACATGCTCATTTTGTTTGATATTAACCGGACTACTCCCTTGTTCTAAATAACGATCTACATTTCTTTGAAATAAAGTGTCCTTAGCAACAACAACACTGTCCACAATATTTTCACCACTATGATCTATCAACGCTTGCACATGTTCCTCCATGCTATAACCATCGGTTTCCCCTGGTTGTGTCATAACATTACAGAAATATATTTTTTTTGCCTGACTAGCAAGCAACGCAGTTTTAATTTCTGGAATGATCACATTTGGTAAAATACTTGTATATAAACTTCCTATTCCATATACGATATAATCTGCATTTTGAATCGCTTCTATCGCTTGTGGACTTGCAGTTGTGCGTTCTTGATAAAATACTTGTTGGATACGATTATTTACATTTGGTATATTACTTTCACCACGCACTAATGATCCATCCTCCATCATTGCCATCAAGGTAACGATTTGCATTGTAGATGGGACAACCTTCCCTCTCACATTCAAAATATCAGATAATTTCTCAATCGAATCCATGAAGCTACCTGTCGTTTGTGTCAATGCAGTCAACATTAAATTACCAAGGCTATGACCTGCTATTTCACCTTGTCCATCAAAACGATAATCCATTAAATTGGCCAATAAACTTTCATTTTCTGCAAGTGACACCATAACATTACGTATATCTCCCATCGCTGGAATTTGATATATCTTTCGTAATTTTCCAGTGCTCCCACCATCATCAGCCACGGTCACTATTGCTGTAATTTCAATGTCTTCAATTTCCTTAAATCCGCGTAAAATCACAGAGGATCCTGTTCCTCCACCAATGATTACAACCTTTTTCATTTAACCACCTTTTTTATCTCTATGTCCTTTATGACAATTGTATTGATTTTGGTAATGTGTATACAAATAATTTGTCAATGTAACTGAACGGTGTTGTCCACCTGTACAACCAATTCCAACCGTTAAATGGGTTTTCCCTTCCAATTGATATTGTTCAAACAAATAATCTAAATAAGGTATTGTTCTTTTCAAAAATTCATCTGTTTGTGGAAAACTCAACACATAATCGTATACTTCTTTATCATCACCTGTTTTTTCACGTAGCTCTGCGATATAATATGGATTTGGTAAAAAACGTACATCCAGTAATATGTCCGCATCCATAGGCACAGCGTGCTTATACCCAAATGAGATGAATGAAATCGAAAAGCCTTTCGATTTTTCAAAATTTAAATGAGCTGCCAATGTATCTTTCAAAGTTTTTTGTGTAAGTTTAGTCGTATCGATTCTCAACATATTCTTATATACTAATCTAGTATTGAACATGTCTCTCTCACCTTCAATAGCGTCCTCCAAGGAGCTTGCCTTATCAAACACAATAAACGGGTGCGTTCTTCTTGTGAACTTATAACGAGCAAGTAATTTTTCATCACTTGCATCTAAAAATAATATATTCACATCGATTTCCTTTTCACGAAAATACTCAGCAAATGTTTCGAAATCCAACGCATTTGTTGCTAGCGCCACATTTTGATAACGAGGATCCTTTCCCTCACGAATTAATTTTCCTAAATCTTTCAATAATTCTACTGGAAATTGATCAATACAATGATAACCCATATCTTCTAATATCCCCATTGCAGTTGATTTTCCTGCACCGGACATTCCACTCACTATAATAATATTTTTAGTATCCATTTTTTTCACCTTCTTCATCATATTATATCATATTCACAAAGTAAAAGATGTATATCTTATGATATACATCTAAATTCCACGGATTTTATGAAATGCGTGTTGCGCAGCAATTGCTCCATCATTCGCAGCCGTTACTACTTGACGTAATCCCTTCTGCGTCACATCACCAGCTCCATAAATAAGATTGTTTTTTGTTTCCATATGCTCATTCACTACCATGTATCCATGTGTGTCTAAAACGTCTAACCCTTCTAGAAAAGAAGTAATTGGGTCTGCTCCAATATATGGGAAAATCCCCTTTACATCCAACGTCAGCGCACCCTCTTCACCTTCCAAAACAATACCACAAACTTTCTTACCATCATCTAATATTTCTTTTGGTTTATATTTTTGGTGTAAGACAATTTTATCATTTTGTAATACATTATTTACAACAATATCATCTGCTCTAAATACATCTCTACGCATTATTACATGCACTTTACTAGCAAATTGAGTTAAATATAGCGCTTCTTCTAATGCAGAGTTTCCTCCACCAATAACCGCTACTTCCTCATCTTTGAAAAATGCTCCATCACAAACTGCACAATAAGAGACACCCATTCCTACATTCTTTTCTTCACCAGGAATATTCAACAATCTCTCCTTGGTTCCACTTGCCACAATAATTGCTTTACACTGATAACTAGCATCTTCACAAATGATTGTTTTAATCTCTCCATCTTCTATAGACAGTACATTTCCATAAACATATTGTGCTCCAAATGATGTTGAATGTGTAAACATTTGCATCGCCAAGACTGCTCCATTAATGTTTTCAATCCCTGGATAATTAGAAATCTCAAATGTCTTTACAAGCTTACCACCTGGTGCCCCCGCCTCTAACATCACTGTATCCAACCCTGCTCTTGATGCGTAAATAGCAGCACTCATACCTGCTGGTCCAGCACCTATAATAACTAAATCGTAAATTCGCTCCATTCTCTTTCCTCCTGAATGATTGTTTTAATATCTATTAAATCATAAATGATTGCACTTGGTTTACAAGCAATTAAAGCATCTTCATTAAATGCATTTTGTGATACATATGCAATACTATAAGCACCCATATTGTGCGCTGTTTTCATATCACTCGCCGTATCACCTACATAAATCATACTATCATGCGCAACATTAAGCAATGCACACGCCTTCAACAACCCTTCTGGATTTGGTTTATGTGCATCCACATCATCCAATGTAACAACAACATCAAAGTATGGCTTTAACCCACTTACCTCTAGACCAAGCATTGCCGCATCCTTTAACTTCGAAGTTACAATAGCGATTTCATACTCTTGCGCTTTCAAATAATCCAGCAATTCCTTAGCATTTGGCATTGCTTTTACATATGCATCATGGTTTTTCAAATTATGTTCGCGATAGGTAGCAATCACTTCTTCTACCATGTCAATTGGATAATATTTCGCAAACGTTTCCTTTAAAGGTGGTCCAAAAAAAGTTTGAATATCACCATCACTAATTTCTTGTGTAATCGGATGTGTTTTGAAAGTATGTTTAAAGCTTTCTTTAATCAGTGGGAACGTATCTACTAATGTCCCATCAAAATCAAATAAGATTGCAGGTTTTTCATGTTTAAATGGATAAAACTTTTTAAATACTTTATCATATACGCCTATATATCCTAACACTCCGATTAAAATAAATGCAATAGAAACAATTTGTGCAATACGTAAGCCCATGAACATCAATGCATCACTACGTAAACCTTCTACAAAGAAACGTACAATACCATACCATGCGACATACGCATAAATCATATCCCCTCTTTTTTTCCACATATATTTTCGAAAAATAAATCGAATGAAAACATATCCAATTAAATTTCCAATGGCTTCAAACAAAAAAGTTGGTTGACGATAAAATCCATCAATATACATATTCTCCTTAATAAACGTTGGGAAATGATCATAAAAAGACTCACTCACGACATTCCCATACGCTTCATGATTCATAAAGTTACCAATTCTCCCAATTGCTTGTGCAATTAAAATATTAGGCATAACACAATCACCCACACGAAGTAAATTATACCCTTTGCTTCGAAAATAAAAGTAAGAAAAAATAACTCCAACAATTAAACCACCATGTATGGCCAATCCGCCTTCCCATAAGTAGAAGATACGTATTGGATTACTACTATAACTACTCCATTCAAATATACAATAATATAACCTTGCTCCAACAATTGCTAAAGGCATCATATAAATAAAATAATCTTCTAATACTTTTGGATCATATCCAAGTTTTTTTGCACTATTTCTAAAAATTGCAAAGCAGATTAGCGCTCCCGTTAGTATCAACACAGCATACCATTGTATACTCAAATGAAAACTACCAATATTAATTTCTAAAAAAGTACTAAATGTAGGAAAAAATGACATAAAAAGTTAATCCTCTCTATTTTTACATGCGATATAATCCAATACACGCTGTTCAAACTCTTTCGCACTATCAAATCCATTTTCTTTCAAAATGATATTGGATACTGCAGATTCAATTACTATCCCCATACTTCTACCTTCACGAACTGGTAAAATGATTTTAGGTATCTCTACTCCTAAAAAATCATCGTATTTCGTCGCTTCAATACCAACTCGATCATATGTAATCATGTTATCCCAAGAAGCCAATTCAATTACAACATCCACTTCAGACTTACTCAAAGTCGTATTTGCTCCATACATTCTAGCAACATCAATAATTCCAATACCACGAATTTCTAGCATTCCTTCTAATATTTTAGGCGCTTTTCCATACACCTTGTTATGCACTTGCACACAATCTACTCGATCATCTGCCACTAGCTGATGTCCTCTACGAAGTAACTCTAATGCTACCTCACTCTTTCCTATTCCACTTTCACCACGAATTAAAACACCTTTACCATACATACTTAATAATACTCCATGGAAACAATCACTACGGGCCAAACGCTCATCTAAATACGACACTAAATTAATCGTAATTCTTCCCGTTTGTAGTTCTGTACGAAGTACAGGGAAATTCTTTTTACTTGTGATTGCCAACAACTCTTCTGGGCATTCATGTTTTCTAGCGATAATAATTGCAGGTGTACCATTAGAACTAATGAAATCAAATGCAGATTGCTTTTGCGCAGTACTCATCGTTTTAATATATTCGATTTCCTTGTCACCAAGTAGTACCAATCGTTTCAATTGCGTATAATCATAATACCCCGCTAATTCCAAACCTGGTCTATTCGTATCTGCGATTAGCACTTCTCTTTCAAAGGCTTTCTCATCACCACTTAATATTTCTAAATTAAATTCTTCAATCAACTCTTTTACTTTAACTTTTTTACTCATAACTTCCCCTCTCTAAGGCTTTTTTCAAATATTGACCAGTATAAGATGCACTGCATTGCGCAACTTCTTCAGGGCTACCACAAACTAAAATAGTACCACCCTCATCTCCACCTTCAGGACCTAAATCAATAATATAGTCTGCATTCTTAATCACATCTAAATTATGTTCTATAATTAAAATCGAATCCCCTTGATCCACTATACGATGCAATACCTTCAACAAAGTCTTTACATCATGTGTGTGTAAACCTGTTGTTGGTTCATCCAAAATAAATAAAGTACGACCCGTTGCTTTTCTTTGTAACTCACTCGCTAATTTCACACGCTGTGCCTCACCACCAGAAAGGGTTGTAGCACTCTGTCCTAGTTTAATATACCCCAAACCAACATCATACAAGGTTTGTAGCTTATGCTTGATTTTATGTATGTTAGAAAAGAAAGTAATCGCCTCTTCTACACTCATCTCCAATACATCAAAAATAGATTTCCCTTTATAAGTCACTTGTAAAGTTTCTTCATTGTATCGTTTCCCATCACAATGTTCACAAGCGACATACACGTCTGGTAAAAAATGCATTGAGATTTTAATAATACCATCACCCTGACAAGCTTCACATCGTCCACCACGAACATTAAAAGAGAATCTTCCTTTTTCATAACCTCGCATGCGCGCTTCTGTTGTTTGCGCAAACAAATCACGAATATCATCAAATACACCAGTATATGTTGCTGGATTACTACGGGGTGTTCTTCCAATAGGATCTTGTGAGATGTTGATAATCTTATCTACATGCTTAATTCCTTTTACCTTTTCTACTTTACCAACTTTAACTTTTACTTTACGCAGCTCTTTTTCAATAGACTTAGATACAATTTCATTCACTAAAGAACTTTTCCCTGAACCACTCACACCACTCACTACACAAAAAGTTTGTAATGGAATTTTTACACTCACATTTTTTAAGTTGTTTTCACTCGCATTAACTACTTCGATGAATTTTTTATTTCCTTTTCTTCGCTCTTTTGGTATAAATATTTTTTCCTTACCAGCTAAATATTTCCCAGTCAATGATTTATCATTATCCATCACTTCTTGCACACTACCAACAGCCATTACTTCTCCACCATGGATACCTGCTCCTGGACCAATATCTACTATATAATCACTTTCTAGCATTGTATCCTCATCATGTTCTACAACAATTAAAGTGTTACCCAAATCACGCATTTTCTTAAGTGATTGTATTAAGCGATCATTATCCCTTTGATGTAACCCAATACTTGGCTCATCCAAAACATATAACACACCACTTAAATGAGAACCAATTTGTGTTGCCAAACGGATACGTTGCGCTTCTCCACCGCTTAAAGTTTTTGCGACTCTATGTAAGGTTAAGTAATTTAAACCAACATCATATAAAAATTGAAGTCGATTTCGTATTTCAACTAAAATTAACTTTGCAATCGTTGCTTGTTGTTCACTCAATTGTAATGTATCCATAAAAGCCAGAGCATCCTTCACACTCTTAGAAGTCCATTCATAAATATTAATATCACCTACACGCACACATAAGGCCTGCTCATTCAATCGTTTTCCCTCACAAGTAGGACAAGTATCTTCCATCATAAAAGAAGCATACCACTCACGACTAAACGAACTCGATGTTTCCATATATCTACGCTCAATCGATGTAACGATTCCCTCAATATATTCATTTCTATGATTCACATTCCCACTCTTCGAAAATAAAGAATAAGCAATAGGAACATCACTACCATATAATATATAGTTTAATTTTTTACTACTTATTTTAGAAATAGGAGCCTCTAAGTCAATTTTGTAAAAGTCACACAACGCCTTCATCTTTTGCCACTCTAAATTGTCTTTTTTCAATATGTTTTTATAATAAGTAATCCCACCATTCATAATGGAAACACTGCGATCTGGAATAAGTGTATCAATATCTACCTTTTGTGTTACCCCAATCCCTTTACAAGTCGGACATGCCCCATTGGGTGCATTAAACGAAAATAAACGAGGTTCTAATTTAGGCATACTAAAACCACAATACTTACAAGAATAATTACTTGAAAATAAAAGTTCATCCTCATCAAACTTTACGATTACTAATCCTTCTGATAATTTCAAAGCTACTTCCAAAGAATCATGAATACGAGAACGATCATTTGACTTTACCAAACGATCAACAATAACATCAATATCATGTTTTTTATTTTTCTCTAAACCTTCCAACTCTTCTAATAAAATAATTTCTCCATTTACTCGCGCACGAATAAACCCTTCCTTCAACAACTTTTCAATCAACTCTTTATGTGTTCCTTTTTTTGCTTTCACAAGTGGAGCAAGTATGTATAAACGTGTCTTATCTTCAATACACATTACACGATCTACCATCTCTTTTAACGTTTGCGAAGTAATTGGTTCATGATGATGTGGACAATACGGAATCCCAACCCTAGCATATAAAAGACGTAAATAATCATAGATTTCAGTGGACGTTCCAACCGTACTACGTGGATTGTGACTTGTTGTTTTTTGATCAATAGAAATAGCTGGACTTAATCCTTCAATACTATCTACATCTGCTTTCTCACTATTTCCTAAAAACTGTCTCGCATACGCACTCAGTGATTCCACATATCTTCTTTGTCCTTCAGCATATATTGTATCAAACGCTAAAGATGTCTTTCCACTCCCACTCACACCTGTCATTATAATAAAAGCATCACGTGGTAGTTCTAAATCTACATTTTTTAAATTGTTTTCTCTAGCACCTTTAATTATTATTTTTTCATTTTTCATCTTACACCTCTACTTTAGTATACTCAATAAACTAATCCCTACTATTTTAACATTTTTTAAACACCATGAATACCAATATACAGTGAAAAAGAACACATAATGTGTTCTTTATTTCGCAATTTGTATTTTCACTACCTTTTTCTTAATCGTCTTATTTTTCATCGCCTTGATGATAATTTGTGCTTTTCCATGAAACACTTCAACATAACTCATTTTATCAAGTACTTCGACGACTCCAATATCTGCATGCGTTATTCCATCAATAGAACAAAATGCACCAATAATATCTAATGTACGTACTTTTTTCTCTTTACCTGCATTTATATAGAGTTTTTCAACACTTGAAGAAAATGCTTCATCCTTGTCTTCTTTTAATATATGTACATTCATATTCGTGTGATTTTTTGCCTTAAATTCTTTCCAATCATATGTTAACTTATTCATGAAATCTAACGATTGACTCACTACAATAGAATTTCCTACTTCTTCTACACGCCCGCTTCTACCACTTCGATGAATGTAAGAAGCTTCATTGCTTGGGGCTTCAAAATGGATTACATGACTTACCCTTTGAATATCAATACCTCTCGCTGCAACATCACTCGCTAACAATACACGAACACTTCCTTTTTTGAATGCTTCCAAGTTTTCAAAACGATGTTTTTGTAATAAATCGCCATGAAAGGTTACATGCTTCAAGCGATGATTAAACAAGTATGACGACAATTCAACAATGTCCTCTTTACGCTCACAAAACACAATGACACTTTCACCTTCACAATGCACAATCGTATGATGTAAGGCCTCGTATAAATCTTCACACAATACATACTCGTGTGTTATTTTTAAATCCTTCATAACACTTATTCTCTCATACTGCTCGCAATGCGTATCAATTAACGTTTGCATCTCTTCATTGTATGTAGCACTAAAAAATGCTTTTTTTGCCTCTTTAGGAATATACGATAAAATACTTTTCACCTGCTCATAAAACCCTAAATCAAACATGTAGTCTACCTCATCGATAACTACATATCGTATGCTAGATAGATTTATGTTCCCTTGAAGAAGGTGATCTAGCAATCTACCAGGTGTGGCACAAATTACATGGTATCCTTGTTTTATGGCACTTTTTTGTCTTTTCATACTTGCCTTCCCATAAATTGCCAATGCTTTGATACGCTTAAATTTCCCTATTCTGGAAAACTCTTCTTTTGCCTGCACACTCAATTCACGAGTACAAGTCAACACCAATACCTGTGGCTCAACTTGTTCAAAAACGATATGCTCACACAAAGGAATTGCATAGGCTGCCGTTTTTCCTGTTCCTGTAGTTGCTTGCACTACTACATTTTGATACTCTAATAATTCTGGTACAATTCTCTTTTGCACTTCATTCAATGGGTTGTAACCCATTGTTTGTAATGCCTTTGTTATTTCTTTACTTAATTTGTTCATAGACGCCATTATATCACACTATGAGCATACAAGCACGTTTTATTAAAAAAAGAGCAATATAAATATTGCTCTTTCTATATACTACACTACATGATTTCTGTAATTAATAGATTAAACCTATACAATACAGTAAAAGCACAACTACAAAGCGATTCTCCTATAACAGTAAAAGAAAACATACTTCCTAATTTTCACCATTTCGCACTATATTTAATCTATTCCACCCATTTGCATACAAACGCTTTACAAAGTATTTATTACACAATGGAAACAAAAAATCTTTTCGCATAGTAAGTATGCATTTGTATTACATTGCATAGGTGTTGCTGGTAAACCCACGCACAAAATGCATACTCATAATATACTACCATTTAAGTATGATTAATTCAACTAATTTACTTTGAGATTATATAATTGCGAAAATACATACTATCGTTTCACTCTTTTTGCAAATTTATACAGACGATACATAAATGGGTTACAAATAAGTGTAAAATCTCCCAATAATTCAATCACTTCGCCATGAAATCCTTTTTTAAATTCATATACACCATAATCTTCTGCACTCTTATCAAAAACTCCACTGATACCATATAAGTTATATCTTGTATAGTTGTTCGCAATACCATATTTCATCATATGATAATGCATCGCGTAAGGAGATGCAAATTGCATATAGTCTTCATATACACCACTAAATAAACATAAGATTTCTTTTCCATAAGTGAAGAAAATACCACTAGACAATACAATTTCATTACCCTTTTGTTCTTTTAGTTGCAGCGCTTGTGAAATTTGCTTATCGTAAGAAGCAATTACATTTAAGGCAACTTGTAGTTTATTGTTCATCTTTGAGCTATTTGGATTTTTCTGTAGATTTTGTTCACAAATTTTTACCGTATCTTCTTCAACCGCTTTATCTGCATATACACTTTTAAGATAATCATCAATATTCATGACTGCGCTTAAATACATTGCGTGTCCTCTTTCTACAAATGTATCATACACATTATAGTAATATGCATCGCTACGATTATCAAAATCTCTACGTTTTGATGTATGTTTCATCACATCTATAAATTCATGCAATTGATTTTTATCTAATATTTTGGTTTGCACATTATACTTCACTACCTTCTGGACACTTCGTTTACACTTACGCTCAAACGACGCCAACAATTGCTTTTCATCCTTTTGTAAATCAATACAATAGATCCATCTTGGTTCTCTATGTAAATCTATGCCACGTAAGAAACCATCATGTTTTGCTCCAGTAGATAAAATGGCTTCGTATACGTCTTTATTATTGTATCCATCTTCTTTTACACTTCCATCTAAATTGTGTTCTACATAAGCAACATAAGGATCAAAACGTAATGAAATCCCTTTATTCTCTTTGATATACTTCTTCAAAAACAGTATGAATTGTTTCAACAGTTTCGTATCTTTATAATCTATTAAAAATCCTCGTGGTGCACTATACAGCTTATATCCTTTAACAACGAAGCGAATTGACAAATAACAAGCCGCAACAATTTCATCCCCCTGCTTCGCGACAACAAACTCACTTGAAAAACCACTCTTTTCTTTCAACGTTGCCATATCTACAGACTGCCACATATTCGCATTTTGATGATTCAATGCATAGGCATCAAATATTTCTTTACTCACTCTTTCTATTTTCATATTTACCTCATTCATTTTTTACCACAAACAATTATACCACAATAGCGTAAAAAAAAACCTATCATACGATAGGTTTCATTCACTAAGCTCCAAATGGTCTAACAAACGTAGGTGCTCCACTTGATGTGTAGATTGAGAATATAACCGTTTGGTTACCATTCCATCCACCATGCACCGCTTGTCCATTACCAATATAAATTGCAACATGACCTGGGTAGATTAAGATATCTCCTGGTTGTCCTTGCGAAGCCGATACGACTGTACCGTACGCATAGAATTGACTAGGTCCTAAATCACCAGTGTAAATTCCTACAGCTCTTAATGCATCTTCAACCAATCTAGTACAATCTTGGTATTCTCCTAGTTGTGCTAAAGCAGCATTTGCGATTGCACTTCCAAGTCCTGATCCTGGATTGTATGAGTTTGAAGTCGAATTTGAGTTTGAACTTACATTCGAGTTAGAATTAGTAGTTGTATTTTGTGCTTGTTCTGCTTCTTGTGCTTCACGAGCAGCAATTTCTTCTTCAGATTCTGTTTCTTTTACTCTTACAATTAAATCCGCTGATGTTGTGTTTCCACTTGTATCCGTTGCTTTAATAGTAAGTACATGGTTTCCACTTGTCCATCTGTCATCTTCTGTTTTTTCAAACATATTTTCTACAGTATATTCAACATTTTCACCATCAACATTATCCGTTAAAGACCATACATAATCATCAATATCAAATGCATCAATATCCTCAATAGTCATATCATCATATAACATAACTAATTCAGGAGCAGTTGTATCTGCAATTTTCACATCTAATTGATATGTATACACACTACCAGTTAAGATTTCAATATTCGCTTGATCTGTATCTACAGGGAATACTGTAGCATCTTTCATAGCAGCAGTTTCTTTTGTTTGAATTGTCATTTCAACAGGCATAGATCCTAAATCATCACTTTGTAAGCTTACAGAAACTACGAAGTCCCCTAACTCATATGTACTTGTACTTCCTTCAGTACTCACTAAAGTCATTTGTGCCGAACTGCTTACTTGATCATCTAAAATCAATTTTGCAGTATCTGCAATAGACATTGTATCACCATACTCTACACTTAATTGTGTTTGGTTAAATACCGTTACCTCAGGTTTTTCAATCGATGCCCCAACCTCAGTTGTGTTGTAACTAGTTGATACGAAAGTAACTACAAATGCAATCGTAGCCATCACACATACGCTTACCACTTGGTGGATTAATTTAAATCTTTTACCTTCTTTTTCTTCAACATCTAGTGTTGAATTTGTAGCATTTGCTACAGTTTTTAAATATTCAGTTTTTGTTTCTTTTGTTTTAATCACATTCACTTTTTTGACAGTTGCGACAATCTTTGCACCTGTCTTCTTAATGGAATCTGCGATTAAATCTTTATCAATGTTTACCTTCTTCATTGGATCCCTCCTTTGATGTTCTTACATATTCTAGCACATATAAAATAAAAACGCAAATCTTCACATACGTTCACACATTTGTATCGATTCGCGTTCTCTCATTAAATCAATTCATTAACAACAATATTGTGTTCTCTTCCAGGCCCTACTGAAATTAGAGAAACTCTTGTTCCTGTAATTTCTTCAATTCGCTTAATATACCCTTTTGCATTTTCAGGAAGCTTATCATATTCACTTATATTCGTAATATCTTCATCCCATCCTGGCAACACTTCATATACCGGTTTTGCTTTAGCAATTTTCTCTACACTAGCTGGTAAATAATCATGGCGTTGCCCATCGATTTCATAAGCAACACATACAGGAATTTCTTTTAGTCCTGACAATATATCAATTTTTGTAACTACTAAATCCGTCAACCCATTAATCATTGCAGCATGTTTTACAACCAACAAATCTAAATATCCACATCTTCTTGGTCTTCCCGTTGTAGAACCAAACTCAAACCCTTTTTCTCTTAAATAATCACCGTTTGCATCAAATAACTCAGTTACAAATGGCCCTTCACCAACTCTTGTAGAGTATGCTTTTACAACTCCAATAATCGTATCTAACTTCTTAGGTGAAACTCCTGCACCTGTACAAACACCTGCACTTGTTGGAGAGGAACTAGTCACATATGGGTAAGTTCCATAGTTAATATCTAACATAGCTGCTTGTGCACCTTCAAATAAGATGTTTTTATCTTCATATAATGCTTTATTCACATCTTCTAAAGAATTAATCATACGTGGAAGTAATTTTTCACGCACTTGTGCAAACTGTGCTAGTAATGTTTCAAAATCAAATGCTTCTCCACCATACAACTTTACAATCTCATCATTTTTCATTTTTAATGTGAAAGCTAATTTTTCTTTAAATGACTCAAAATCTTCTAAGTCACACATACGTAAACCAATACGTTGAAATTTATCTGCATAACAAGGTCCAATACCACGTTTTGTTGTACCTACCTTCTTATCCCCTTTCATTTCTTCTTGGTATTTATCAATTGCGATATGATACGGCATAATCAAATGTGCACGCTCACTAATAAATACATGATCCGTTGTTAAACCACCTTCTTCGATGACCGAAATCTCTTTCAAAAATACAAATGGATCAACCACTACACCTGCACCAATAATACACTTAGATTGTGTATGTAGTACTCCTGATGGTAGCAAGTGAAGGATGTGTTTTTTTCCTTCTACAACTACAGTATGCCCTGCATTATTCCCACCTTGAAAACGAACTACGTAATCAACTTTACTACCCAGTACATCGACGATTTTACCTTTTCCTTCATCTCCCCATTGGGTTCCAACTACTACATATCCAGCCATGATATATCTCCTCTTCTACTTATGTTTATTAAAATTACTGTACTATTATATCACACTATGCTTTAAAAAATAGACATAATTAATCAAATTTCATTATGTAGTACAATCCTTTTGAATATTTGTTTTTTATCCTATTACTAACAACCTTTTCATAAACCTTTCTCAATCACAATAAAAGTATACCTTCTAAGCTACTTCATAGATTAACTGCTTACCTAGACAAGATTCTTCCAATAGAGGTAGTGATGTGAGAGCCATTTGATTATAACGTCTATAATTATAGATTATATCATGCATATCCATACAACTTGTATAATGTGTATATTCATACTCCTTGTGTTCACCCAATACACATCCATGTACCATTTTCACACTATCTAAGACATGAAAAAATTGTGTGAGCCCATCATACACCCTCGATGCATTATGCAAATGAAAAGCAGCTCGAATAAAGCGAGAAGTACTCAAACTATCACCTGGAATACCAAACCCACCGCTCCCTACACCAAGCGAATGCAAAGTAAGTTGTTTTGCGAATGTATTACTCGCTACACTTGGAGTACACCTCATATAATTGTTTAAATTCTCTACATGATATGGAAATATTGGATTATTGGTTAACACATCTACCATATTATCATATACATGCATTCCATCTTTTGTACACTCAATCACAATACTACTATTCGTATCCGATAGCATAAAGTGCAAATTAGCAACTGGGATACTTTCTTTAAATGGGATATCTAAAACTTGTATATCTTTTAATTGCTCCTTCACTTCCCCTATATTTTTACAAACCCCTAATAAATATAACGGTAATTCATAAGGAGCTAGACCGATTTTGTCTTTGTCATTCTTTGACTCGTAAAAAGCATACCCCTCAAACAATAATCCAGCAAAACACAAACCACACTCATTCATCACATCCGCATACAATGGATATTCATCCACCACACTTGCCATACCAATCATTGCATAATGTTTATACAATGTAGTATGTTGCTTAAACACAATCGGATATTCCCTTGGCGTAATAACTACCTTTTCCTTAAACGAATATGAAATATCCATATTTCTTCCAAAATACTTATCTTTAAAACGAATCGCTGTACACATATACATCCCTCCTATAGATATAGTATATAACACATTACACCTATCCACTCATTACACGCAAAAAAAACACCCACTATGCCATTACAACACGTGGGTGTACACTTCACTTCTATTTGTTAAATACAATACGCTTTTTCATTAATACAAACATTCCTAAAGACAAAACTAATAAACTCATCCATACTCCAGTAGATGTTGTATCTCCAGTTGGTGGTGTTACACTTACTGGTGCTTTTACACTAAACGTTGTCATAGTTGTACCAGTTTCAGACACGATAGTTAATTCATGTGTCCCTACAGCAAGCATTTTTGTATATTCGCCACTTAACGTTACAATAACACTACCCTCTACCACTGTGTAATATTTTGTATCGATGACTTTTCCATCAACTAATACTTGTTTAAATAAACTGAACTCACCATCCGATACCACACGTAATGTATCACCTTGTGTAATCACCTGATTCATTCCCTCTATAATCGTTGTTGGTTTACCAATCCAGTTAGCATATAGTGTTGTATCTTCTGTGTATGTATCTTCTAATGATACCAAAATACCATCAGCAGTATACCAACCATTAAACAAATATCCTAATTTAGAAGCTAATGGTAAAGTTGTAAGATGTCCATCTCTATCTACTTCCACCATTGTCTCTTCATCTAGTTCTCCTCCGTTTGCATCAAAGCTCACTAATGGATATTTATACATTGGCGTTTCTATTGTTGATGAGACAACTTCCCCACTTACATAAACCGGTGTTTCTTTCATACGAACATACCCTGTCACTTCACTACTTATATCGATACCAGTTAATGTATTCACATCACTCCATACAATTCCATCAAAGCTATATTCAGCGCCTTCTACTTCTGGGATTGTAATAGTGAATGTTTCACTATCATAATCCACTGCATAGCTCATTTCAAATAAAGCGGCTTGCGTTGGATTCTGTACTCTTTCGAAATGATAAGTCTCTCCTACTTTTAGCACACCTGCAACATGATTTTCATCTTCCTTCATGCGAGCACTAAAAGTAGCTATATCACCTACCACGAATCCTTCAAAAACATTACTTTCTTGGAAAGTAATTCCATCTTTTGAGTATTCAGCCCCTTCAATTGGATCGATGATATAAGTAAATGTGCCCTCATCTACCACCACATTACCTACTACATCTTGAACGATAACCGCTTGTGCTTTAATTACATCTCCTTCAACTTCACTAAAGTGCAACTCATAGTTTTCTGATCCACTACCACTAACAACCATATTCGAGTAATCGACTGTAATCGCTTTATTATCACCTACATTTGCGTCGGCATATGTACCTACTAACCCTTCAATAACAATTTCATCACTTCCAACTAATCCCCCATCAATTGTAGCTGTAATTTGAGGTGCTAAATTTGTTCCATCATATACTTTATCCTCTACATGTAAAGTCACATTTATATCTTTTTTCGCAATTGTGAAATCTCTCCAATCAACATTCCCTCTATAGTTATCGGTTTCATAGACCTCTGCCTTAACACGATATTCTCCTGCTTGACTAGGGATTGTTGATGTATAAATTGAAGAGGAAGTTGGACGATACGAGAAATGTATTTGTCCATATGGAACACTTGCACTTGGTGTGCTTGGAACATCACCATAAACCCAACTATCCATAGAGAAATCTCCAATATAATTAACCAAAGCTTTTTCAACTGTATATGTAAGAGAACCATAAGAAGTAACATGGTTATTTGTGCTCACTTTGTATTCAATTTCATAAACACCAACATCATATAAAGCAGGGTGTACTGTAGTATAACTCCCATCCTCTTTTTTGTATGAGACTACGTATGAATCCCCACCATCTAAAACAATGTCAAATTCAATTTGATTAAATAATCCATTGTAGGTAGTTCTTTGTGTTGAGTCCGTGTAGTCACGAATACTTCCAGGATTTACTTGCACATTAAACGTTCCTTCCGGCTCTACAATATCATTAAAATTTGTGTCACTAGATTCAAATGTAGCAGTGAAATTATGCGCTCCATCTGCTGTTGGAACATATCTATACAACTCCCAACCACCATCTGTTTCAATCGTGTCAAGCACCTTTCCATTATCGTATAACGTTATTGTACCACCATTCGTTGACATAATGCTTCCTTCAGGCATATTGGCAGTTGCTCCATTTACTAATATATAAAATTCTACCGCATTAGGGTAAGTGGTATTTGTACTTACAATTTCTTTAAACTCAATTGTAGGTGTAGCTTTTGCTATTGAAAATTGCTTACTCACTACTTCATCACCTTTTGTATATGTTACCGTGTAAGTACCCGCATTATAAATTGTATTATCGCTAGTTCCATCTAGTGAAATTGTACGTTCCCAATCTTCCAAATTAATTTGTGTTTCACTAACAAATTGTTTACCCAAAACATCTATTGTACTCGATGCCCCCGCATTTACCTGAATCAAATCGTCCGCATCATGAATATGATGATCGTAACTACGCCCCTCTGGCACAGTAATCATGTCTTCAGTAATGCTATAATAGCGTACGATAAACTCACCACCACCAGCTAGTGATCCTTCACCTGTTAGTGCATTTGGTCCATCCAAAAGAATCGTACCTTCATTTGTCAATGTCACTCCTGCTGCTATGTTCAAAGGGTTGCTTTCACTCACTTGCAAAGTTTTACCTTCAGGTATTACAGCATTTGTGGTCATTGTAATATCCCCTAACACCATGCTCCCGATTTGTTCAAACCCATTAAATTCATCCACAATAAATACTCCAGACCAATCGTCATAACTTGAATCTTCTATATCATTACTAACGATAAACGCATTACCCGTAGGAGTTGTTGAAAAAATAGAATCACGCGCTGAATTTTGATGTCCACCACCAATTCCTGGTGTTCCATACGCCTGCACAAATCCACCGCTAATTGTGATATCACCACTTTTAGCGTATGTTGATGCTCCAATTCCTGCAGCAAAAATTGCACCTTGTGCATAAACGCTACCACCACTAATGGTTATGACACTATTATTGACGTGGCTCACACTTTTCCCTTTTCCAATCCCTGGTCCACCGTTTGAATCACCACCACCACCAATAGCGGTCACATTTCCTCCACTGATTGTAATGATTCCTCCCGATGTATCCGCAGAGCTAGATGCATTTAAATCAGCACCACCACCGATTCCAGCAGCTCCTATAAAACCACCAGTTGCCTCAACCGTTCCACCAGTAATGGTTATAATTCCTCCTGGACCTTGGTATCCACCGATTCCTGCACCACCCCAATTACCAACCGCTTTCACGTATGGGTTTCCTTCAATTAGAATGGTTCCTGTCTCCGTATTTGTTTCATTCGCTCCAATCGCAGCTCTTTCACCAGTAGCAACGACATGAGCAGTATCTCTTATAACGATGTTTCCCCAATTGGCAGTTCCACCAATCGTTCCATTCGCCGTCACTTGTGCATTTCCTGCAATAGTAATCATTTCGGAATATGCATTTCCTGCCGCTCCTATGGAAGTGTCTCCATTTGCCGTTATATTTCCACCATTGATAAGAATCGTTCCACTTGTACTATCTTTTCCACCACCAATACCCGTAGAGCCATTATTTCCTGTAGCAGTAATTGTTCCTCCATTAATTGTAATGATCCCATCATTATCTAGAAAAACACCAGTTCCAGCATTAGAACCTCCACCGATTCCTGTTCCATTGAAATTAGACGTAGCAACTATTGTACCTCCATTAATCGTAATATTACCAGCACCGGATTTAAATCCACCACCGATTCCAGCACCTTCTTCCGATATCGCAGTAATAGTTCCTGAATTTATAGTAATATCCCCATTAATTTCTGATGGATATTCATTTCTTCCGCTATCTTCATTTTTTTTATAAGGACCATTTCCACCAATCGCCGCACCATGCGTGCTCTCAACGACTAAAGAACCAGATCCCTCGATTGTTAAAGTAGCCGTTGGCACCACACGAATAGCAGCCCATCCACCATTTACTTCTAGCAAAGTATTCGTATTACGAACAGAGTTATCACCCTCTAGTATTAAAGTGACATTGGCTTCATCCAAAATTTCAAAAAGACCATCATCATAACCATGCTCCATTTTAAAATTAGAAAGCGTAATTGTAGCATTCACACCTTCTGCTATTTTTACAGACCCTCCTTTTTTTACTTCTGAATTGGATGTCAATTTATAATTTCCATCTCGTTCTATAATTAAACGACTTCCATCAAAAACAAATTCTTCCGTGTAAGATTTAACACCATTTTTTTGCAGTTCTTCATTTTGTGCAAATATACTAACCGATACATTAGATAGTAGTAACCCCAAAATCAAGAATATTTTACTTATTTTTTTCAACATAATTCACCCTCACTTTCTAATAAAGTATATCATATTTCTAAAGCAGTATTCAACAAAGAAAGGCTGAGACCCCCTTAGTCAAAATCACCAAGAAAATAGCTCAACCTTTTAGTATATTAATCAATTTTTCCAAATCTACCTTTTGCACAATAGTGCGTGTGTAAGTATTTATGTGCTTCATGAGAGTTTGGTTCACTCAAGAATGTATCATAAAGTTCTTTAATATCTGGATTGTCGTGAGATTTACGGATTTGTGCATTTGCATCTGCATTATACAATACGCTAGCACGTTTTGCGAATACATCTACATTTTGTCTAGTTACTGAATCATAAGTAGGTTGTCCTCCACCCATGATACATCCACCAGGACATCCCATTACCTCAATAAAGTGATATTCCGATTTTCCACCATTAGCTTTAATTTCATTAAGTACCGCTTTCGCACTACCTACTCCACTAACAACCAATCCACGAAGAACTGTATCCCCAGCGTTTACAGTGATTTCCTTACGTCCTTCTTCACCTCTAGCTTGCATAAAGTCAACCGACTCTAATTCTTTACCAGACACTTTCTCAGCAACTGTACGAAGCGCTGCTTCCATAACCCCTCCAGTAACACCAAAGATTACCGCAGCTCCTGAATCTGTATTTGGGAATGGACTATCGAAGTGCTCATCATCCAGTTGTGTAAAGTTAATACCAGCCTCTTTTATCATAGCTGCATATTCTCTAGATGTAATTACATGATCAATATCTCTATTTCCATCTACTTCAAATTCTTCTCTTGATGCTTCATATTTTTTTGCGATACAAGGCATTACACTCACAGTAACAATATCTTTTGGATCAATGTTTTGGTGTTTTGCATAGTATGACTTAATAATTGCACCAAACATCATATGTGGTGATTTACAAGTTGACAAGTTGGGGATGAATTCTGGATAGAAATGCTCACAGAATTTAATCCAACCTGGACTACATGAAGTAATCATTGGTAAAGTTCCACCGGTTGTAACACGGTGTAATAACTCTGTTCCTTCTTCCATAATCGTTAAGTCTGCACCTGTATTTGTATCAAACACACGATCAAATCCTAAACGACGTCCTGCACTTGCAATTTTACCAGTTACATTTGTACCCATAGGTAAGTTAAACTCTTCCCCTAACGCAGCACGTACAGCTGGTGCAACTTGCACAACTACGTGTTTTGTAGGATCTTCGATTGCAGCTACTACATCATCAATAGCACGTTTTTCACGTAATGCACCTGTAGGACACACATTAATACATTGTCCACACAAGATACATTCACTCTCTGCTGTAGGGCGATCAAATGCATTATTGATAGAAGTGTGAATACCACGTCTATTCGTACTGATTGCATCTACTTTTTGTACTTTTTTACATACCGCAACACATCTCTTACATAAGATACATTTTGAATTGTCTCTTACTAATGAAGGATTTGTGTCATCAATATCACTTGCAGGTGGTTGGATGTCGAAACGAATGTCATCAACACCTAATTCACCAGATAATTTACGTAACTCACAGTGGTTGTTTTTAGCACATGAGAAACAGTTTTTAGAATGGTTTGATAAGATTAATTCTAAATTCATTTTACGAGCATTACGCACTCTTTGTGAATTTGTTTTAATGACCATCCCATCTCTTACAGGAAACACACAAGACGCTTGTAACGTTCTTGCTCCTTCCACTTCAACCAAACACATACGGCAAGCACCGATTTCGTTTGTTTCTTTTAAATAACATAGAGTAGGAATATCAATATTGGCTTGCTTCGCAGCATCCAATACACTTACTCCATCTTCCACTTCAATCGCTTGATTATTAATTGTAATTTGAATTTTAGACATTACTTTGCACCTCCATCTGCTTTCTTCAACACAACTGCGTCAAATTTACATTTTTCAATACATAACCCACATTTGATACAAGCACTTGTATCAATTACATGCGGTTCACGTACCGTTCCAGTAATTGCTCCTACTGGACAGAAGCGGGCACACAGAGTACATCCTTTACATTTGTCTGCAACAATATCATATTCTAATAAATCTTTACAAACACCAGCTGGGCAGAAATGGTCATTAACATGCGCTAAGTACTCATCTTTAAAGTAATGAAGTGTACTTAATACTGGGTTTGGTGCCGTTTGTCCCAATCCACAAAGCGCCATATCTTTAATGGATTCACTTAATTCAGATAGCATATCAACATCTTCCATTGTTGCTTTTCCTTTTGTGATTTTTTCTAAAATTTCTAATAAACGGAATGTCCCAATACGACATGGTGAACATTTACCACAAGATTCATCTACTGTAAAGTCTAAATAGAACTTCGCAATATCGATCATACAGTTATCTTCATCCATTACAATTAGCCCACCAGACCCCATCATAGATCCAATTTTTACTAATTCATCATACTCAACACTTACATCTAATAAAGAAGATGGGATACATCCACCTGACGGACCTCCTGTTTGTGCAGCTTTAAATTCTTTTCCATCTGGAATACCACCACCAATATCATAAATGATTTCACGTAATGAAATTCCCATTGGTACTTCTACCAAACCAACGTTGTTGATTTTTCCACCAAGAGCAAATACTTTTGTTCCTTTTGATTTTTCCGTACCCATAGATGCATACCACTGTGCCCCGTGCAAAATAATTTGTGCAACATTGGCATAGGTTTCTACATTATTTAATAATGTAGGTTTTCCAAACAATCCTTTTTGTGCAGGATATGGTGGTCTTGGTTTTGGTTCTCCACGTTGTCCTTCTACAGAAGCTAATAACGCAGTTTCCTCACCACAAACAAAGGCACCAGCTCCATAACGAATTTCTAAATCGAAATCGAAGTCGCTACCCATAATTCCTTTTCCTAATAATCCTTTTTCTTTTGCTTGGCGAATCGCAATATCAAAACGGTGAATCGCAGTAGGATATTCTGCACGTACATACACATATCCATAATTTGCACCAATCGCATAAGCTGCAAGCGCCATCGCTTCAATCAATGAATGTGGATCTCCCTCTAATATAGAACGGTCCATAAATGCACCAGGATCTCCTTCATCTGCATTACAAGCAACATACTTTACATCGTTTTCTACTTTGGCACAAATTTCCCACTTTAATCCAGTGCTAAATCCTGCACCTCCACGACCTCTAAGTCCGCTATCTTTAATTTCTTGTACTACTTTTTCTGGTGTCATTTCAAACAATGCTTTTTCTAATGCTTTGTATCCATCTAAAGCAATGTAGTCCTCAATACGTTCTGGATCAATCAATCCACAGTTTTTTAATACTACACGTTTTTGTTTTTTGTAGAAAGCTAAATCTGATAATTTCTCAACGATTGTTCCATCTACTTCTCTAACTAATAAACGTTCCACAATTTTATTGTCTTTAATATGACTTTGTACAATTTCTTGTGCATCACTTACTTTAACATGGCTATAGAATGTGTCATCTGGTTGCATTAACACAATAGGCCCTTTCGTACATAGACCAAAACATCCTGTTTGTACAACTTCTACACTTTCTTCCATCTTTTCTTCTTTTACTAATTTACGTAATTCCGCAATAATTTCTTTTGATTTAGCCGAGTGACATCCTGACCCTCCACAAACCATGATGTGTTTACATCCATTTGTTGATTGGTGTGTCAAACGCATTTCAATTTCTTGAAAACGTTTCTCTTTTAGCGCTAATAATTCTTCTCTATTCATTTACAGCACCTCCTACATTCATATATTTCTTTAAAATCTCAGGAATATCATCCGATTTTAAAGAACCATATACATCCTCATTTACTGTTACAACTGGTGCTAAACCACAAGCTCCAATGCATCTAGTTGCTTCCAAAGTAAATTCGTTGTCTTCTGTTGTTTCTCCAACTTTAACACCTAATTCTCTTTCGAATCCATCTACTAATGCTTGTGCTCCCTTCACATAACACGCAGTCCCCATACAAACACTCACTTTGTGATTTCCTGTAGGCACTAAACTAAAACGAGAATAGAACGTAGCTACTCCATAAATTTCTGACAAAGGTACACCCGTTTCACGTGCAATTACCTCTTGTACTTGAATTGGTAAATATCCAAAGTATTCTTGGACATCATTTAAAACTGTAATTAAAGAACCAGGGCTGTTCTCATATTTTTTACAGATTGCAATAATGTTATCTTCTTCCTCTTTGACTAATCTACATAAACAATCTTTTTCCATTATAAAAAATCCTCCTCAACATTACTATAATAACACCTGAGGAAACCGCTTTCAATACATTTTTATGTATTTCTCTGCATTAATTATAAATTTCTACAATACAAAACCTCATCTTACGATGAGGCTTCATTAGCTGCTTTAAATATAAGGTACATATCTTCTTCCTTCAATACTTTAGCACTCCCTTTTTGACCACCATTAGCGTCCGCACAAGACTTCGCCATATGTCGAAGTTGTTGTTCATTAACTTCAATACCTAACTCTTTAAAATTTGTTGGCATGTGAATAGCGCGATAGAAATTTTCCATTGCTTCTATCCCTTTTAAAGCTATCGCCTCATCACAACACCCGCATTCAACTTGCATTACATTTTTTGCAAACTTCACAAATCTAGGCAAACAATCTTTGTATACATTACGAGCCCAACTACCCCAAATGGCAGCTAAACCTGCTCCATGTGCTACATCAAAGATACCACCTACTTCATGCTCTAAATCATGCGTGCACCAATCTCCTCCACTATTTCCTGCTCCCGTTAAATCGTTGTGTGCCAAACTACCAGACCACATAATTTCCGCTCTCGCATTGTAGTTTTTAGGATCTTTAACAAGTATCAAGGAGTTATCAATGACACATCGCATCAACCCTTCTGCAATTGCATCGCTAATCTCCATCGCTTCCGGAGTAAAGTAGCGCTCCATTGTGTGCATTAAAATATCTGTACACCCACAAGCAGTTTGATAATCTGGTAAAGTCATAGTACGTTCTGGATTCATTATCGCGAATTTTGGTCTAGACATATTATGTCCATAAGAACGCTTTAACCAACCTTCCTCATTTGTCACAACACTACCACTACTCATCTCACTACCTGCTGCAGCAATTGTTAAAATGGTTGCGATTGGTAAAGTTCCTTCTGCCTCTTGTTTTTTTCCAATAAACAAATCCCAAACATCCCCTTCACTTTTTACACCCCATCCAATTGCTTTTGCAGAGTCAATCACACTTCCTCCACCAATCGCTAATATAAAATCTACATGTTCTGATTCACATAAGGTAATCCCCTCATATACTAAAGACAATCGTGGATTTGGCTTCACTCCCCCCAATGTCACATAAGCAATCCCAACAGAATCCAACATTTCCTTAACTTCATCCAACAACCCACTTTTTATAGCGCTTTGTCCCCCATAATGCAGCAATACTTTTGTTGCATTAAACTCTTTTAATAAAGAAGGCAACTGTTTCTCACTATCTTTTCCAAACACTACTTTAGTTGGTGTATAATATACAAAATCTTTCATATGTGTTCCTCGCTTTCTACTTTCATTGTAAGCGTTTTACAGAGCTATTTCAATTCCTATTTATAAAATATGTTTTATCGTCCATTCATAAAAAAAAACACCGCCTCATTACTTTCAATGAGACGATGTTTTTTTTTTACTCTGCAACAATTACAGATCCTTGATATGTTTCGTTAATAAAATCCATAATTTCCTGTGATTTTAATACTTCTATCAATGCTAGCACACGTGGGTCTTCTGTATTTTCAGATTGCACCGCGATAATATTTACATAAGGATTTTCTACTCCACCCTCTTCTAACACGATTGCATCTTCAATCGGTACTAAATCATTTGCTAGTGCATAGTTTCCATTAATAGCAACCAATGCTCCCTCATTATTCGTCAATGCAGTATATAAAAGTTCTGGCTTTATTTCAACAAATTTTAAATCTAAAGAATTTTCAACTATATCTGATGTCAACGCTTCACTTTTCACAACATCTTCATCAAGTGTAATAAGTCCTAATGTTTCAAACATTGTTAGTATTCGACCATGATCTGCTACTGAATTTCCAATGATAATCGTATCCCCCTTCTTCAATTCTGAAATATCACTAATAGTATTAGAATACAACCCAAAAGGTTCAATATGAATATTCGCAACATTCGCTATATCATAACCATTCGCTTCAACTTCTCCTTCAAAAAATGGAACATGTTGGAAATAGTTAGCCAATACATCTCCATTATCTAATGCGCGATTAAACACATAATAATCATCTAATACAACAATTTCTAATGTATATCCATATTCATCAAGTAAGATTGGTTTTGCCTCTTCTAAAATTGCAGCATGTGGATTTAAAGTTGCACTCACTTTAATGACATTTTCATCGTCTGCACTTTCATTTGAACAAGCTACTAGCGATATTGCTAATAGAGAAGTGAATACTACATTTATTAATTTTTTCATTTTCTTTTCCTCTTTTCTTTTTATCGTTTATCTATTTTTTTTACTATAACATCATTCAATGATTGTATAGCGAATACAATCACTACAATACTAATCGTCGCAAGGTACAATACAACTGGATTGTACCTTGCAAACCCATACATGTAAGCTAAATTTCCTAACCCTCCTGAACCAATGGCTCCTGCCATTGCCGTGTAAGAAATTAAAGATATGGCACATACTCCAATTGCGGAAATCAAAGATGGCATAGCTTCTTTTAAAACTACTCTGCAAATGATATCGCGGGTATTTGCACCCATGGATTGCGCCGCCTCTATAACCCCTCTATCTACCTCATTTAAAGCAATAACAACTAGCCTTGCATAAAAAGGTGAAGCAGCAAACACCAGTGAAGGAATAGCAGCTGTGGCTCCTAGAATAGAGCCAGTCAGCGCATTGGATACAGGCATTAAAATAATAAGTAGAATAATAAATGGGATAGATCGTAATACATTAATAATAAAGTCAATTACGACACTAACATATTTGTTAGATAGCAACCCATCAGACTTAGTTAAGTATAAAGTAATACCAATCATCATTCCAAATACAACACTTAATAATAAGGATACAAAAGTCATATATAATGTATCACTTATTGCAGTAGTAAATAACGCTATATCTATCATTTCAACACCTCCACTTGTACACCACTCATCTGTAACTCACTAACAAACAATTGCATATTTTCGATTGTTCCATCCAATGAACAATACATGGAACCAAGGGCTCCCACTCTTGTATTGTTTATATTCGCATGAACGATATTCACATCCAACTGCGTCTTTTTAATAACTGTCGATAAAATTGATTGATTGGTTAAATCCCCACTGAATCGAATGTGAATTAAATGTGCATTTGGATATTGTTTAAGTAACTCACAAGCAATTTCATCTGCATCTATCGCATCACTACTTTGCATAAACTTTTTTGTGATCTCCATCTTTGGATTTTCAAATATACTACGCACATCGTTTTCTTCTACAATCTTACCATCAGACATCACTGCAATTTTATGACAAATCGATTGCGCAACATGCATTTGGTGTGTAATCATAAGAATTGTTATATCATATTTCTTGTGAATCATTTTCAACAACTTCAAAATATCGTCTGTTGTTTGTGGATCCAATGCACTAGTGGCTTCATCACATAATAATATATTGGGCTCATTCGCCAAGGCTCTTGCAATAGCAACTCTTTGTTTTTGCCCCCCTGATAACTCTTTTGGATATGCATGTTCTTTCTCTTGCAACCCCACCAGTTCTAACAACTCTTTGATTTTAGCTTCCCTTTTACCCTTCGGCATTTTGCTTATGAGTAAGGGCAACTCTATATTTTCTCGTACCGTCTTTGACCACATCAAGTTGAAATGTTGAAATATCATACCTATTTTCTGTCTAATTTTTTCAATTTGTTTCTTACTCAACGCATTTACATCTTGACCATCAATAAGTACTCTACCTTTATCCTGTTTCGTAAGTTGATTCACGATTCGTATTAGGGTGCTTTTCCCTGCTCCTGAATAACCAATAATTCCTACAATTTCACCTTTGGCTACTTCCAATGAGACATTATCCACTGCATTACATACAATTCCATTTGTTTTAAATTGCTTTTGAATATTCATTAGTTTTATCATAATTTCCTCCTAAATATAAAAAAATCGTCCTAAAATATAGGACGATGAAATCGCGGTACCACCTAAGTTTATTCTAACATCACTATTAGAACCTCTTCGAGTTCAAACTACTAAACTCTAGTACTATAACGGGTACACCCGCCATTACCTCAGTTACAAAAACCTCAATAAGGAGCTCCAAGACCATATTCAGTTTAATTCAATTTATTCTCTTTCACCAAACGAGAACTCTCTACAAAACCTTGTTAAACTTACTCTTCTTTTCATTGCTTGTACACTTATACTATAATACAAAAATTTATATGTCAACAAAAACATACCACTCTTTTTTACAACCATAAAATAGTAATTTAAATCAAGATACTTGGCCAACTACATACTTCTGCATATTTCTTGTGGAATATACGCGTGCATGCTATAGTAATTTTGCATTCTTTTTCAGCGTTAGAATCTTTCAACAAACGCTATATAAAAAAGCCAATATATAACAAGGAGATATCAAAAAATGAAAATAAAACAACAGTATACTTGCGCGTTGCTACTATCTATGGATTTAGTAGGTGGTAAATGGAAAATGCGTATTTTATGGCATATTTTGAATGGGGACAATCGCTTTTCATTACTACAAAAAGGGATTCCTGATATCACGCACAAAATGCTTGTAACACAACTAAAAGAGCTTGAACAAAGCAATTTATTAATACGAACTGTGATTTCTTCAAAGCCATTAAATGTAGAATATTCGCTTTCCACAAAATATAAAGAATTGATTCCATTAATCCATGGTTTCTGTGATTTTTCAAAAGAATACGCACTTGAAAATGAAATACGATTGGAAGATGTATAGGTACAAAAAAGTACGTTATTGCCTCCTGTTCGCTTTAGAAATATAATGAAAGCACAAATAAAAGGAGGTAGTGAAAATGAGTTATCCAAGAGCTTTTTCACACATAGGTTTGTCTGTACCTAATATAGAACAGGCTGTAAAGTTTTATAGTGAAGTGATGGGATGGTACATCGTAATGGAACCATCTACAATTAAAGAAGAAAATACAACCGCAATTGGAATCATGTGCGAAGAGGTGTTTTCAAAAGGACATGGAGATTTTAAAATTGCTCACCTTGTTACTTCAAATTCAATAGGAATAGAATTGTTTGAATTTGTTGATAACGATCAACAAAAGCAACCATTCACCTTTAAAAACACAGGATTATTCCACTTTTCTATTCAAGATCCAGACATTGAAGGTATGATTGAAAAGATTGTTGCAAATGGTGGAAAACAACGTATGCCTATTAAAGAATATTATCCTGGTGAAAAGCCATATAGAATGTGTTATGTAGAAGATCCATTTGGTATCGTATTTGAAATTTATACACATAGTTATGAAGTCACTTATTCAAAAGGAGCATACTAAGCTACATTCATAGTCAAATTATTGTATTTATTAGTAAATAACAGCAATTTATCCAAAGAGGGGCATTATACCCCTCTTTTTCATACATTGTTCGACATGTTATGAATATATGCTAAAATAGAAGTATGAATAACATATTTACAAACACTTATGTGAGGGAGGTAGCATTATGGAAAATATGGAAAAATACATGGAATTAAACTTGACGAATATAAATGAATTAAACTATGCAATAGTACCCGATTCATTAGCTGCTGTCTTAAAAAAAGGAAAAGCCAGCTTTTTAAATAAAGGAGTACTTAAAAAACTTATAAAAAGCATCGAGACAAATACTGTTCAATACGTGAAAATATATGTTGCAGAGCCATTCTTTATCGAAACACTCTCATCTTCTTACGATGAAGGTTATGATACTTATGCGTATTCTAGGATGCGAACTGAAAGTGGTTCTCTTATTGATATGGGTGTTCAACTTATGTATAAATATACACCAGAAATTGGGAGTACTGCTTACTTACTACAATTCAAAATTAAAAAAGATATTCGATATATTATTGTAGAATCTATGGATCAAGAATATTTATTAAATCATACCAAAGAATTGTCTTCCATCGAGATGAGTAGTTCAAACATGCATATGATACCTGAACTAGAAGAAGAAGGTTTGCTTGATAAAGGTATTAGAGCAATTAAGAACAAATGGTTTAATAAAAAAGAATAGTTCTTTATAGCTATGGAAAGAGAAAGAATAGTGAAAGACAATGACTTAAAAAATATACCAGGTATTGGAAAGCGCATTGAGCAACATTTATTTAACATTGGTATTTATACAATCGATGATTTAGTGAATCAAGATGCGGAAGATTTGTACTTTAAAGATGCCATATATAAGGGGTTTGAAGATGATCGATGCTTATTATATGTATATCGTTTAGCTATTGATTATGCAAATGGAAATCAAAGTAAAGACCTTAAATGGTGGAATTATAAAGATGAAAAGAGGTAATATAGATGGCATCTAAACAAGAGTTTGTCGATTATGTATGTGAACAAATTGCACAAGCAGGTGTAATCACATATCGAAAGATGTTTGGTGAGTATAGTATTTACTGTAATGGAAAAGTCGTTGGTCTTATTTGTGACAACATGTTTTATATAAAAAAAAACGGAGCAAGGTGCTTTAATTGTTGTAAACTGTGAACAAGCATCTCCATATACCAATGCAAAACCGCATTTTTTAATTACAGATATTGATGATTCACAACTGGTAAGTGAATTGGTAAGAGTAACGCATGATGCATTACCCTCACCAAAACCAAGAAAGAAAAAGTCTAGTTTGTAGAGGAAATCTAATATTTATAGTGAGGTGTACCTAGTGCACCTCTATTTTTATGTTTTTCGTGATCTGAACAGGCATATTTAAAATCACATAGGATATGAATAAGTAAAAAAAGGCAGCCTAACTGCCTTTAATTCATTTTAATACTGCATGCGTTTGTAGCTATTTAACACACACTATAGTGAACGTCTATTACCTCTAATACATGCAATCCTAACAACCATAAAACTACTTAACATTAGAAGTATAAAATACACTATCTTATTTGTTGTATCCCCTGTTAGTGGAGGTTTTTGCGTTGTCTCTTGTAGTGGCGCACTTGGCTCTACTACTGGGGGTTCTACTACATCTGTAGAACTTTGTGCGTAGTTCGCATTTATATTTCCAATTTTTAATGACCCCTCTGTGATCCCGTCTTCAAAATAATATACAGCTCTTACATTATTAATTGCATTAGCATTCATAGTTAAGGAGTGCAGTTGCGTCGCAATTGCAAACCCTTCATTGTTAGCACCTGCATCTAAACCTTCAGGTGGTAAAACATGAACTATTTTTGGGTCTATCGTTCCATTTAGTGTAATCATTGCACTTAAATTTCCATACCCATTATCTGCTTTTACCCATAGCACGTCTTCCAAAACATCGTAGTCTAGCGCCATAGCTCCACCAATCTTACTGTCAATATCACTGATTTGTATACTACTACCATCATCATTTAATATGTATGCATATACATGTCCATTATCTTCTAGAGCGACAAAGAATAATCCATCTGCGATGGCGTTGGGATAATTGGAAGCATCGTATATTTCTCCAGTATTTTGATCTATCAACTTAGCTGAAAGACTATGATTCGATACCCACTCTACTGCCTCTACTCCCATATTTGCAGATACTTGTGGTAGTGATGCAGTTAAATCCCATTCCTCTATTGCTACCAAATCTTCACTTTCGACATTTGGATCCACCATAAGAATAGAATTAAAGTTAACTCCTTTATTACTATTATCACGCTCTGATGCAAGATAAACCATCCCTGATCCATCTACTGTAATTCCCTCTGTGTCCGGACCTGCTACACTTTGATTGTTGGCATCCTTTGCAAAATAAACTCTCTTACCTGATTCAAATCCTTTTGCTATACTAAGTTGCCCATTACTTGGATCAACATCCACAATCCAAAATCTTCCTTCTCCATTATCAACTGCATACAGTTTATCTTGATAAAAATCTAACCCTGATGCATCTGACAAAAATGTAAGTTGAGAAGATACAACCTCATTTGAACCATTCCATTGAATTTTATCTGGAATATCCGAAAACTTATTTTTTGCTCCTGGAGTTGCTACACTTGTTGTTTTATAAAGACTTCCATTTAAATCTGGGTAAATGGCTAAGGAAGGATTCGTTGCTTCTTGCCATGATAGTGTTTGAATTAAGTATTCTCCATCAAAAATTGAAAGACCATCGATTTCATCCAAATTAAAACCTAACTGTTCCTGTGTTATAACCATATATTCCAGTGGATTTATAGTTACCCCACTTCCCACTGTGTACTCATTTTTTTCACTATCTACGATAACCAAATTTGATATATCTAATAACTCATTTGTTGGATTCGCTAGTTCGATCCACACTTGACTTCCAGCAACCTGCACTTCACTTAGAATCACTTTATTTGTATCTACATTTAATTTCCCCTTCGTTGCATAGTCGATGTCTATTAGAGCCCCTGTTCCATCTGGCACTCTTGCATATACACCATTAGCTGGTAATGTCCATGTAAACGTATCTACAATCGCGCCACCTTTTGCAAAGATAGTAACGCTATCTGCTTTTCCTAGTCCAAAACTGAAATCCTTTGGTTGATCAAATACATACAACTCTCCCGCTTCTAACACAGTCCCTTCAGCGATAGGTGTCGTCTCTGATTTATGACCAACTTCATCATTATCCAATACATACCATCCACTAATGTCTATCGCATTACTTGAATTATTATAAATTTCTACCCAGTCTGTAACATCATCGTTTGATTCAACTTCATTGATTACAACATTTGGTTTGTGCCATTGATTTGCACTCCCTTTTGTTTCCTTCGTTAATACAAAAGCACCTGTCCCATCGGGGTAACGTCCAAATGATGCTAATGCTGCATCACCCTCATAACTCGCATGTCCATTATACCAAGCATATTCATCTATCTTTTCATTAGTCGAGTTATACAACCTAATTGCATCTCCTGACCCAATCCCTAAAGCCTCAGAGAACTGTCCTTCCACATATGCATTCAATTGATCATTATATACTTTCCCAATTGAATTCGCATCCACAACGATGATTTCACCTGCTTCTACAAGAGTATTATCTGGGAATTGCCAACGGTGATCATCTGAATCATCACGCACTTCAAACCCAGAAATATCTATTGCATCATCAGAAATATTTATAAACTCAACCCAGTCATCAGGTGATGAATTAATTTCATTTATAAGCAATCCACCTACCGTGTTTGTTGGCTCCTCTTTGTATTCTTCAACATTATCCATACCTTTGGTAGGCATTAAATCAAGAAAGTTCCCAGTCCCATTTGGAAGTCTTCCATACGTTCCATTACTACGTTGTTGCCATGAAAATTGATCCAAATTTTCATCGTCTACATTATATAGAGTCACTGTATCTGCTTTTCCTAAACCAAACATAAAATGTACATCTTTTTCTAGTACATATACTTCCCCTGGATTCAATATTGTGGGTGATGGAACTGCATTAATTTGTGGGTTTCCATCTTCATCATTTTCAAGACGTTCAACACCTTTATCATCCGTAATATACATTCCACTAATGTCAACCGGCATTTCACCTGTATTTATTATCTCAACCCAATCATTCTCACTATCCAATTCATTAATTAAAACTTGTGAATCTTTTTCGTCCGCTTTTACATTCATAGAGAATATACTGCAAAATACTAAAGCTCCACACACCAATCCTTGTAACATCTTTTTCATATACTTTCCTCCCTACAAATTCAACTCTAACATAATGTGAAAAGCAAATAATCATAAGAAAGTAAACTCGCTGTTAAGCTTACGTAAATTCCATAGTAAAAGAATCTAATTATGTAATATACTCGATTTATGATGTATTATTAGGTGTCATAGAAGATATTTGTGGGAACCCAGAATACATCTATGAACTACATATATTCCTGTACTACATACGGACAAATTTGTCAGTACGGATAAAAATATCCATAATTGTATATTAAAAACAATTTGATATTATGTATACGTAAACAAATTGAAAAAAGAAAGAGGTAAATAGTATGACAGGAAAAGAAATGATAAGAAATAGAAGAAGTATAAGAAAGTATAAAGATGAAATAGTAAATCGTGAAGTATTGAGCGAACTTATGGAAACCGTTAAGTACACGCAGTCTTGGGCAAATTTCCAAGTTGCAAGATACACATTTATACAAAACACAGAAACACTTAACAAACTGATGAATGAAGGGGTAAATGGTTTTGCATACAATATTAACACCCTTAAAGAAGCAAAAAACGCATTAGTTTTGAGTTTTGTTGAAGGTAAAAGTGGTAAACTTGATCCAGATGGAGATAACTATGCTACTACATCTGCAAATGCTTGGGAAGTGTTTGATGCTGGTATCGCTTGCCAAACCTTTTGCTTAGCAGCACATGAAATGGGTATTGGTACTTGTGTAATGGGTGTTATCGCCGCAGAGAAAATCAAAGAAATCGCTCAGCTTCCAGAAAATGAAACGGTGGCTGCATTAATCACTTTTGGATATCCAGATGAAGAAGTGAGCACAACTACAAGAAAAGAAATTTCAGAAATTGTACGTTTTAAATAAGATCAAAATTGAAATACCTATCCCACAAGATAGGTATTTGTTTAAATACTATAAATAGAAGGAGAAAATATGCACTATACAGGAGAAGTGTATCGCCATCCTATGGAGGGATACACGCCATTATTAGAAGTTACAATAGGATGTTCACATAATAAATGTTCATTTTGTACAATGTACAGAAAAACACCGTTTAAAATGTCTCCCATCGAACATATAAAAGAAGATTTAGCTGAGCTTAAATCGCATGGTAGTAAGATTGAGAGAATCTATTTAGTGAATGCAGATCCATTCGTATTGTCTTGTGATAAGCTTATTACGATTGGTAATTTGATTCACGAATATCTACCAGAAATTAAAACAATAACTTGTTATGCATCCATAAAGAACATGATGAATAAATCCGTTGATGATTTAAAGAAATTGAGAGCTTTGGGTTTTAACCAATTACATATCGGGCTAGAAACTGCATATGATCCTGCTCTTAAAATGATGAACAAAGGATTCACGAATGCGGATGCTTACGAACAATTGGGCAAATTGAAAGAGGCTGGTTTTGAATATGATGCACTATTAATGCTTGGTGTAGCAGGTCGAAATGCTGGAATTGAAAACACGCAATCTACGATTGAGTTATTGAGTACATTCAAACCGTATATGGTATCCATTATGCCTACTTCCGTAACACCTGGAAGTGAACTTGAAGAAATTTGTGATAGAGGAGATTATGTAGAACTGACTGAACTGGAAATGTTGAGAGAAGAAATTGCATTTCTAAAAGCACTGGATGTAGATGAGAATTGTTACTTTTTTGCTAGTCATAACTTCAACTTGGTTCCCGTGAGTGGAAATATGAGCCAGAAAGACGCAATGATTACACATTTAGAAAATGCTATTAAATCGCTTAACCCTAAAGTTCTTAATAGCACAAAACCTCGAGGGCCTATTTAAGCCATTCTCGCAATAGAATTTCACATAGTAAAAACAGAAAGAGCGATTTTCATCGCTCTTTTCATGTATTATAGACAGCCATTCAATATAAAAGCGCACCTAGAAGTTTTCTAGATGCGTATCTCTTATATTAATTTTAGTTGTTTTAATTGTTGATATGTTTCATCATGATCAATCGTACATCTTGATCCACCCAAAGAAATAGCAGGTTTTGTTTTTCCATGATAGTCACTTCCACTCGTAGCAAGTAAGTTATACTCTTTTGCTTTACCATAAAAATATTGACAAGCCTCTTCACTGTGATAACTACTAAACGCTTCAACTCCTTGAATTCCCAATCCAACCATCTCATCAAACAATTCATATTTATCTTTCAAATTATTTCCTGGATGTGCAAGAACTGCTACCCCTCCTGCTTTATTTATGATATTGATAGCTTCTTTCAATGATGGATAGTGCATGTTTGTATAACATGGTTTTCCCTGTGCATAAAAGTCCCAATAGAAATTCACAAATGGGTTATCACTACGACTTCCCCCTTGTCTGTATGGTTTCAATATTTCATGGTTTCTATATTCTTCTTTTTCAAGCAAAACTTCTCCAAACATCTCTCCAGTCCAAACGCCATTATCACTCACATCGTCCATATCTTCTTTTGTTAATGCGAATCCTAATTTATTTGTTAATTCTAATTTTTCATTCGATGAAGCAACTTCTTGTTCGTGCACACTTTTTTCTAATGCTATAATTTCATCATTGTTTGAATCTATCCCATAACCTAACAAATGTAAGTTAACGCCATTATATGTACAATCTGCTTCAATCGCAGGGATGAATTCAATTCCATATTTTATTGCTTCCTGACTAGCTTCTGTATTTGCTTTTACACTATTGTGGTCTGCAATAGCCATCACTTTAACGCCTGCTTCATAGCATTGTTTAACTAAATTTTGTGGTGTAAACTCTCCATCATCAGAATATTTTGAATGCATATGTAAGTCAATATAATTTTTCATTTCATTTCTCCTAACCATTTATATTTTCAAAGTCATGGATTCGCATCAAATACTATATTATTTGTGCTATTTTGCTTCCCTTCGCTGACTTTAAATATAAATTCATTTTACTATATTTGTATATTTTTGTATAATGCTTTTTACTTCCAAATATTGAGTATGCTTTTAGATGTCATCAAGGGTGTTTATATGAAGACTACACTGCTTAGTGAAATGCATAC
>CAYJJS010000010.1:20092-48790 GCA_964370645.1 uncultured Erysipelotrichaceae bacterium | reverse complement strand
TCCAAATCTCTTTGGCGCTCACTTATAATATCAAATACCTTCCCCCTTGTCAAACGCTTTTTTATTCTTTTTTTACTTTTTTTTAAAAAAATAATATTCGCACAATACTCTTCCTTATTATAATAAGAAACTTAACCAATAATTTTTCTTTCCATAATTCACATGTACATACGAATAAACAAAATATCGTTTTATAAAAAAATCAAATCCCAATAAGTTAGAAACATGAAAATAATTTTTTTGAATAACACAATGACTCTCTTCCTTTGTGATTGGATGTATATAATGAATTACATTCCCATCGATTGTATAATTTTCCATATCATTAAACTTAATGAATGACAAGATAAACGACTCTACATTGATATCTTCACAAACACTCTTCAATTGAAAGCTATTCTTCACAAATAAATTTTCTAGCACGCGCTCTTTCCCCTTAAATATCTTAAAAAAATTTTCTTTTACTGGATATACCTTCATACCATCACCTCTCACTCATTATCCAATAAAATAGATGCTTTTTTTGTCGAAAAAACAAGATATGTACAAATTAAAAACTTCATGGATCAAGCATTCGCAATGTATTAACACATTGTTTAGCTTGCATGAAGTTTCATTTATTATTGCATATGTCTTTTTACAATCAACCCTATGTATTGTGCAGCAAGTTCTGGATCATCATTACAAACTACATACTTGTAGTTTTTAATCAGCTTCATCTCACTCTCTGCCTTAGCCAAGCGTTCTTGAATCACTTCTTCAGCTTCACTTTGTCTACCACGAATGCGGTTTTCTAATTCTTCCATTGTTGGTGGAATCATGAAAATACTAATACAATCACTCACTTTTTCAGTGACTTGCTGTGCTCCTTGTACCTCAATTTCCAAAATTACATTTTTTCCTTCATTACGCAATTTTTCAATTTGCGCTAATGGTGTTCCATAGTAATTCCCTACAAACTCAGCCCATTCCAACAATTCTCCATTTTGAATTGCTTCTTCAAATTGTTCTTTACTAGTGAAAATATAATCCACACCATCTCTTTCGCCATTTCTTGGTTTTCTTGTTGTCATAGAAATAGAATACGTTAACTTCAAACTTTCATCTTTCATAAAAAAATCACGTACTGTTCCTTTTCCCACTCCACTTGGTCCACTTAAAATAATCAAAAGTCCTTTTTTCATACAAATACCTCTTTATTTCTTTATTAGTATACCATTATATACTTTCCTTGCAAATGACATATTATGTTTTTTTATCACATTCTTCTTATATAAAGAAGTTTCTATTCGTATGTATTATATGTTATAATAGCAAGCGGTGATATTATGGCAATCGATGGAATTATACTACACGCAATCTGCAATGAGCTACAAGCGTATATGCCTTGCAAGATTAATAAGATACAACAAGTTTCGGATACTGAAATTCTTTTCACAATCCGATCAAACAATCAAAATCATAAACTTATGATTTCTACACATTCAAATTATAACAGAATGCACATTACAACACGTTCACACAATTTACCAGATACTCCTTCTGCTTTTTTAATGGTATTAAGAAAGTATATTAATGGAGCCATTATAAAAGAAATGCGTCAAGAAGGATTGGATCGTGTCGTAATATTTACAATTGAAACTAGGGACGATTTAGGTGATATTCAAACAATCTATATGTATGTTGAGCTAATGGGTAAATATGCGAACGTCATTTTAGTTAACGAAGATAAAAAAGTGATTGATGCTTTAAAGCGTATCCCTCCTTTTGAAAATAGTGTTCGTACCATTCACCCTGGAGCTGTGTTTGTAGAAATTCAACCACATACAAACAAAGTGGACCCTTTTATTACTAGCTCTGTCGATCAAAACATGTCTTTGAGCAAGCAATGTCATGGATTTTCTCCACTATTGTCCAACGAAGTTTTGTTCAGACTTCAAAATGGGCAAACGTTTCGTGAAATCATGGAAGAAATACAAACTAGTCATACTGTGTATTATTATGAGTTAGATGGAAAAGATTTTTTTCACATTTTAGCGTTAACACATTTACGCGCGAAAGAAAAAACATATCGTTTGCAAAATGCACTAGATGTCATGTACCATGAAAAAGAAGAAAAAGTGCGTATTAAAGAACAAAGTGGTGATTTACTTAAAATTGCTCGTCTAGAACTTAAAAAATGCCAAAACAAATTAGTCAAGTTACAACAGACACTAGAAGACGCGTATAACTTAGAAACCTATCGTACATATGGAGATTTATTGTATGCATATGCTTATCAATACCCTAAGAAATATAAGTTTATTGAAGTTGCATCTTTTGAAGGAGATAGCGTAATACAAATTGTGCTTGATGAGAAATTAGATATTAAACAAAACGCTAAAAAGTACTACCAAAAATATACCAAATCTAAAACTGCACAAATTGAAGTAGCTAAACAAATTGCACTTACACAAGAGCAACAAACCTACTTTGAGACATTAATTATGCAACTTGAACAAGCTAGCGTTAGTGATGCTTTAGAAATTCGTGAAGAGTTAACACAATTGCGATTTATCAAAAGAAGAAAACAAATAAATCAACGTAAGAAGAAAAAATCAATTCCAAACTTTATTCATTTAGACATTGATGGAGTAAGTGTTTATGTAGGGAAAAATAACATTCAAAATGATTACATTACATTCAAGCAATCAAGAAAACATTACCTATGGCTGCACACAAAAGACATTCATGGAAGTCATGTTGTAATTGCGCAAGAAGAGGTTAATGAAAAAGTGCTACGTATTGCAGCTATGTTTGCTGCTTATTATTCAAACGGCCGTATGTCAAGTAGTGTACCTGTAAACTATTGTCCTATCAAAAATTTACGTAAACCAAACAATGCTGCACTTGGATTTGTAACACTTACTAATTATAAAACGATTTATATCGATCCAGACAAAGAAAGCATTGAATCTTATTTACAATTATACGAAAAAAAATAACACAACTTGTAGATTTCACATCTCAAATAGACAAGTTGAATAAATCTTAATGCAAAGCCAAGTGGATACATTCAACTTGGTTTTTTGAATGGGCAGCATTGTTCTATACATATAAAAAATCCCACCATTATAGATTCACGAATTTCCTATCGTTTAGCTACTTATGTGGGATTGTATCATTATTTGTTGTTATTTTAGTAGTGAGGCAATTTTTGGTATAATTTGTTTCTTACGCGAAACAAACCCTGCCAAATAACCATCCGTATCCGATGGATTTGTAAAATCCTTTTCAATGATGTTTGATAACTTCCCACTAAATACGAATTTACTTCCTTTTCCCTCAACATTTGAAAACACCATCATCAGCAGATCGTATTTAAAACGCTGATTTTCAGTGTCAAGAAAGTTTTGAAAGCCCTCTCTAATATCTTTTACACAACCTAAATCAAACACGTTTGTCTGTCCTATTGCAATAGAGAATCCATCCAATTCATACTCTTTGAAGTCTGTGTATAATATATCTACATTCTCCTTACCATCTAACGTTGCCGTTGCTTGAAAGATATCTTTCGCTAATACATGTAAATTAATATCATGTTGTTTAGCCATAGCATTTGCCACATCAACATCTACTTGTGTACATGTAGGAGAATTAAAATTCATCGTATCAGAAATAATGGCACTACACATAATGCTTGCCATATCTTTAGGAATATCAACTCCATTTTCCTTATATAGATTAGCGATAATTGTACAAGTACTCCCCACTCTTGAATTTCTAAAAATAATTGGTTGACTCGTTTCAATATCTCCAATTCTATGATGATCAATAATTTCTAAGATATTTGCATGTTCTATGTCATCAATTGTTTGGCTTTGTTCGTTATGATCAACCAAAATGAAATCTTTTTTCTTATAAGATAGCAAATGATATCTTGCTAATGAACCAATTAATTCATCATTCAAGAATACCGGGTAACTACGATATCTAGATTTCAACATGATTTTCCCTACGTCTTCAACATATTCGTTTCCATTAAACTTCACTAATTTCTCTACTGGGATCATTATCGAAGAGGCTGGGATACTACGATAAATCATCTGAATGATTTTCATCACATTATAATTTGTACTAATTAAAGTAACCCCTAGTTCTTGTGCCATCTTAATCGTGAAACTACTTGGTGTGTATTTTTCAGAAATAGCTATAACTGAACACCCCTTAGACATACACTTAATCATAACATCTTCATTATCGCTCAACGCCATAATCGCACCGACTAAATCACGTGACATCAATTGATTGTCATTGATTCTCACATAACCACTACGTGCAAGCGTCCCCTTGTGAATATACTCCCCCTTTAAACTCTTTACTAAATTATCTAAAGGTGTTTCTTTCAACAACTCTGCTGTCATATTTAAATCCTGCATTTGCACTTTTGACACACCAGACATTGAAGTCAATCCAATCATCTTGCTCTGTGCATCCATCACGTATACAGTTTTTGTATTATGTGCTAAACACAAATCCCACACATGACGAATTGTGTCATCGTGTTTTGCAACCACAACGGGATCAATGTCAATTTCTTTAATGCTTGCCTTTGCACTACTAATTAACTCTGGAGCTGGCACTTTAAAAGTATCCAGAATAAACTGTGTTTCTGCATTTAATTTTCCTAATCGACAAGCTTTCGCTTCTTGATTCAGTTCTCCTTTTAAATATGCATATGCAATTGCAGCGCAAATAGAATCACTATCTGGATTTTTATGTCCTGTAATATATATTGGCATACTCATAATCACACCCTCTTCTTTCTTTCTACACCCTATCATACTACAATTACTTACTAAAGTGAACCTCCTCATAGCGTGTATTCTTTCCATTTGTCACTTTTAAATGTGTCAATTTAAATCTTTTTTCAAAGTTTTACTACATAAAAAAAACAGAAAAAGAAAAAATCACACTTATTTCTTTCATTAATTTTCAAAAAAAGAAAAAAATTACAATAATCATTGACATTCCTACTCATTTACTTTACCATTACCTTATAAATCGAGGAATAGGAAAAGTACATGAGCAAGTATTTCAAGCGAGATGATGTTGGTGAAAGATCATTAATACAAATTCATGGAAAACGCACCTAGGAGATATTGTTATGAACTCAAGTAGTAACAATCGCATATCTGCGTTATAGATGAGTGGCTTTTTTTTAAGAGCAAATGAAGTGGTACCACGTTGATATAGCGTCTTCAAAA
This sequence comes from uncultured Erysipelotrichaceae bacterium, assembly GCA_964370645.1. Classification (GTDB taxonomy): domain Bacteria; phylum Bacillota_I; class Bacilli_A; order Erysipelotrichales; family Erysipelotrichaceae; genus CAMQRS01. Next base: position 43,544 of record CAYJJS010000010.1, on the reverse strand, counting down.
CATAGGTTTTGAAGGCGCTTTTTTTCATTATAGAAGGAGAGGTAAAAACAATGAAAAAAAACTACAAGAAAATCGTATTAGCATACTCTGGGGGATTGGATACAAGTATTATGATTCACTGGTTAAAAGAAAACTACGACAATCCTGAAATTATTGCAGTATCTGGGGATGTTGGACAAAGTGATGAACTTGATGGATTGGAAGAAAAAGCATTAAATACTGGAGCGAGTAAATGTTTTATTTTAGACTTAAAAGATGAGTTTGTAGATGACTTCTTATTCCCTTGTTTAAAAGCACAAGCAAAATATGAAGACGTATATTTACTTGGAACTGCATTCGCCAGACCAATCATTGCAAAAGGGTTAGTGGATATCGCATTGCAAGAGGGTGCCGATGCAATCTGTCATGGTTGTACAGGTAAAGGAAATGACCAAGTTCGTTTCGAATTAGCAATTAAAGCGTTCGCGCCTGAAATGGATGTCATTGCACCATGGCGTACTTGGGAGCTAAAATCTAGAGAGGAAGAAATCGAATATGCAGAAGCGCGTAATATTCCTTTGAAAATCAATCGTGAAACAAACTATTCAAAAGATAAAAACATTTGGCATTTATCACATGAAGGTTTGGATTTAGAAGACCCTATGAATGAACCAAAATACGATAGTATTTTAGAACTATCTTGTAGTCCTGAACAAGCTAAAGATGAACCAACCTATGTTAGTCTTACTTTTGAAAAAGGTATTCCAGTTGCATTAAACAACACAAAAATGAGTGGTAAAGAATTATTACTAGAACTAAATAAAATTGGTGGAGAAAATGGTATTGGAATTGTCGATATGGTAGAAAACCGTCTTGTAGGTATGAAAAGTAGAGGAGTATATGAAACTCCAGGTGGAACTATCTTATATAAAGCACACGATTGTTTAAAATCGATTTGTGTAGATAAAGACAGTTCACATTTCTTACAACATGTGAGTATAAAATTTGGAGAATTATTGTACGATGGAAAATGGTATACACCATTAAGAGAAGCTTTAAGTGCCTTTGTTGATAGCATTAATGAATCTATCAATGGAGAGGTAAAACTTAAATTATACAAAGGAAATGTAATCAATGCAGGAATGAGCAGTCCAACAACTTTATATTCTGAGCAAATTGCATCATTTGGAGAAGATGATTCTTACGACCAAAACGATGCTGCTGGATTCATAAATTTATATGGATTACCAATCAAAGTTAAAGCAATGTCAAAAAAATAAGGGAGCGTATTATGAAACTATGGGATGCAAGATTTAGTAAGGCAGTAGATCAAAGAGTAAATGATTTTAATTCTTCGATTTCTGTAGACTATAAAATGTATAAACAAGATATAAAAGGAAGTATTGCACATGTTACTATGTTAGCAAAACAAGGAATTATTGAAGAAAAAGACTGTGCGTTGATAAAAAAGACACTGGTAGAAATTGAGCAAGACATTGACTCTAATGCCCTATCTTTTGACCCTGAAGCAGAAGATATTCATATGTTTATAGAAAGTGAATTAACAAAACGCATTCATGATGTAGGTAAAAGATTGCACACTGCACGAAGCAGAAATGATCAAGTAGCCTTGGACTTTCGTATGTATAGTATGGATGAAGCTGAAAAAACTGTGCAATTGCTTATCCAATGCATCCACACCCTATGTGATTTAGCTAGTGCAAATACGGAAACAATTATGCCAGGTTACACTCACTTACAACGTGCGCAACCCATCAGCTTTGCGCACCATTTAATGGCATATAGCGAAATGTTTCAACGTGATATTTTACGATTACAAGATTGTAAAAAACGTTGTAACATATCGCCTTTAGGCTGTGCTGCTTTAGCAAGCACTACCTACCCAATTGATCGTGCATACAGTGCTCAATTATTGGGCTTTGATGGCCCTTGTATGAACTCACTTGATGGTGTAAGCGATCGTGATTTTGCCATTGAGTATGCGAGTGCACTTAGTACTATTATGATGCATTTATCAAGACTTAGCGAAGAAGTCATTTTATGGAGCAGTTGGGAGTTTAAATTCATTGATCTAGATGATGCATTTGCTACTGGAAGTAGCATAATGCCACAAAAGAAAAACCCGGATATTTGTGAATTAATACGTGGTAAGAGTGGGCGTGTATTTGCCAACTTACAAACTTTATTAGTTATGATGAAAGGTTTACCACTGGCTTACAACAAAGATATGCAAGAAGATAAAGAGGCATTATTTGATAGTTTTGAGAATACACAAAACTGTTTAATCACAATTATACCAATGTTAGAAACCATTAAAGTAAATAAGGAAAATATGCGACTAGCTTCTGCAAAAGGATTCATTAATGCAACCGACTTAGCAGATTATCTGACTAAAAAAGGACTACCTTTTAGAGATTCTTACAAAATTGTTGGAAGCATTGTTGCAGAAGCAAGTGCACAACAAAAAACATTAGAGGACATTTCCTTAGAAACATATCAAACTATTTGTCCCCTTTTTGAAGAAGATATTTATGAAGCAATTGCGTTAGAGACTTGTGTAAACAAACGAAATGTACTGGGTGGTCCGGCAAAAGAAACTGTACTATCACACATTGCACATGTGCAAAACTTTTTAAAGGAGATAAGTCATGATTAAAGTTGGAATTATTGGGGCTAGTGGTTATGGAGGCGCAGAACTAATTCGTTTGCTGTTCAATCACCCTCACATAGAACTTGTGGCAATCAATGCTCGTAGTTATATAGGGCAAAAGTTAAGTGATTTATATCCAAACTTTCAAAACATTCATTCTTTCGTCTTTGAGGATGAAGATAGTGTCATCGAAAAAAGTGATGTAATTTTTGCGGCTCTACCACATGGATTGAGTGAAAGCATAGCGAAAAAAGTGATTTCTAATGATAAAAAATTTATCGATTTAGGAGCAGATTTTCGTTTAGAAAATGAACAAGAATATGCTACTTGGTATAATACCCCATTTAAAGAAAAAGAATTGCACAATTTAAGTGTTTATGGCTTAAGTGAAGTGAATGAAAAAGATATTAAAGATGCAAGTATTATTGCAAACCCTGGCTGTTATCCTACTAGTGTAGCACTTGGTTTATACCCACTGCTACAAAATTTCAAAGTGCAACCGCATATTATTGTCGATTCAAAATCTGGTACAACAGGTGCGGGAAAAGAGTTAAGTACTACAACACACTTCCCTCGTTGTAACGAAAGCTTTGCGCCTTATAAAGTTGCAAGCCATCGCCATACACCAGAAATCGAACAAACTTTGTCAATCATGGCAAATGATGCAATCACAATCACCTTTGTGCCTCATCTATTGCCAATTAACCGAGGGATTATTTCGACGATGTACGTAAGGGTGAGCGAAAATATTTGTATCGAAAAACTACATAACATGTACGAAGAAACATACAAAGATAAACCTTTTGTGAGAGTATTAGAGATTGGAAAGAGTGCAGATTTAAAATATGTAAAGTATAGTAATTTTTGCGATATTTCTTTGCATAAAGATACAAGAACGAATACTATCATCATCGTTTCTTGTATTGATAACATGGTAAAAGGAGCAGCCGGTCAAGCTATTCAAAACCTGAATATTATGTATGGTTTTGCACAAGATTGTGGCTTGCAAATTGTTCCACCAGCATTTTAAAGGAGAATCAAAATGTATAAAAGAATCAAAGAAGGTGTTTGTGCACCAAAAGGATTTTTAGCGAGTGGTATTCACTGTGGGATCCGAAAAAATAAAGACAAAAAAGACTTGGCACTAATTTACAGTGAAAAGATGTGTATAGCTGCCAGCACATACACATTAAACAAAGTACAAGGTGCACCTATTTTGCTTACTAAAAAACACTTACATAATGCACAAGCACAAGCCATTTTATGTAATAGTGGAAATGCAAACACATGCAATCCTGATGGGCTTGAAATTGCACAAGCAATGGCTGAGGCATGTGCACAAGCATTACATATTGATGCTGAAGACATTATCATTGCATCTACCGGTGTCATCGGTCAACCTTTAGCACTTGAACCAATGACTTCACATATGCCTTTATTGGTACAGCAATTATCGAATCAAAACAACACTTCTGCTTGTGAAGCTATTATGACAACAGATACATTTACTAAAGATTGTGCCATTGAGTTAGAGATTGATGATGTAATGTGTAAAATAGGAGGAATTAGTAAAGGAAGTGGGATGATTCATCCAAACATGGCCACAATGTTGTGCTTTGTTACTAGTGATGTAAACATCACTAAACCACTATTACAAAAAGCTGTTCAAAACGTAGTGCAAGATACATTTAATATGGTCAGCGTTGATGGTGATACTTCAACCAACGACATGCTTAGTGTAATGTGTAATGGTTGTTCAAACAATCCAATAATTGACACTGAAAATGAAGCCTATTATGCATTTGAGCGTGCATTACATTATGTATGTGAAGACTTGGCAAAACAAATTGCAAAAGATGGTGAGGGTGCGAGCAAGTTATTAACCTGTGTTGTTGAACATGCAAAAACAATACATGATGCTAAAGCCACTGCAAAAGCCATCATAACTAGTTCTTTGTTTAAATCTGCAATGTTTGGAAACGATGCAAATTGGGGGCGTATTCTTTGCGCCTTAGGATATGCACAAAGTGAAGTGGATGTACAAAAAGTAGATGTTTATTTTCAAAGTGAGGTTGGATGTATTCAAGTATGTAAAGATGGAAAAGGTCTTGCATTTGATGAAGACTTAGCTTTAAAAATATTGAATACAAACGAAGTAACAACAAAAATTGATTTGAACGATGGGACACATAAAGCAACCGCATGGGGTTGTGACTTAACCTATGAATATGTAAGAATCAATGGTGAATACCGTACATAAATAAGGAGAGTTTATGAAACAAGCGATAGAAAAAGCAAGTGTACTTGCACAAGCATTACCCTATATACAAAAATACAACGATAAAATTATTGTGATTAAATATGGTGGGAATGCGATGACAAATGAAAGTTTAAAACAAAATGTAATACAAGATATCGTATTGTTATCAACAATTGGTATTAAAGTCGTTGTCGTACATGGTGGTGGTCCAAACATTAATGAAGCATTAGACAAAATGAATATGGAAAGCAAATTCATTGATGGGTTGCGCTATACCGATAAACAATGTATGCAAGTTGTACAAATGGTATTAGCGGGCCAAACAAATAAGGATCTTGTCGCTATGCTTCAAAAAGCAAATGGAAAAGCCATTGGGTTGTGTGGAATTGATGGTGGACTTATAAAGGTAGATAAGCTTCAATCGGATAAAGATTTAGGATACGTTGGTAAAGTCAAAGGGATTAATAAGCAAATTATCTTTGACTTATTGGAAAAAGGATATATTCCAATCATCGCTAGTATTGGATGTGATGACAATTATGAAAGTTACAATATCAATGCAGATTTAGCTGCTGCTAGCATTGCGGCTAGCCTGCAGGCTGAAAACATGGTACTTGTGAGTAACATTCCTGGATTGTTGCGTGATGTAAATGATAGCGATTCATTAATTCAAGAAATTTCTTTATCGCAACTTCAAAAACTGAAAGAGGATGGAACGATTGCACAAGGTATGATTCCAAAAATCAAATGCTGTGAAGAAGCCATTGCTAATGGTGTTAAAAAAGTCTGTATTATTGATGGACGAATTCCTCATTCTTTATTAATTGAAATACTGTCTGATGATGGTATTGGAACTATGATAACAGGAGATTAATATGAACTATAAACAACTCGATGATCAATATGTTGCGCATACATATAAAAGATTCCCTCTTTGCATTACAAAAGGAGAAGGAAATTATGTTTTTGATGAAAAAGGAAATGCGTTTTTAGATTGTACAAGTGGAATTGGAGTAAATGCATTAGGATATGCACATCCAATATGGTTAAAAGCAGTGTGTGATCAAGTGACTGGTTTAGGTCATATTTCTAACTTATACTACACTACTCCAATGCTTGAACTAGCTAAAAAATTGTGTGAACGTACTAATATGAAAAAAGTTTTTTATGCAAATTCTGGTGCAGAAGCGAATGAAGCTTGCCTTAAGGTTGCTAGAAAATATGCAAACACAAAATACAATGGAGTACGTGATACGATCCTAACACTTACAAATTCTTTTCATGGACGTACGATGAATACTTTAACAGCTACAGGTCAAGATTCTTTTCATCAACACTTTAATCCATTTATGCATGGGTTTGATTATATTAAGACAAACAATATTGAAGACTTGTACAATAAGGTGAATGAAAGAACTGCAGCAATTATGATTGAAGTCGTACAAGGTGAAGGTGGAGTGATTGCTTTACAAGAAGATTTTATGAAAGAAATACAATCACTTTGTACGCAAAAGGATATCTTATTTATCATAGATGAAATACAAAGTGGTATTGGAAGATGTGGAACTTTATTTGCCTATGAACAATTCCAATTGCAACCAGATATTGTTTCTAGTGCAAAAGGATTAGGTAATGGTTTACCTATAGGGGCTTGCTTATTAAGTGAAAAAGTGGAAGAAACTCTAACTTATGGAGACCATGGAACAACATTTGGTGCAAACCCAGTAGCTTGTGCAGGAGCAAATGTCGTGTTAGACATCCTTGATGAATCCTTCTTACAAGAAGTATCACAAAAAGCAAATTACTTAAAAAAACAACTACTATCACTTCCAAAAGTAAATGCTGTAAATGGGCTGGGACTAATGGTTGGTGTAGTATTAGATGGTGTTAATGTGCAAGATGTGATTGCACAAGGTATGCAGCATAATGTATTACTTTTAAGTGCAAAAGAAAACCTTCGACTACTGCCCCCACTTACCATTACTTACGAAGAAATTGATAAAATCATAAGTGTATTGAAAGACATACTACAATAGGAGGAAACTATGAACCATTTATTAACTATGCAAGACTTGTCAAAAGAAGAAATTTATAAAATTTTAGACCTTGCAGATATATTGAAACAAGAAGTGAAACAAAAAGTATTTAAACCACACCTTCAAAACAAAACACTAGCTATGATATTTGAAAAATCAAGCACTAGAACTAGAGTTAGTTTTGAAGTGGGAATGCGCCAACTGGGTGGACACGCACTATTTTTAAGCAGTAATGATTTACAGATGGGACGTGGTGAACCAATTGAAGATACAGCAAGAGTGTTGTCTCGTTATGTTGATGCAATTATGATTCGTACCTTTAAACAATCCGATGTAGAAGCACTTGCTAAACATGGTTCTATCCCAATCGTAAATGGGTTAACCGATTATGCACACCCTTGTCAAATACTAGCTGATTTAATGACGATTCGTGAGCAAAAAGGATGCTTAGAAGGATTGAAGATGTGTTATATTGGTGATGGAAACAATATGGCGAATTCATTGATTGTTGGTGCACTTAAGGTAGGTATGAAAATTTCTTGCGCCTGCCCTACTGGATATGAACCCCATGAAAATGTGCTTGCATTCGCAAAAGAAAATCCTAATTTTGAACTAACAAATGATCCAAAGGTTGCTGCAAACAATGCCGATGTATTGGTTTGTGATGTATGGGCTAGTATGGGAGATGAACATGAGAGTGAAGTGCGTAAGCAAATTTTCCAAGATACGTACCAAATCAACGCTACTCTTATGAAAGAAGCAAAAGAGGATGCTATTGTACTGCATTGCTTACCTGCACATCGTGAGGAAGAAATAAGTACAGAAGTGTTTGAGCAGCACGCAGATGTCATTTTTGAGGAAGCAGAAAATCGTTTACATGCACAAAAAGCTGTTCTAGTTAAATTATTACAGAAATAGTGGAATTAAGTCACTTTTTGACATCAATATTTCATTGACTAAACTCCTATTAAAGTGTATTATATTAGTATAAAAACAGTATCGAATAGATTATGAATAGATGTTTTATTGGTCTTTGCACACGAAACGTATTCATATCTCGTGTCAACCTAGTTCCTTAACTATGATTTATAATTTAAGAAACAAACGTCTATAATTTTCTATAGGCGTTTTTTATTAGGAATATTCAGTCCTAATGCATATGATTATAGTAGTATATTGTATAATGTGAACACACATAGAAAGGAGATATTATGTTTCAAACATTAAACAATGGAGTATGTGCACCAAAAGGATTTCGTGCTACTGGTATACGTGCTGGAATTAACCCACATCTATTCGTTAAAGATTTATCTTTAATTCTAAGTGACGTACGCTGTGTCGCAGCAAGTATTTATACCAAAAATAAAATTAAGGGTTCCCCTGTTCGTCTTAGTCAATCACATCTTCAAGATGGTCACGCACAAGCAATTTTATGCAATAGTTCCATTGCAATTACTTGTGATAAAAATGCAATGGAACTATCTTCAGAAATCATTAACTCTTGTGCGGACACACTCGGAATACGCAGTAGCGACATTATTTTTGCTTCTACAGGAACAATCAATCAACGCTTAGATGTAAATACAATTACTTCTAACATGCAGCAACTTAAAAACCAATTAAGCACAAGCGGCTCTTTACAAGCTTGTGAGGCAATCATGACACAAGACTCAATAAAAAAACAATATGCGATTCGTTTTAAAATAAACGATAAAGTTTGTCACATTGGTGCGATTGCAAAAGGTTGTGGTGTTTTAAATCCAAATGTATCAACCATTTTAACTTTCTTGACGAGCGATGTTTCAATCTCTAATGAGATGTTAGAAAAAGCATTGACATATGTTTCTTCAAAAACTTTTGATATGCTGAGTATGGGAGAAGAAAGTGGTACAAACGATATGATGAGCATGTTATGCAATGGTTTGGCACGCAACCCTACCATTATAGCTGTTGATGAAAACTACCATATTTTTGTAGATGCTCTACTAGATGTTTGCAAGCAAATTTGTAAACAAATCATCAGTGACACACACACTTCCACAAAACTATTAACGTGTGAAGTGATTAATGCATTAGATGAGCAACTAGCTGTAAACATCGCAAAAGCAGTAATTCAAAGTCATTCTTTTAAAACATCTATTTCTGAGAATGAAGCGAATTGGTATCGCATTCTTTGTGCAATTGGTAACATAGATATTGACTATGATGAATTCATTGAACATATCGATGTGTATATCCAAAGCCATAAAGGAAGCATTCAAGTATGTAAACAAGGAAGTGGTATTTTAATCAGCGAAGAAAAAGCTCAAAATGTACTTCAAAGTAAAGAAGTACAAGTAATTATTAATTTACACGAAGGAACACATGATGCTATTGCTTGGGGTAGTGATAGTACATATAAAAAATCATAAAAATAGAGTGTCAAATTTTACTTTGACACTCTTTTATTTTTTCTAATACATCCAACTCACTTTGTCTTGTAGGTTTTGCTGGAATACCTACAACAGTTACATGATCATAAACATTTCTAGTAACCACAGAATTCGCCCCTACTTTAGCATGGTTTCCAATAATAATATTACCTAAAACCTTTGCACCTGCACCAATAATTACATGATTCAATAAAGTTGGGTGACGTTTTCCACATTCTTTACCGGTTCCTCCTAGAGTAACTCCATGATAGATTAAGCAATCATCACCAATGACTGTCGTTTCTCCAATGACCACACCCATTCCATGATCAATAATCAACCCTTTCCCAATTTTTGCACCAGGATGAATTTCAATACCTACCCAAAATCGAGCGATATTACTAATTAATCTTGCTAGAAAATACGCATGTAATCCATAGAAGAAATGTGCAATTCGATAAAAGAACAATGCTTTCATATGTGGATATAAAAGTATAATCTCTAAACTAGAACGCACTGCTGGATCATATTCCTTCGTTCTTTTTATCTGATATGCTAGCCCTTTAAACATCGTATCACCTCTCTAATATTATGACACACTTTTAAAAAAAGACAATGTTTACGCATATTATCCTTGCATTTGTATACAATATTGACCATCTACAAAATCAATACTAATGCACTTATCTTTACAATCATCTTGTGACAAAATAAATCGAGCCAGCTGACTTTCAATCGTTTGTGAAATATACCTTTTCATAACGCGTGCACCATATTCTAAGTTTGTCCCTTTATCAATAATTTCATCATATACTGCATCTTTGATTTCTAATTGAATATCTTGATCTGCAAGACGTTGTTTTAGTTGATTTGTAAATTTCTTAGCGATCTTTACTAACACCTCTTCATTTAGTGTTTGAAATACACAAATTTCATCAATACGATTAATAAATTCCGGTTTAAAATGATTTTTTAATGCTGCCATATATTTGTTTTCTACATCTTCATTCTCAAAAGCATATTGACTACCTATATTACTTGTCATCAATAAAATAGTGTTCTTGAAATCTACCTTAATTCCTTTATTATCGGTTAAATGACCTTCATCTAATATTTGAAGAAACACATTAAATACATCTGGATGTGCTTTCTCTACTTCATCAAACAAAACAATACTATAAGGATTTCTACGCACTGCTTCACTCAATTGTCCCCCTTCTTCATAGCCAACATATCCTGGAGGAGCACCAATTAAACGCGAAACACTATATTTCTCCATATATTCACTCATATCAATACGAATGATTTTATCTTCATCATCAAACAATTGCTTTGCCAATGTTTTTGCCACTTCCGTTTTACCAACCCCAGTTGGTCCTAAAAACATAAAGCTTGCTAAGGGTCTATGCGCATCTTGTATATTTGCCTTACTGCGAATGATGGCATCACTAACAAGTGTTAGTACAGGGTCTTGTCCAATCACCTGTTGTTGCATACGTGATTGTAAGGATAATATTTTATTCTTTTCACTCTCCACCAACTTTTGTACTTCAACCCCACTCCATTTAGATACAATACTTGCAATCGCTTGTTCATTTACCTCTTGTATTAATAAATCATCCACACTTTGTCTATCGGAAGCCTCTTGTATTTTCAACTCTAAAGAAGGAATTGTTTCATATTGTAACTTCGCTGCAATTTCATACAATGCATTTTGCTGTGCTTCTTCAAAATCAATTTTTGCTTTTTCCAACAATAATTTATTTTTACGAATATTTTCCAATCGATCTTTTTCATCATTGTATTTACTAAATAAAGTATCTCTTTGTAATTGAAGTGGCTTAATAGCCTCCTTCACTTCCTTCATTTTTTCTTTTGATTTTTTACTCTTCTCTTCTTTCAATGCACGAATTTCAATTTCCATTTGTGCAATTTTACGTTGCAATTCATCCAATTCTTGAGGCAAAGAATCCATCTGCACACGCAAATGCGCACAAGCCTCATCAATTAAATCAATGGCCTTATCCGGTAAAAAACGATCACTAATATAACGATTGCTTAACTTCACGCTACTTACAATCGCTTCATCCAATATCTTAACTCCATGATACGATTCAAATCGCTCTTTCAAACCGCGCAAAATTGCGATTGTATCTTCAACACTTGACTCATTCACTTGAACTCGTTGAAAACGTCTTTCTAATGCTGCATCCTTTTCGATGTACTGGCGATATTCTTTAAATGTTGTAGCCCCAACACAACGAAGTTCTCCACGTGCCAACAAAGGTTTTAATAAATTTGCTGCATCCATACTTCCTTCACTTTTACCAGCACCAACTAAATTATGCAATTCATCAATAAATAAGATTACATTCCCCTCTGCTCCTTGCACTTCCTCTAAAATGGCTTTCAATCGCTCCTCAAATTCCCCACGATATTTTGCACCAGCAATCAATGCTCCCATATCTAACTCAATTAGCTTTTTTTCTTGTAGAGATAATGGGACATCTTTTTTAAATATACGCCATGCTAAACCCTCCACAATTGCAGTCTTTCCAACACCAGGTTCACCTATTAAAACAGGATTATTTTTTGTTTTTCTAGATAAAATTTGAATCACTCTTCGAATCTCATCATCACGACCAATGATTGGATCAATTTTTCCATTTCGTACAGATTCAACCAAATCTCTTCCATATTTTTTTAACGCTTCTACATTATTTTCACTTGTTGCATGATTCATAGCTCTATGATTTCTCCTTTCTAATTCTTGCTTATAACACTGATCCTGTGTTAGATTAAATTGCTTACGCAATACCTTTGATATATAAGATTTATTAAATAGTAACGCAATCCAAATTGAGGCACAACCTAAATAAGCTTCCTCATGGGCATCACTCCACTTCCTCGCTTGTTCATAACTATCCATTACTTCTTTACTAAAACGAGGCTGTGTATTAGTACTAGTTGCAATTTGTAACAACGCACTATCAATACTCTGTAATGCAGTCTTTTTTTGTATTTGCAAACGTTGATACAAACCATCCAACATGTCTTCTTCAAATAATATTTTCAATATATGAACACTATCCACAGTAGTATGTTTTCTATCACTACACAATTGAATTGCATCCATTAACACCTTTTGCAACTTTTCACTCATCATTTCAAAATTCATAACGACACCTCCTATTAGCACTCTGTGTATCCAAGTGCTAAATTCATTATAACACTCTTTTTAGCACTGTCAAGTGTAGAGTGCTAAAAAATATTGTTTACTCTTTTCCTTACTGTGTGTATGATTAATATATAGAGGAGAGATTACATTATGAAATATATAATAGCAAATGACATTCATGGAAGTTTATATTACACAAAAGTGCTGTGTGAAGCAATTACAGCCCACCAGGCGGATCAAATCATATTATTAGGGGATTTACTCTACCATGGCCCTAGAAACGATTTACCAAGAGATTATAACCCTAAGGAAGTAATCGGACTATTAAATCATTGGAAAGATAAAATCATCGCAATACGTGGTAATTGTGATAGCGAAGTAGATCAAATGGTATTAGCGTTTGATTGTATGAGTGACTATATCATTATTCAACAACAGGACTATAAAATATTTCTAACACATGGACATATATATAATCCTGAAAATATGCCTAAACTACATACAGGAGACATCTTTTTGTTTGGACACATCCACATCCCTGTTATGAAACAACAAGATGGAGTCTATATACTGAATGCTGGAAGTATTAGCTTGCCAAAACAAGATAGTCATCATGCATATGCAATTTTGGAAAATAAAAATTATCAAATATACGATGAGAATCACACCTTACTCCACACATATTCCATGCAATGACACATGTAAAAAATCGTGCCAATTTGACAAAGAAAGGTACTTTCATATACTCTTAGAACATACGTAAAGGAGAGTAGTATGAAACTCAATACAAAAACTATAGCAAATATTTTATTGCTTCTAGTCATTATTATGGGGATTGCTACATTTATTATGATTGTTAGTAACCCAGAATCAAGCAAGGAATTAATACACTCTAATACGAATAACTTTATAGAGTCAGTCATCTTATTTGTACTTGTAATTTCCTTAATAGTATTTCGCAGATTACGTAAAAAATAGACAGGCATTGATGTATTATCAATACCTGTCTTTTTTTTACTCTATTCCTAACACTGAAAATCTACCTTCAATATTAGCTACAAGCACCGTAGTACTCGTTTTTAATTCATCCTGACTCACTTTTGTATCTGCATAGGTGATATTGATTTGAACTTCATAACCATCTACACTAATCTCTTCAACACTGGCAACTTGTCCTGTTTCCACATTTTCCTCGATGACATCATTATATAAGTAGCTTGTTTCTTCTATTGCAACAACTTCAATACCACTTACCTCTGGCAATTCATCTGTCCCATATGTCTCAACAAGCACTGGATACTGTGCGTATACGTACGCTTGTGCAAACGTTGTAAATTCTTCGCTATAGTCTAATGGAATAAATGTCGTTCCACCAACCATCATTGCACTATCTTTATTGCTTAATGTGAAAAAATCGATTGCAAAATTACTAGCGACTAATTCTGCAATGGTTTCCTGTTCTGATCCATCCAACGCTTCACTCAGTGCACTATATTGTTCTATTTGATAGCTTGTAGGGGCTACAGGTGTAGTATATACTGCATTTTCAACAATTTGCGCTTGTTCTTTTTCTGGTGTTTCTTGCTTTTCTTCTTCTGCACTACAACCAACTAAGAAAAATACACAAACAAGTGATAATAAAACCTTTTTCATAATACTCCTCCAATTACTTCTACTAGTATACCATACATACACTACTTTTGAAAATGTAAGAAAATGTGATTTTCCATACCTTTTACATATTTACCACCAAACTGTAAGTGCTCTTTTCCACCCCCTTGCAGCTGGAAATTTTGTTTTAAGCATTGCATAATTGACTCACTATCTTTAGCATTACCAAACATCACATACACTTTATCTGCATAGTTTAAGATAAAGCAATATGCTTGTTGATGTTGTTGAATGTATAAAGTTGTAAACACTTTTAATGTTTGTAAGTCAATATCATCAAAAAATTTACACACTGCCTTGCTTGTATCTAAACCTTCTAAATACAATCTTGCAATATGTGCTCTCATTGCCACAATATCAGCTTGCAAACTTTTGCTCTCTTGTTTTTGTTTATTGATTGCATAATCAATAAACTCAAAAGGCTGCGCCAAAGTATTTGAACACTTTTGTAAAATTGTATAATAATCTGCATAATTACGTAAGAGTTGATCTCCCACTACATATTTTAATCTTGTCCCTCTACTACACTTTTCTACTCCTAATATTTTAATCATCTGCAAATAACGAAGCGATGGGACATGTATACACCCACAAGGCTCTTGCGTTAATTTCCCTATTTCAACAAGTCGCATCGATTGTCCATAACAACTTTGATAACCTAGTTTTTTTATATCAATCTGTGATGGGTAAGAGATTTTGACAGAAATATCATCACGAATCAACCCATTAACAACAACTTGTAAATCGTGTAGTTGGGTTTGCGTGATTTCATTTGTATCAAAATCAATATCATTCATATAATCTTGCACATGGTGAGACAGTGTTTCATAACCATATATATTTTTTAAAATGCCACTAATCACATGTTGTGCTGTGTGAATTTGCGCATTAGTAAATCGTACATGTGCGCTCACCGACATTTCTACACTTCCCTCTAAAGCCACTTCTAATAAATGCCAAACTCGATCGTGTTCTTTTTTTAATGCAAGTACTTTGTACTTGTTAATGTAGCCTTCATCCCCTTTCATTCCTCCACCTTCTACATAAAATATTGTATCTTCAAAAGTATGCCAATACCCTTCTTCAGATGATACTACTTCCTTCACATTACTCTTGTAATAATAAACAAAACAATTATCATATAATCTATTTGTCATAACGAAGTCTCCTTTTCTTTATTTTATCATATTTTAAAATACATCAAAATGTATTTTTGTGGTATAATGATACAAATTTGATAGCGAGGAATAAACAATGAATTTAGTAAGTGATAATTGGAAAGATTATGAATGTATAGATAGTGGAAATGGTGAAAAATTAGAACGTTGGAAAGATGTTATTTTACGTAGGCCAGATCCTCAAGCCATTTGGCCAATTGATAAAGAAGATGCTATGTGGAAGCAACCTCATGCACATTATCACCGTTCAAAAAAAGGTGGAGGTAGTTGGGAATTTAAAAAGAAGGTAAGAGATAAGTGGACGATTCAATACAAGCATCTTACTTTTAAAGTATCCCCAACTGGTTTTAAACACACTGGAATCTTTCCTGAACAGGGAGCGAACTGGGACTATATGTATGATAAAATCCAACAAGAAAATCGCGAAATTCGTGTTTTAAACTTATTTGCTTATACAGGTGGAGCGACTATGGCTTGTGCTAGCGCAGGCGCTAGTGAAGTTATCCATGTAGATGCAAGTAAAGGAATGGTAAACTGGGCAAAAGAAAATATGGAACTTTCAAACCTACATGATAAAAAAATACGCTTTATTGTAGATGATGTCATAAAATTTGTTCAACGAGAAAAACGTAGAGGAAGAACATATCATGCCATCGTGATGGATCCTCCTACTTATGGTAGAGGACCTAATGGTGAGGTATGGAAAATTGAAGAACAACTGTATCCTTTGGTAGAAGCTTGTATGGAAGTCTTGGATGAACATCCACTATTCTTCTTAATTAACTCATACACTACCGGTTTAGGAGCCACTGTATTACATAATGTACTACATGCGACCGTGTTAAAAAAACACCCGCATGGAAAAGTACAAACTGGAGAAATTGGTTTACCAATTAGTAATACGAACACCATTTTACCTTGTGGTATTTATGGTCGTTGGGAGACAAAATAACAACAAAAAAGGGAGACAAAATCTCCCTTTAATTACTATACATCAATTTGTGGTTGTAAAGACAATAGTCTTCCTCCACTTTTTTTATTATTTTCTTGCATAAAATCAACAATACTACCTAGTGTATAACAAATCGTAACTCCTGCACTCTCTAAAGCTTTCACTTTTGATTCTACCGTTCCCATATTCCCACTCACAATTGCTCCTGCATGTCCCATCTTTTTACCTGCTGGTGCATTCATTCCTGCAATGTATGCGCAAATTGGCTTATTGATTTGCAATTCTTTAATCCTTTCAGCAGCAAGTTCTTCACTTGTTCCACCAATCTCTCCAATTAAAACAATGGCATCTGTTCCTTCATCTTTTGCAAACAATTCAATCACATCCGCGTGGTTCATCCCAACAATTGCATCTCCACCAATTCCTACACAAGTTGATAAACCATAACCTTTAAACGTTAGATTTGATGCCGTTTCATGTGTTAATGTTCCTGAACGAGAAATAATTCCAATATGCCCTTTTCCATAAATATAATCCGGCATGATTCCCACCTTAGATTTTCCTGGTGAAATAACACCAATCGTATTCGGCCCCACAACACGCGCCCCTAGTTTGTTAGCCAGTGTTACAATTTCTAATGTGTCCTTCACAGGTACAAATTCAGTAATGATAACCAGTAGCTTAATTCCATCATTTAGTGCATCAATAGCGGCCTGTTTCACAAATTGTTTTGGCGTTAGTAATAACGCTGCATCAATTTGTGGAAACTTATCTAATGCATCTTTTACACAATTAAACACTGGTACACCTTCTACTTCTTCTCCTGCTTTATTTGGAGTTACCCCGGCCAGTAGATTCGCCTTTGCTTCAAGCGTTCTTTTCGCATGAATTCTACCTTGTTTCCCTGTAATTCCAATGATTAATAAATTTGTGTTTTCATTAATTAAAATACTCATATTATTTCACTTCCTTTGCCTGCAATAGCTGTTTTACCGCTTCATCTGTCGTTCCAAATTTTGTTTGAATAAACCCAAGTTCTTCAAAAATACGCCATCCTTCTTCTTGATTGAAACCACGACTTTTTACAACTACTGTCTTTTCAATATTACATTCTTTATATGCTCTAGCAATTCCTTCTGCCATATCTGCACAATTATTAATTCCACCAAATATATTTATAAAAATATAATTTGTTTTTTCATTTTCAAGCAAAATCTTCATCGCATGATATGTCTTTTCTGCGCTAACCCCTCCACCTAAATCTAAGAAGTTATTCGTTTTTCCACCATAGTGGCTAATCGTATCCATTGTAGCCATACCAATTCCAGCTCCCCCAGCCATCGTTCCGATGTCTCCTGTTGGATCAATTTCAACATACGTTAAATCGTACTGCATTGCTTCTAATTCTTGTGCTGAATACTCCTGTGCACTTCTCGGAAGCAGTGTATAATCACCTTGACGATACATTCCATTATCATCAATTGATAATTTAGCATCAATGGCAAGTAACGTTTCATCTTCTAATAATGCAAGTGGATTGATTTCAATCGTCGTTGCATCCAATTCAAAACCAGCTTTCACTAACTTTTGTGCAATATCTACTACTTGATCCAAACGATTTTTTGCTAAGTCAAACATATCACAAGCTTTGATAAAAGTGTCTGCACAAAATCCAGAAGTCACATCAAAGCGCAATAATTTATCCGGAGCCTCTTCTGCTAGTTCCTCAATATCCATTCCCCCATAAGGTGTAAATAGAAGCAACATTGAACGATTTTTCACATCTAATGTCATTCCTAAATAGTATTCCTCTTTAATAGGCAGAAACCCACAAGCAATAACACCTTCCATTTTCAACCCATTGATGGAAATATTCTCAATTATTTTCTTTGTCTCTTCTAACTCTTCTCGTGTTTTCACAACACGAACAGCTCCATGTTTTCCACGTTTACCTGATAAAATTTGACCTTTTAACACACATGGGATAGGAATGTCTACACTACTACAATCCTCTTTCAATATAATACTTTCATTAATTGGAATACCAAATCTTTCCAACTGTTTTTTTCCTTCTATTTCTAAGTAATCCATATATTATTTTCCTTTCTATTAATCTACCCAAGCCAATTCTGGCGATGGTAAATAAGACTCCTTGCGAGGATATGCGATACGAGTAATATTCATTAAATGATCGTAATTCAAATTCCCTGAAAAACTGTTATTTCCCCATGATCCACACCCAAGTGTTGTCGTTGGTGTCAATCCATTTGTTGGTGAACCTCCACCAGTCGTCCCTGCTGGTTGATTAACAATACAACGTGACACACAACATTTTAACCCAACAAGTTCTATGTGCTCTTGCGTATTTGAATGCACTGAAACACTGTGACCTTTTCCTTCTGCCTCTAAGTTATCTACCATCATTTGCACACCTTCCTCAAATGTTGTGTACGACATTACATTGATAACTGGACACATTTTTTCTCTACATAAAACATCACCATGACCAATTTGTTTTGCACTTGCTGCAATAATTAAGGTATCCTCTTTCACTTGTATTCCACAAAGCTGAGCAACTTTCG
This sequence comes from uncultured Erysipelotrichaceae bacterium, assembly GCA_964370645.1. Taxonomy (GTDB): domain Bacteria; phylum Bacillota_I; class Bacilli_A; order Erysipelotrichales; family Erysipelotrichaceae; genus CAMQRS01. The sequence continues at coordinate 24,626 of CAYJJS010000010.1, read as the reverse complement.
TTGCTGGCATACCCACAATATATCTTGAAATTGGACCTCCCTCAGGAAAGATTCCATCTCTTAATTTTTGTACTTCTTGTTCATCACGAACATAGTGCGCCCCTACTTTTTCAAATGCTTCAATGAATTGTTCCAATTGACTTTCATGAACAAATACCGTTTGTTCTCCTAAACAAATCAACCCATTATCAAATCGACGACCATTCAAAATTTTGCTAGCCGCTTGCTCTAAATCTGCATCTTGATCCACTATACATTGCACATTCCCTGCACCGACACCATAGGCTGGCTTTCCACTAGAGTAAGCGGATTTCACCATACCCATACCACCCGTAGCTACTGTCACATCACAACTAGCCATCAATTGCGTTGTTGCATCAATAGAAATTTCTTCAATCGTTTGTACTAAATCCTCTGGAAATCCTAGCTTTTTTAGTTCTGCACGAAATAAGTCCGTTAAATGTTTTGTCAGTTTCACTGCACGAGGGTGCGGTGCGAAAATGATTGAGTTTCTTGTCTTTAATGCAAATGCAGCATTTGACATCGGTGTCACCACTGGGTTTGTTGATGGTACAATACTTGCAACCACTCCCATTGGTTTTGCTACTTCAATGATTTGCAATTCCTCATTATGAGAAATAATATCCACTGACTTTTTACCCTTTAAGCTATACCAAATTTGTGATGATTTATTTTTACATTTTGCAATTTTATCCGCTAAATCACCCATTCCTGTCTCTTCGTATGCCATAGTTCCTAATTCTACTTGATTTTCATAAACTACTTTTAATACTGCTTTTGTCATTGCATCCACTTGCTCTTGTGTTGCAAATTGAATTTGCTTTTGCGCCGCTTTTGAACGTGCTACTAATTGTTCTACTGTGTTACTCATCTTGTTCTCCTACACTTTCTTTTTACTGGAATAAATATGGAATTTCGCTAAAATAAGGCCAAATTTGCATCAACGCATACCCTACTACAACTACAATTACCATGTTAATAATAGTCATCGGTAATCCATACTTAAGCATTTTATTTGCATCCAACCCATACGCAACTGGAATTGCTCTAAAGCTTATTGGTAATACAAATTCAGCATTGTATGCCATAATTGCGATAAACCAAAAAGGAATTGGATTTAAACCTAACTCACTTGCAAAACTTAATACAATTGGAATCGTCACAGCTGCTCCAGTTGTGGAATTGGTAAGTTCTGAAACTATTCTTGTGAAAACAACAATTATGATAATCGTTGTCAATCCTCCATCCAGTGACATGGAAGAAATAATTTCTGCAATTCTTGCACTTGCACCAGATTCATTAATTAGTTTTCCTAATGCAAGTCCTCCACCAAACATAACCATCATTCCCCACATTGTATTTTTTTCTGCATATTCCCATGTCAACAATGCTTTTTTATCCTTAATGGTTAAAAAGAATGACAAACTTCCTATAATTAGGAATAAATATGCAGGTTCTAATGCTGGTAAAATATCTTCATAAAACGGTCTAGAAAATGCTCCTAGTGCCGCTACAATAAACAATATTGCACATGTAATTTCCTCTTTCTTCATTTTCCCAAGTTCTTTATAACTCTCTATAAAGTACTCTTTTGTTCCATTCAATCGTTTCACCTCGTTTGGCATCAACAACATGAAGATCCATGTTCCAATTGCTGAAATAATGAAATAAGGCAGGATTCTAGTAATCCAATCAATATACATAAATTCTTCACCTGTATATGTTTGAATAAAATCTATTGCAGCAAGATTCATTGCTCCACCCAATGGTGTACCAATTCCCCCAATTGCCGCTCCCCATACAATCGCTAATAAGATTGGTACAGCTGGCGCTGCACTTTTCACATCCTCATATCCTGCCACCTTTAGCATAGATACTGCAATAGGTATTAATAAGGCACTAACCGCAGTATTTGGCAATACGGTAGATAATAAGATACTTGCAAATAACCAAACTGTAATTTGTGATTTTAAGGATGGCCCTATAATTGACAGTGTTTTCAAAGCCAATCTACGATCCAAACCAATGGATGCCCATGGCATACAAATTAATCCAGAACCAAAAATCAAAATAATACTAGATGATGCATACTGAGCAGTAATGGTACTCATTTCAACCATACCCAATAGTGCATTAACAATAACTGGCAATAAACCTGCAACCGTTATATGTACTGGTCTTGTTAGCCACCAATAAATCATCCAAAGCAAAGTTCCTGTCGCTTGTGCGCCTGGCACACTAAGCGCATCCGATAGTAGTAATGTTGTTACCATTAAAATAATCGGTCCCATAAAAATATGTAATAATCTTTTTTGTTTACTCATACGTGTACTTCCTTCTCTCTTACAAACCCATTATATCGATTCAATACATAAGTACAATACATTTTGTAAGCCTTTTCATTACGTACAATCAAATTTCACTATGTAATTTATCATTTCAAAATATGAATGTATGTTGCATATTATGCAACATACATTCATATAAAAATCCCACCTCCATAGATTCACGACCTTGTTTTCGTTTGTCTACTTAAGTGGGATTAAATCCTATTGAAGTTGTCTTTTTATTTTGGAAAATACCCTAGTTTAGAGGAAATCTTTCCTGCAGCCATCATGACTGCTCGTGCTAGCTCTTTTTCCTTTTCTGGTTGCTGTAAATAGTCTGTGCTTGCTGAAATACTAATCGATGCAACAACATTTCGATTTCTATCTAAAATAGGTGCTGCGATTGATCCTTTTCCTTCTACTAACTCATTCACTAATAGCGTATATCCTTTTTGTCTTGTTTTGATTAATTCTTGTTGTATTTCAATTAAATCAATTTTCGTATCCATAGTATGTTTAATCAAATTACTATTTTTAACTACATCTAGAGCTTGACTTGGGCTCATATAAGCTAAAATAGATCTTCCCATTGCAGAACAATACATAGGATGACAATGTCCCATTGGAATATGTAAATTCATAGTATTCTCACAAGCATTACTAATCAAATGTACCACTTTATCCCCGTTTGGAACTCCCATATGACTATGTACTTGATGCTTATATGAAATTCTTTGCAATTCTGGATACGCATGACGATATATATCGTTATTCTGTAATGTCACACCAGCTAGTGAAACGATTGCTAAACCGGGATAGTAAAAACCAGTCAATTCATCTCTCTGTAAAAAACCCCAATCCAACAATGTATTCAAATGCCTAGAAACTGTACTCATATTCATTTTCAAGTTTACTGCAATATCAGAAGTTTTTTGCATAGGATTTTCTTCTGTAAACGTAGATAATATTTCTAAAGTTTTACTAACACTTTTTGTATTATTTTCTTTGTATTGCCCTTTATTTATAACTGCCATTCTATCTCCCTTTATTTCTTAACTGTAATTGATAATATCATGAATAGTAATAAGAAACAACTAAATCACGATAAGTTCAACAAGTTAGTTTTTTCACAAAAAAAGCGCAATAATTTGCACTTTTTTCTCCTTTATTTGCTCTTTCTAAATCGATATATGCTATACCCACCAATTAGCAACGCTACAAACAATAGTCCGATGAACATATTTTGATTTGTCGTGTCCCCTGTAGGAGGTGTTGTTGGTGTAGGTGTTTGTGTAGACTCAATATTTATAAAGAACGTCGTCGTATAAATATATTCATTAGTAACAATTTCAAGTGAATGCTCACCTTGTGTCAATGTTTGTAATAAACTCGGAGCTAATTCCACAATTATACTACCTTCTTTTAATCGATACATTGGCTCTGCTATTTTTTCATTATTAATATATACATACATAAAATCATCCAATGTTGCATTTGCAATTCTAAAAGGAATATAACCATCTAATGAAGTGATTTTTTGACCCGCACCTTCTACATCAATTTGAATAATTTTTAGTTCTATTTGAGCAAATGCATCCTCTACTTCTTCATACATAGCATCCACTTCTTTTTGCTGTGTAATATTTTTTGTATAATCAATATTTTCAATAGCTACAAGCAGTAAGTCACTTCCATTATAACGATCTAATGTAACACTATTTACTTTGTCAAGTAATTGCATCAATGCACTATAATCTGCATCTTTATATACTAATCCACTTGTCGCATTCACTATGGCTTCTGCCATTGCATCCACTTCTTTTTGTCGCGTTACATCATAACCATCTACAACTGCAGCAAGTGCATCATTTAATACCTCTACACTTTCTGGTGTATATACACTCATGTCTTTTGGTATTTTCTGTAATGCATCTCTTACTTCTGTATAATTTGCTGGATTATATGCTAACGCATTTAATGCAAATTCAAGGTCTTGTGTCATAGCATCTACTTCTGCTTGACGAGTTATATTGTAGCCTTCCACGATTGCTTCAACTGCAGATTGTAACGCTATAATACTTGTTTGAGAATACATTGACAAGTCTGTTGGAACTCTTTGAAGGGCTTCATACAATGCACTATAATCTGCATCTTTATATACTAATCCACTTGTCGCATTCACTATG
>CAYJJS010000010.1:0-19992 GCA_964370645.1 uncultured Erysipelotrichaceae bacterium | reverse complement strand
CAATGCACTATAATCTGCATCTTTATATACTAATCCACTTGTCGCATTCACTATGGCTTCTGCCATTGCATCCACTTCTTTTTGTCGCGTTACATCATAACCATCTACAACTGCAGCAAGTGCATCATTTAATACCTCTACACTTTCTGGTGTATAAATTAATAAATTTTTAGGAACATTCGCAATTGCTGTTTCAACTGGACTATAATCTGCATCCTCTACACTTGGAAGTGTAGCTGTTACACGAGCATTTGCTGAACCTCCATTCACAATCGCGTTGAAAATTCCACCTGTTGCTTCTTTTTTCCCGAACACTTCAACTTCATTGTCATTTTCCATATAAACGACCTCTTCACTTACTTGTGCTTGTAGTGCAGGCAATGGCATTAAAGAAATACATAATGCTATTGCAAATAATGAGTTTAGTAATTTTTTCATAACGTTTTCGAGTATTCACTCTCTCCTTTCTATATGTAAGCATATTTGTGTGCCTATCATATCACTTCTACTACATTATTCAACTGATATGAATTTTAATTGATGCATTAAAATCATAAAAAAAATAGGTATTAAATATAACACCTATTTCTATTCGTTATTATACTTTGATATTCTCAAAGCGTTTGGCTCCCCAAGTATTTAAACAAACTATTGCAAGAATATCTAATACAGCAAAAAGAGCAAATATACTATATAGATATGTTTCTAGAGACAAAAATGAGTCCAATGTAGTTGTATATAATAAAAATAATACCATCAATAATACAATTGGATATAGCACTGATATAATTACTGAAAACCCTCGTTTTACACATACTGTCTCATTTTTCCAATCGAAACGATACTTCCATAAGTTCAGTAAAATACCCACGACACCTTCAAAAACAACCAATATTGCTGGAACTAACACAAGTATCACACTTTGCAAGATAGAAAACGATAGCACCCATGATATGGTTAAAGATAAAAGTATTTGCACAGGTAATACCATTAGTAAATGAAATAAAACTTTAGACCATAAAATTGCTTTAGCATCCACTGGCAATGTTTTTAAAATATACATGCGATCCCCTTCAATGGAAATACTATATGCACTAATGACACTTGTCGATGTAAAATACAATACTGCAATACAAGCTAATGGTAATAATATATCTGCAAAATCTGGTTCTATTTGTACAATTTGTTCAACTGTAAATACAATCGTGTCTTTGAAAAATATGACTGCAACAATTGCTAGTATACTTAGAAATACACCAACAGCTCCATTCAACATAATCGATGCATTGGAAGTGAAATGTTTCAATTCTCTACGTAACAATGACAACAATGTAGATCGAACACGCATCTCTTTTTCTTCGTATTTAACTTTTGTTGTTTTCTCTTTTGTCGTTGCCATCTTCACAAAATTCATTGATAACAACTTCATAACAAGCGCAAATGGTATAACAGAAATTGCTATAAAAATCATAATATCTATCATATTCGCATCTATAATAGAAGTACCTATCAAATAAAATGGATACATGTATTGTTGAATTGCTTGAGAAATAGAAGCACCATTTTCAATAAAGGATTGCGCTAAGTCATTCAAATTATATACAACAAACATATATACACCAAAACCAACCATGAAAAACAATAAAGTCATAATATTTTTCATCTTTGATTTATTAATAACTAGCGTCAATAAATACGATACAATGCTTGTAAGCACTAAAATAATCAAAGGCAATAATACAAACACCAATACTAAATTTACTACTTGTAGTGCTTGTATAGGCACATGCGTAAAATAGGCATATACTGCAGGTAAAAATATAATTGCTTCATAAAAATACGATAAAATTAATATAGAAGAAACTCTACTCAAAATAATATCTCTCACTTTAATTGGCATGGATAATAATAAGTCATTATCTTTTGGCTTATATATTTCTTGTTGAACCAAAAATACTGTACCAACCAAAATAAATAAACCAGCCATCAAACCTGCTAATGCAAAATATAACCAATCATATGATGTAATAGAAAACACAATTGCCATTGGTTCAAACATAGTACTCATCAAATACATTAGATATACAAAAATACCTGCAAAAGCAATGATTGAAACAATATTTCCTCCTACATTTACTTTTTTCTTACCCTTTGTAGTTTGAAACAAAGTCGCCATTATAGACTTCAGGCGAAGTTTAATTAATAAACTAAGCATGGTCTTCTAATAAGTCAATATAGAAATCTTCCAATGACTCATTTCCTATAATTTCTGAAGTAACTCCACTAATCACTAGTTTTCCTTTTTTTATAATGGCAATATGATCACATAGTTTCTCAGCAACTTCCAATACATGCGTTGAAAAGAAAATTGAATTTCCTTTATCACAGTACTCTCTCATTAGTGTTTTTAAGTTTTTTGAAGTGATTGGATCTAATCCAACAAATGGCTCATCCATAACAATTAGTTTTGGTGAATGAACAAATGCAGCAACTATAGCTACCTTTTGTTTCATCCCATGTGAATACGAGTGAATTGGTTGTGCCAAATGTTCACTAATTTTCAATAAATCACTGTATTTACGAATGTTTTCTTGTCTAGTTTGTTTATCAATTTGATAAACATCACAGATGAAATGAATGTATTGTTCCCCTGTCAAATACTCATATAAATCTGGATTATCTGGAATATATGCAATATCCTTTTTACAAGCAAGTGGTTTTTCTTTCACGTTATTTCCATTTACTAAAATCTCACCAGATTCAAATGGTAAAATTCCAATCGCAGCCTTAATAGTCGTTGTTTTCCCAGCCCCATTGTGTCCTAAAAAACCATAAATTGTACCTGGGCTGATGTGTAAGGTCAAGTTGTCTACTGCGACAAATTGATCATATTTTTTTATTAGATTTGTTATTTTAAGCATGTGCTCCTCCTTTTATAACTGAAGTTTTTCTACATACAATAATCCCAAATGTGCAAACCTTTGTCGAACCTCATTCTCAATTTCACGTTGCATTAGAGCGCTTGGATGATGCGCATCATATCCAAAACATACTGACACTTGTTCTTTTGCTAGTATTTCATACGTTTTTATATTGGGATACATATATGATAACACACCCTCGTATTCTAGTTCACCATATTTCGTGCCCTTTAAGTTGATTTCTATGACAGCTCCATGCTTTTTACAACATTTCGCGATTCTTTCAATCGCCTTTTCATAACGTTTATCATAGGGTTGTTTTGCAAGCATAAAATAATCGGGATGCGCTACATATTTACACAAACCTAGAGAAACAGCATCACATATTTGGCTTGCCATGTAATCAATATAATCCACACCATAAAAAGGTGCATAATTATAGTCATGCCCCTCCTTACGTTCATAACTATGTTGTCCACAAATCATATAGTCACATTTTTTTTGCACTTCTAATAAATACTCTTTTTTATCTTCAAAGTATTCAAACTCAAAACCAACACGAACACTGATTTTATCTTTATACTTTTCTTTTAAAGCATACATTTCTTCTAAATATTCATCCACTTCATCAAAGGCTAATCGCTCTATAGGATTATCCCATCCTTCAAAACCTAAATGTTCACTAAAACCAATCACATGAAAACCGCCTTTGATTGCCGCAACTATATACTCTTCAGCTTTTCCACTTGCATGCCCACAGCGGTATGTGTGGGTGTGATAATTGAACGTTTGCATCACTTTAATATTCCTCTATTTTTTTACGCTCAGGTTTTAAATTACCTGTTTTTTTGCTTCGCTTACGCAATTCTTCATTGACATCATCTAAAGAAATACCTTTTTCCGCCATTAACACAAACACATGATAAAATAAGTCAGCCAATTCATTGATTAGTTCATCATCATCATTTTTCATCGCTGCAATAATTACCTCTGTGCTTTCTTCACCAACTTTTTTTAATATCTTTTCAAGACCCTTTTCATATAAATAAGAAGTATAACTCCCTACCTCACTACTCTCTTTTTTTGATAATACTGTTTCATATAATACTTGTAATTCGTTTTTCATTACGATTCCTCCTCAAATATTGTCTGATAAAAACAAGAATGTGCACCCGTGTGACATGCCACACCAATCTGATCTACAAACAGCAACAAAGTATCCCCATCACAATCTAACATCATCTTTCTCACATGCTGATAATGTCCACTTGTTTCTCCTTTTAACCATAATTCTTGTCGACTACGACTATAGTAACAAGCTACTTTTTTTTCCATTGTAATGCGTAAACTTTCTTTATTCATATACGCCATCATAAGTACATCCTTGCTTTTTTCCTCTTGTACAATGACTGGAATCAGCCCTTGTAATTTATCAAAGTCAATACGCTCTAATATAGTTTGATCAATCATACACACCTCACACAAATATTAGCCTTCTTCATCGCTTGTTTCACATCCTGTACACTATGTGTACCATAGTGAAATATAGATGCAGCCAACATTGCATCACCAGCTCCAGCCTGACAAGCTTCAACAATATGTTCTATACTACCACAACCACCACTGGCAATAAGAGGAACTCGTATGCTATCGTTAACTAAACGTAACATCTTTAAGTCATATCCAACCTTTGTTCCATCTGCATCCATACTCGTAAGTAAAATCTCACCAGCTCCTAATTCCGTGGCTTTCTTTACCCAATCCATTAAGTCTAGACCAGTATTTATTCGTCCACCTGCAATATATACATCATATCCGCTTTTATCATCTCTTTGTTTCGCATCTATTGCAACAACAATACACTGTGAACCAAACATTTTAGCTCCTTCGCTTATCAATGTTGGATTTTTAATTGCACTTGAATTCAAAGAAACCTTGTCAGCACCAGCACGTAGCATTTTCTTAATATCCTCAATGCTACGAATCCCACCACCAACAGTAAAAGGAATATGAATACTCTTTGCCACTTCACGTACAACTTCTACCATAGTATCACGTTGTTCATGCGTTGCAGAAATATCTAAAAATACAATTTCATCTGCTCCATCTTCATAATATTGTTTGGCTAGTGTAACAGGATCACCAACTTCTTGTAGACCAACAAAGTTTACACCCTTAACTACTTTTCCATCTTTTACATCCAAACAAGGAATCACACGCTTACTCAACATACTACTTTCCACCAACTTGAATTGCTTCACGTAAGCTTAATGTATTATGATAAAGCGCTTTACCACTAATGGCTCCATAAAGGTTTAATGTACATAAAGTTTTTATGTTATCAATATCTTTAATTCCACCACTTGCAATTATATGCATATCTACCGCTTCTTGCAGATTTTTCAACATCTCCACATTTGGGCCTTGCAAAGTACCATCTCTTGCAATATCCGTAAGTACTACGTATCTCACACCTAGCTTTTCTAAATATTTCGCAAACGTCAGATAATGAAGTTCACTACCTTCTAACCATCCACGCCCATACACATATTCATTCTTACAATCTAAACCAACAACAATACGATCTCCATATTTCGTCAACGCATCTTTTAAAAATTGTTCATCTTCCATGGCACCAGTACCTAAAATTACGCGTGTAACTCCTCTTTGCAAGTAATAATCAACCTCTTGCATACTGCGAATACCACCACCTACTTGGGTTGGTAAATTTGTCTTCTCTACAACTTCTAAAATACTCTTTGCATTGGCTAAACACCCTTGCTTTGCACCATCCAAATCCACAAGATGTAAAAATTGTGCACCTTCTTCTTCAAACTTTAATGCAACTTCCAAAATACTTTGTGCAACCACTTCTTTTTGTTCAAAGTCACCTTGATACAAACGAACTGGTTGTGCATTCATAATATCAATAGCTGGTAAAATTAACATGCACACACCTCCTTAAAATTTCGTAATATTGTCAACCCTTCTTTTCCACTCTTTTCTGGATGAAACTGTACACCGAATACATTGTTTTTTTGTACCATCCCACAAATCTTTATATCTCCATACATTGAGTATGCCAAGACATCTTCATCTGCATACTCTTTTGCACAATATGAATGTACATAGTACACATAAGGTGCTTTACTACACCCCTGTAGTAAAGCAGACTCTTTGTCTTGTATTAAAGTATTCCATCCCATATGTGGAATCTTCAATGTCTCACTTTCCATACAAGCAATTGCGCCTTGCAATAAACCTAGTCCTTCACACTTTTCTACTTCATATCCAACTTCATAAAGAACTTGCATACCTACACAAATACCCAATAAGGGTTTTCCATTTTCTACTTCCTTTAAAATGACAGGTATCAATCCTGATGCAAGCAAGTTATCCATACAATCCTTGAATGCACCTACACCTGGTAAAATCATTCCTTTACAACTTTGTAACTCTTGTGGGTTATTTGTAATCACACAATCACACCCCAAAGATTGCAGTGCGTTATACACACTATGCAAATTCCCCATACCATAATCAATAATTGCGATCATCACAAAACCCCCTTACTACTAAGTATTTGATTTGATTCAATTACGATCGCTTGTTTCAACGCTCTTGCTACACCTTTAAAAATTGATTCCACTTTATGATGGTCATTTTCCCCATATTGATTATTAATATGCAAACTCACATTTGCATTATATGCAAACGCTTGGAAAAATTCTTTTGTCATCTCTGTAGAATAGGTATGAATGCTATCCCTTTTGAAATCACAATTAAAAACTAAATATGAGCGATTACAAATATCTACATCCACACTAGTTAAGCACTCATCCATAATTACACGAGCACTACCATAACGAGCAATCCCCACTTTGTCTTGTAAAGCTTCTTTAAACAAGCTTCCAAGCAAAATCGCGCAATCTTCAATCGTATGATGATCGCAAACATGTAGGTCTCCCTTCGCTTTGAGTGTTACATCCATATTTGCATGAAATGCAAATAAATGTAACATATGATCAAAAAATCCAATTCCCGTATCTACATCGCACTTACCACTACCATCTAGTTGAATAGATACTTCAATACTTGTTTCCTTTGTGATTCTACTTGCACTTGCTGTTCTCATACTTTTCCTCCAGTTCTCTAATAACCTCTAAAACACTCTCATTTTGCTGTGCATTTCCAATGGTAATGCGAAAGTGTGCATCTGCATAATTTCGAATATGAATTTGTTTTTTTTCTAATGCGCTAATAAATGCATCTTTACATGTACTTTTACCATACAAGTAATTTGCATGAGATGGATATAAAATAATATTTTTAGCATCTATTTTTTTGTACTGCTCATACATTTCATCTCGAAGTTGTACAATCGATTGTATCTTTTTTTCATTTCCATCAGTGTCTTGTAATACACAAGTTGCAATACATTGGCTGACACTATTTACATTATAAGGAACTTTATACGTATATAGTCGTTTCATATTTGCTTTACTAGCGACTAAGAAACCACAGCGAATACCAGCCAGTCCAAACGCTTTAGACAAAGTTCTAGTGACATATAAATTTTTATACGTTTCAACATATTTCACCATACTTGACGTATAAAAATCTGCATATGCTTCATCGATAATAATTGTTTTATCTGGCACGCTCTCAATCAGTTTAAGTAAGTCTGATTCACTGACGACTTTTCCGGTTGGATTATTCGGATTAGAAAATAAAATTAATCGAACCTTTTCCTGCTTTGCCATTACAATAAATGCATCTACATCGAAAATATCTTCTGCACCACTTTGATAACGTAGCATCTGTCCATTATTCATACTCACATAATAATCATACATAGAGAAATCAGGTGATAGAGTAAGTAAGCAATCACCTTTTTGAATAGATAAAGAAATCATCATTCCTAGTAATTCATCGCTACCATTCCCTGCCATTAATTGGGATGCATCGACACCACAATACGTTGCATAAGCCTCACATAAGGTACTACTATTGCTATCAGGATAGCGCTCTAATGGAACGTTTTGCAAGGCACTAACTACCTTTTGCATCATGTCTTCATCCATTTGATAAAAACTTTCATTTGCATTTAATACTACCCCTGTTTTACTCTCTACATTATACTCCTCCACATTCTTCATCTTCCAGCCTCACTTTCACTGCATTCGCATGCCCTGCCAATTGTTCTTTATAAGCAATATTCATGATCTTTGCTCCATCCTTCATCAATGCTTCCTTACTATAGTGAATGTAACTTGATTTTTTTATAAAACTATCACAAGAAAGTGGAGAATAGAAACGCGCAGTTCCATTTGTTGGTAATACATGATTCGTCCCACCAAAGTAATCTCCAATACTCTCACACGTGTAGTACCCTAAAAAGATACTACCTGCATTTTTAATTTGATCCAAATACGACTTTGCATCCTCTACCATCAATTCAAGATGCTCCGGTGCTATTTGATTTGATATTGAAATAGCTTCTTGCATAGTATCACAAACAATTGCACATCCATATGCATCAAAAGATGCTTTTATAATATCTTTCTTTGGCAATGTTTCTACTTGTTTTTTTACAGCTTCACAAACACGCTCCACCAATGCATGGCTTGTGCAAACTAGAATACTACTCGCTAAAGGATCATGCTCTGCTTGAGAAATTAAATCTGCCGCAATGTACTTTGGATTTGCTTTTTCATCAGCTATGACTAGGATTTCACTAGGACCTGCAATCATATCGATATCCACTTTTCCATACACTAGACGTTTTGCACTAGCTACATAAATATTCCCTGGCCCCACAATTTTATCCACACAAGCTACACTTTCACTTCCATAAGCCATTGCAGCAATGGCTTGCGCTCCCCCAACTTTACAGATTTTGTCTACTCCTGCAATTTTTGCAGCAGCAACAATATATGGATTTACACTTCCATCCTTATTTGGTGGGGTACACATCACAATATTCTTAACCCCTGCAATTTTTGCAGGAATCACATTCATTAACACGGAACTTGGATAGGCAGCAAGTCCTGCGGGTACATATACACCTACATTTTCTAAAGGCAAGACTTTTTGTCCCATATATACCCCATCGTCTTTTTGTAATTCATACCCTTTTTGAATTTGATGGTTATGATAATAGGTTATGTTTTCCGCCGCCTCTTGTAAATCTTTAAGGAATTGTGCATCTACTTGCTGTGCAATTGTGTCTATCTCGCCTTTTGTTAAAACAAGACTATCTAGTTTAACTCCATCAAATTTTTCAGCATACGCAAAAAGTGCACGATCTTTATTTTTTATAACCTCTTGAATAATCGTCTGTACATCTTGTATGACTTTTGGATCTGCATCTACTTCTCTACTCTCCAAAAAAGTTTGCAATTGCTCAATATTATCTTTATCAATTACTTGTAACATATCTTAATCCAAAACACTTTCAATATCACTTAAAAATGCCTCTATTTCCTTTCTTTTTAATTTAAAACTCGCTTTATTTACAATCACTCTAGCAGAAATATCACAGATTTCATCAAAAACAATCAACCCATTTTCTTTTAATGTTGTTCCTGTTTCCATAATATCCACAATCGCATCACACAAACCTAAGATCGGCGACAATTCAACACTTCCCTCTATTTTAATAATTTCAACATCAATACCCTTTTGCAAGAAAAACTGCTTCGCTACTTTAGGATATTTCGTCCCTATTTTAATGTGTCCCACTTTTTCATATGGATTTTTATCTTTCAAACTTGCAACAATGAATTTACACTTTCCTAGACCTAAATCCATAATCTCATAATATTTCTGATTTGTTTCAAGTAATGTATCTTTTCCTACAAACCCTAAATCAGCTACACCATGTTCCACATAAGTAACACAATCCACTCCCTTTACTAAGAAATATTCAAAATCTTTTTTACTATCTTGTATTACTAACTGTCGTCCCTTATCTTTTAAAGTATCAATTCCATAGTCACACTTTTCAAACAATGCAACACTTTGTTTTTCTAATCTTCCTTTTGTTAATGCGATGGATAACATGTTTCCTCCTCCTTTACGACCACTTCTTCTAAATCATTATTTATACATAAAGAAACCATTACATCATGACTATATTGTTTACGTAAAGCCAAAGCTTCTTTTACCTTCTCACTTGGATATTGTATCGTAATTTTTGTGGTACAATCACACACTTCCACACTTTGTATTAATGCATCTAATTTCACACTAAATCCAATTGCACTCGCTTTAGAGTCAAATTTTTGTAATAAATTATCGTATCTACCACCATTTAATACACGTACTCCAACGCCCTCAATATATGCTTCAAACATAATCCCAGTGTAATAATTCAAGTTATTTATTTTTCCTAAGTCAATATCAAACTTTGTATATCCTAAATGATACAATGTTTCACATAATTTTTGTGTTTTTCGAATTTCTTTTTTTAGCTCATCTGCAAACGCATATTGTAATGCATCTTCAAACACTTCCAAAGAACCACTTAGCCACACTAATTTCTCAAAAAAATTCTTTTGCTCCTCACTCAAATTCAAACGATTCAAAAATATGCGTAATTCAGGCAAATGCTTTTGCCCAATTAAATATGCTAAACGCTTTTTGTCTTGTTCAAAAACACCCGCACAAGTACATGCTTCATTGAAAACTTTAATATTACCAATTTCAAAAACCATATGTTTTTGATGCAATACCTCAAGTGTGTCAAGTGCCATAGCCAACACTTCTACATCATACGTTTCATCTGCTCCAATTAGTTCAATTCCACAATCACTCATTTCATCATATAAACCAGACAATACCTCATTTACCTTAAACACCTTATCACAGTATTGAAAACGTAATGGTTGTGTATTCCCCTTGAACTTTGTTGCCGCTAAACGTGCAATAGGAATTGTCATATCCGCTTTCAATGCAACAATTCTCCCACTATGATCTACGAATTTATACATTTGTTCTTCATGAATATCTTCAAACCCACGTACATATGTTTCGTAATATTCCATAGTAGGTGTCATCACCTCTTCATATCCCCAATGTGAAAATAGACTTTGTAATCGACTTTGTAACTGTCTTTTCACTTGTACTTCTTCTTTAATTAAATCTCTCATTTTCGCTGGTAATAATAATTGTTTCATAAGTTCCTCCTCGATATACAAAAAAACTTCCATCCAAAGGACGAAAGTTTAAACTAGCGTGATTCCACCTTACTTCGTTATAGACTCACATCCATAACCTCATTAAGTACATTGTACTCAGGCATATAACGTTGCCAACGATAAAGATTACTATATTCACCTTTACTACTCCAAGATGTGTTCAAAGTATTTCCATGTATTTCTTCTCAGCTACCGAAACTCTCTTAAACCTTCCACACTTTTACTATTTCTCTTCCTTGTATTTAAATATAATACTATTGTATTAAAAAATGAAATACAAGTCAATGCAATTTTCAATTTATTTCATCTTTAAATGAAAATTTTTACATTTATTTAACTTTACTCGCACATGCATGCATAGCAGCTAACACACTTCCACGAAAACCAGTCTGTTCTAATACACTTACAGCCTCAATAGTAGTTCCTTTTGGAGAGCATACCGCATCTTTTAAAGCTCCAGGATGCATATTGCTATCTAGCATCATTTGCGCTGCACCTTTCATGGATTGCGCTGCAAAAGCATAAGCTTGTTTTCTAGGCATCCCCTCACGTACTGCCCCATCTGCCATTGCTTCTAACATCATATATAAGTAGGCAACCGAGCTACCACTTACTGCAACAACAGCCGGCATTAACGACTCCTCTACAACCTCTACCTTTCCTATAGCCTCAAAACATGGTAGTAATGATTGATACGTGTCTTCACAAAGTTGAGGGTGTAAACACAATGCACTCATCGACTCATTCACCATGGCTGGAGTATTGGGCATCATACGGATGATTTGCGTAGTTTGAAACATTGATTGCAAGTAAGCAATACTATGGTTAAACGCCAAACTAATAATTACCTTGTCTTTTAATCCATCCTCTACTTGTGTACTTACAATCTCATAAATGTGTGGTTTAATGGCTAAAAACACAACATCACATACATCAACCAACGCTTTATTATTTGCACACACATGTACTCCATATGTCTTTTGTAAGCTTACGCATGCATCCGCTTGCACATCGTAAACATATATGTTAGACGCCTCTACACAACCAGCATTAAGCATCCCTTTCAATATGGCACTTGCCATATTTCCACTACCAATAAAACCAATGTTCATACACTTTCTCCCTATTTAATTTTTATTGTACCAAAAGCAGAACGACAGTATAAATAAATCTTTTTTTCTTGTATTTCCTGTGTTGCTTTTGAATCATAAACCGTACTAAATACACTTCTTGCTTTCACAATAACACTCACATCACTATCGCAAAGTAATACTACACTTCCAAAACTAACATTCACATATACATTTGCACTCTCTTCAATCACAGCACCTCTTAAATCGAGTGTCATATTACGAAACGCGCCATTGCAAACAACATCTTTAGTATGCATCCCTTCATAACTATGCATATCCTTGTTTGTTTGTGTGTATTGAGTTTGTTGACTTGCTCCGATAGATGGTGTTGCTAGCGCATTGTATAATACGACTAGACCAAACACTAATAGAATCAAAGGAAGCATTAAGGCAAATGTTAAAACACGCAACTCTAACAAATAAAACAATACTCCTAAAAATAACCATGTTGTATTTGAAGATCGAACCCCATTATTTAGCATACTCACTAAACTTGCCAAAATAATTAAACAACACCACCAACCATTGAAAAATATATTTACATCCCAAAAATCTGCGGTGTTCCCTACTCCAATAATTCCTACAATTACAAGTAAAATACCAAAGGTAATATCTCCACTTCTTCTTTTCATATTTATCCCCCTATCACTTCATTGACCTGCTCTTCTAAAATTGCATATGGTACAGGTCCTAAATCTAAAAATAATTCATTGAATGCACGTTCACTATTTTCTTGTGATTCGTCCATAAATTCATCTTTTAAGTCTAACAATCGATAATAGTATCCATAATATGGAATAAATACCCCTGGACTAAACAACAATTGTTCATACGTTTCCATTGCTTCTTCCTGTGTTAAACCAAAATTTGTCATAATGTAATCTAACACATCTTGTTGTGGTGCATTATCATAATGAATCATCAGATCAATTTCCAATACAAAGGTATATGTTAATAAATTATTCAAACTTATAAACTCAGCTACTTCCACATCGTCTGCATATTGATTCATGTCATCTGCACTATACATTGCCCATGCTTCCATATATCCAAGGTTTGAAAATAACTTTCTACTCAAATGTGCATCACTTTGTTTAAAGTAATTGTATTGATACATATGTCCAGGATATCCTTCATGTGCTACTGTGTTGTATGAATTCGCACTAAAATCACCATTTAATACTAATTTTTCTTTCGCATCCATACTATCCAGAGGACTCAAAAAATATGCTGCCTCAAACGTTACAATATCTTGCATAGAAGCTGGTAATATTTCCATTTCATAGCGTAAACCACTACTTTCAGGATAATTCCCACTTTCACTAACCTTTTCATTGAAGTATTCCATCAACGCTTCAATCGAAGTTAAACTAGTATAAGGAATGGCTTCAAAATCAACATCCATTAAATCCATATTTGCAAACAACATGATTTGTAATTCCCCTATATACTGTTCTTGTTTTTCTAATAAATAAGCACGATACTCATCAATTGAAGTAAACCCAGAATCATCCTCTACAATCATTTCGTAGTAATCGATTCCATTTTCATAATCTGCTAGTCCTGCTCCTTCATCCTCTACTAAAATTTCTATAGCCTGCAAATCTGTCAACAATGTACTATAAGCAGGAATGAAACTTGTTTGAAATGCATTGTCAACTTGTGCTTTGTATTCTGTTTTTTGTGTCTCATCTAAGAAATCCAATGCATCTATTTTTTCATAAGCACTATCTGTGATATACGTATGTTGTCCATTCACAAACGTTTGCACTTTTTCAATTACATCATTCATATACAACTGTGATAAACCATACCCTGCATTTTGACGATCTATTTCATGTTGTACATACTGTTTAAAATAAGTCGGTGTGCTCGTTAAAATTGAAATAAAAGAATCCAAATCTTTTTGCGTATTTATATTAAAGAAATATAAACTCATCGGCAAAGATTGTGGAACTCCACTAGATACATCAAAATAGTTGCTTGTTAAATAATACATATCTGACTGTTCAACAATCCCTTCTAAAGTATCTTCCATGACTGCATACGCAATTTGTTGCTCGTCATTTAGTGCATCATAGTCAAATTCATGTAGTTGCTCTAAATACTCTTTTGCATCTTCACAAGAACTTTCATACTCTTCTTTCGTATAATAAGACAGACTATATAAATCACTCTCTAATCCAATTTCTTCTGGATATAAAAATAAAGCATTTATATCTGTGCTACTTGGATCCAATAAATTTACAACCATATCATCTAAAAAAAGTGTAAACGATTCGTTCTCACTAACAACTTTTTCACCCTCCTGTTCACTAGAAGTACATCCCCCACTAAACAATAAAGTAAAACAAACACATAAAACACTACTCTTTCTCATTAATTTTTTCATATTTCGCTCCTATAAATGTTTCTCAAAATTACCGCTTATGCTTAATCCCTCTGAAAATATAATAAATGCATCCTTATCTACTTTCTTTACCATTGCTTTTAATAAATTCACCTCGTACTTAGATACTGCAGTAACTAGTATATACGTCTGTGATTCCGTATATGCACCATGTCCCTTCCAATACGTTACACCACGAACTAAATCCTTAATGATGCTATGACGGATTTCTGGTTTCTTCGTAAAAATCATAGCAGTTACTCCAATGTTTTGATAATGTACTCGGTCTACCACAAAACTAAAAATCACAGTATTTATGATTGAATAAATAGCTGTCTCTACATCAAATAAAATCATACATGCGCTAAACAAAACAGAATTGATGACAATGCTTAATTTTCCAACACTAAACCCATGTATTTTATGAATAAAATATACACCTAAAATATCGATACCTCCTGCACATCCACTGCTTCGAAGTATCACTCCAACACCTAGTCCACTAATTGCAGCTCCTACAATAATAGAAGTTAGTGTATCTGCAACAATGGGATCACTTGGAATAGGGATACTTGCGAAAAAAGCAGTCTGCAACACAAGACTAATAATCGTTAAGAAGAAAAATCTCTTAGATATACTTTTATACGCTAATATCATTAAAGGTATATTAAACATCATATTAATATAACCGGATATCTCAAAAGGAAATAAAATCCCTACTTGTTCCATCAAGGATCGTATTATTTGCGATAAACCTACCACTCCTCCAGCATATAAAGCAAATGGTGTAATAAACATATTCAATCCAAAACAAAATAAAAATGTTCCCACAATCACCATCAATAAACTTTTCGTATTTTTATTCATTGTATACATCCTCTCATTCCAATCTATTATATCTTTTATCCTCCGTAGTGTCTATTAAAATTATGTATCATCAAAACAAAAACAAACATACTAATGCAAGGAGGGATTACATGATTGAACTACTACTTCGAAGTATTTTTGCTTTATTATTTCTACAATTATTAACACGATGGGGTGGCCCTAAACAAATATCCCAACTTTCTTACTACGACTACATCGTAGGTATTAGCGTTGGAAACATAGCGTCTGAAATTGCGATTAACGAAGAAATGGATATTTCCAAATGTGCCTTTGCTATGTTTTTATTTGTTGCTTATACGATCTTACAAGCATATCTTACAACCAAAAGTATTTCCTTACGAAAATTACTTACAGGTACACCTTTATTTGTCATATATGAAGGAAAAATCATTGAAAAAAATATGAAGAAAGCACATTATGATATAAATGACCTACTGAGTGAATGTAGAGCAAATCAAATCTTTGATATTAAAAAAATTCAACATGCAATCATTGAACCAAGTGGTAAACTCTCCATCTTGTTGAAAACACAAGAATCTCCACCATCAGCAAAAGATATACAATGTAATGTACAACAAGAATTATTATTCATCAATGTAATTATTGATGGTAAAGTACTGCAAGAGGAACTACAAACCATCAAGCAAAACGAAGCATGGTTGCAAGCACAAATACATCCACACGCCATCAATGATATTCTTTTAGCAATCGCAGATACAAACAATCATTGTCATTATTATTTGAAAAATGAGACGATGCAAACCAAAGATTATTTTGTATAAACAAAACCTGTACCAATTAAGATACAGGTTTTGTTTCACAACATTCCATTTTAACTTGTTGCATTTGTGAACGGACTTTGACTCGTGTAATAATCATTGAAATTAGATCTGCACATGGAACTGCAAAAAACACACCATATAAGCCAAATAAATATGCAAACAATATAATCAGTGGGATCAATAAAATGATTTGTCGTAACAAGTTAAAAAAGCTAGCTAACTTCACTTCCCCAACAGCTTGAAAGAAATTTGCTCCCATAATTTGTAAACCGACGCAAGGTAATACTAAAAAGAATATACGCATTGCATTACTTGCTAAAGCAACCACCTCTACCTCTTGATTAAACATCATAACAATTTGTACCGAAAACAACTGAATGGATATGAATCCAATACCTGCTATGATAAGGCTTCCTATATTTGCAAATTTCATAGTTTCCCTCATTCGTGAGAAATCTTTTTTACCATAATTGTAAGAAACTAAAGGTTGTTGTCCTTGCATCAATCCATATAGTGGCATCAACATCAATGTTTGTACACTCGTAACAATACCTATTGCACTAAGTGCTATATCCCCACCAAACTGTAATAATACAATATTTAATACAATCGACAATACACTGTTTGAAATCTGCATTAAGAATGCAGGTAATCCTGTTTTTAAGATGCTGAATACTTTCTCTAATTGCAAACGCATTAATGTTAATGTCACTTTGATTATGGTACGATCGCTAAACAAAAAGCTAACTTGCCAAATTGCACTCAATGCTAAACCACCAACCGTAGCTAATGCAGCACCACGCATTCCCCATCCCATTTCCACAATAAAAATATAGTCAAACAAAATATTGAACAACGCACCAATCAACTGCGAAATCATTGCATTTTTCGGATTTCCTTGAGCTCTAGAAAAATTGTTTCCTGCCATACTTACACATTGAAACACCGCTCCATAAAAAATAATACTCAAATAACTTTGTGCATGTGGAAATACTTCTTCACTCGCACCTAACAGCTGTAAGACACTATCCATAGTGAATACACCTACTACCATAAATACAATTCCAAATACAATTGCTAAGGTTAACGCATTTCCTAAATACTTTGCTGCAAGTTCTTTTTTTCCTTGTCCTAAACAAATGGAAAAACGAGTTGCACCACCTACACCAATCATCAAACCTACTGCCATCATAATTAATACAATTGGATAAGTAATACTTACTGCAGCTAATCCAGTTGACCCCAGTTCTGGCGCATTCCCAATAAACATACGATCTACCATATTATAAATAGCATTTACAACCATTCCAATCATAGCAGGTATACTAAATTCTACAAGTAGAGGGAGTATTTTTTTGGATCCCATTTTTTCTTCATTCATTATTCATTACCTCACACATATAAGAAACACCTTATCACACTCATTCCATATAATCAATAAAAAAGAAGTTTATACCTCTCTATTATAGACAAGTTCCACTTCTTTTTTACTTTTATGAAAAATATAAATGGTTACAAAGTTAATCACTTGTGCACCAATGATAATATAAGGAATATATACAAATTCACCAAGTATTCCTCCAATTAAGGAACCAAAGACCATCCCACACATACTCAACACGGAAAAAATTGCATTGAATCGACCACGTTTTTCATTTGGCACATAACTTTGTGTGGCACTTACACGAATCGTGTAAGAAGTAACACCCAATAACCCAAACAAAAAATAGAACACCAACATCCACTCGAAAGCAGATAGTATGAATAAAACCTCTAAGGCCGATACTGCAATATATACAAAAATAGTAATTGTATATCGTAAATGTTTTGGATATACAATTTTATAATGAACAATTCCTCCAATCACCCTACCAATCGTTTGTATCGACATAACGAAACTATACCTTTGTGCACCTAAGTGTGCACTATTTTCAAAATATGGAAGTAATAAACTAAAACTAATTCCAAAGGCCAATCCACTAACTCCAAAATATAAAGCAATTGCAAGTAAACCTCTCTCCTCCTTTAAGTAGGATAACCCTGCTTTAAATTCTTGGATAAAGTTTGTGTCATCTTTGCGGACTTGTGATTCTGTAATATGAATTTGTGTTTCACATATTGCTGCGATTAGAAAACTAAAAGCATTAAGTAGAAGGATTGGAAAAATACCCACACTGGCATATAATACTGCCCCAATTGGAACCATAATAGAATTGGACAATGGATATACAATACTACTAATCGAATACGCTTTAGAGAAATTTCCTTCACTTATCAACATTGGATAAAAACTCTCATAGGCAACCTGATATACCGCACTCAAGGAACCTAATAGAAATGCACCACATAAATATAAAATATAGTTAAAGTAATCAAAGTAACCAATGATGGATAAACAAGCAAATAATATAAAAAATATGAAATCAATAGTATAAATTATTTTACGCCTAGAAAATCGATCGATAAAGGGGCCTGCCAGTAAAGGGACAATCATGCCTGGAATTAAAAACGCCGTATTAAACAAAGCAAATAAAAACGGGGACCCTGTATGATCATAGATTACTAATCCAAGCGCAAAATTGGCTATTGCACTACCAAACAATGATACAATACTACCTATTGTGATAATTGTAAAATTCCTTGTCCACAAAGTTTTCATATAATCCCACCTTTTGCTATAGTTTACACAATTTAGTGTGAATTAGCAAGAACGACGGTCGTACAAAGATACACTTATCATTGTGTTACAAAATAAATACTGTATAATATTGGATGAAATAAGACATGGAGAAGATATTTATGAACAAAAAAATGATTGGGTTTATTTTATGCATTACTCTTTTAAGTGGTTGTAGTGAAAGCGATGATAAATTTATCGCTGCGCAAGAACCTGTAACACAAGTTGAAGAAACGATGACACAAGAGGATATTACACACAGTGAGATTGGTTACACTATTCAAGGTGATACACTTACTTACAACAACCAAAATTACACTATCCTTGAAGTCGATGGAGGAGATCGAAATGGACAAAGGCAAGCCAATGTAGCTGTGGATATTGGGTTTGGTAATCGTCAATACTGGGGACTTACTAATGTATATGGACAACTAGTATATGTTTTGGCAGATGTAATCACTTTACAAGATGATCAACAAGAAGCAGTAAACAGTAGTGGGAGGTACTATAATGATGAAGCTAACGTACCTGGAACAGAACATAGTGATTTAGATCAAGGACATGTGATTGCCGATTCATTAGGTGGTGTAGCAAACGCCTACAATATAACTCCTCAAGACTCCACATTAAATCGTCATGGAGATCAAGCATATATGGAGGAAGTAATCCGCGATGCAAATGGTTGTACACACTTTATAGCGAGTATTTCCTATCCAAATACAACCACTCAAACACCAAACAAGTACAAATACGAATATATATTAATGGGAAACAAAATTATAGATGAATTTGAAAATAAAAATCCTGAAGAACATATCCCCTCTACTACAGTAGAAAACATTTCACAAATCGATACAAATGGGAATGGTAAAATCACCATTGCTGAGGCTGAAG
This sequence comes from uncultured Erysipelotrichaceae bacterium, assembly GCA_964370645.1. GTDB lineage: Bacteria > Bacillota_I > Bacilli_A > Erysipelotrichales > Erysipelotrichaceae > CAMQRS01. Next base: position 107 of record CAYJJS010000010.1, on the reverse strand, counting down.
CCGCTGGCTTCACCATGCCAATTTATGCAGATCACTACTTATATAAATATATGCAAGACAACGACAATGATGGTATGGTAGGCGAATAAAAAGCTATTAGGAAATTT
>CAYJJS010000009.1:23344-54965 GCA_964370645.1 uncultured Erysipelotrichaceae bacterium | reverse complement strand
ATTGCATTACCTATAGCCTATCGTGTAGCTCCTAAAACATTCCGATTGAAGTAGGAGTAGAAGTACACTTTAGTAATCTTGAAAAGAACCTCAATAATTGGATATCCAATTACTAGAAGGTTCGTTTTTATATGGTAAATCAACATTTATTGATTTAAGTAAGCCACCATTAAATGGGTATTATCTTTTATATACCCTTTTATCCCTACTGTTTTATAGTGGAATTGAGATAATTTTATATAATGTGCTATAATAAAAACTAATAGAGGAGGGGTGTAAGATGAAAAATAGTAAAATATGTACAAAGTGTAATTCAAGTGATATTACGCGTATTGTTGGAATTGGGAATGGAACAGGGAATTGTATAATTGCAAAAGGAGTATTTAATCAGGTGAGTCTGACTAGATACTTATGTTGTCGTTGTGGGTATGTAGAGGAATGGTTAGATGATCTATCAAAAGTGGAGGATATAAAAAAATACCAAGAGAAACAAAAATAATTTGTAAAAGGAGAAAGATGAAAAATAAATATCGTAGTTTAAAAGCAGATGCGCAATATTTGAGATTGGTTGTTGCAAATGTGATTAGCACATTTGGAACGAGTATGGATAATATTGCGTTTGCATGGTTAGTATATCAAATTACACAAGATGCAGTTTGGGTTGCCATTATATTTGGGGTATCGTATTTACCTATGATATTCTTATCACCAATACTTGGTGTTTTGGTGGAAAAGATGTCTAAGAAAAAAGTGTTAATAGCTTCGGATATTTCAGGTTGTGTAATTACAGCAGGTATGTTTGTTTTATTTTTATGTAATGTATTGAATCCGTGGTTATTATTGTTGTTTACCTTTATAAATGCTTGTATCGAAGCAATTCGTATACCAGCAGGTATCGCAATTGTGCCACATGTCTTAAGTGAAGAGAATTATGATGTAGGATTGAGTTTAAACAGTGGATTGACGCGTATTGCAGAGTTGTTAGGTTTATCCATTACTGGGTTTATTATTGCATTGTTTGGTATACAGGTTGCATTGATTGTGGATTCTTTAACGTATTTGTTGTCTTTTCTAATCATAGCAAGTCTTAAAATAAAAGAGAAGGTAGAAAGACTAACAAAGCAGGATTTACAGTATACCACGTTTATGCACTCCTTCAAAGAAGGGGTTTCTTACTTAATGAAACATGAGGCAATCAAGTTTATATGTGCATTTGGTACAGTGAGTAACTTTATTGCACTAGGGTTAGCTACTTATCAGGTTGTGTATGTGGAAGAAGCGCTGCACATGGGAGCAGATGTATTTTCTATGATGTCGTTAGCATTTTCATTGGGAATGATTTTGGGTAGTTTTATTACACCGAAAGTATCAGCTAAATGGAGTACTATTTCTACCTTTATATGTGGAGGTGCACTTTTTGGACTATACTATATATCTTTATTTTATATACCCATGCTTCAAGTATATATACTGCGCCTAACATGTGTAATATTAGCCACATTCCTGGCAGGAATTGTAGGTGGATTGCAAAGTGTCGCCATTTCTATTTACTTTATGAAAGTCGTTGCACAAGAATATTTGGCACGTGTTGGTTCAGTGTTTAATTCATTGGTATCACTAGCAATGCCACTAGCTAGTCTTACTTTGGCTATACTTATTATGTACATAAATGTAAGTGAGATTATGCTATGTTTTGGAATTTTGAATATATGTTTATGTATGCTTTTTTATATAATATATAAAAAGAAAAAAATAGAAGAATAAGACTAAGTTTAAAGAATCGTCAATAAAGAGGATAGAGGTGATTATATGAAACAGATTGTATTGGAAAGGTTAAGCAATAATAATTTCAATAGTACGTCATTAGATACATACAATCGCTATCAAGATACCACGGTGAACTTACGCATAGTGAATGGTCGTTATGTGTATGTAGAGGATCCATTTTTTGAGAATTGGGATAGTGATCAGCTTCGTGAACGAGCACAAAATGTACTGGATGCATTGGCGCAAGGAAGTGTGGGAGTTATCGCGAAAGAGGGGGATCGTGTAGTTGGATTTGCGTATCTAGGGAGTAAAGTTTTAGGTAGTGAAAAACAATACATTGATTTAATTATGTTTCATGTGTCTAGTGAATATAGAAATCAAGGGATTGGTAGAAAGATGTTTGCTTACTTGTGCAATGAAGCAAGAAAAATGACAGTCAAAAAATTGTACATATCTGCAAATTCTGCAAAGGAAACACAAGAAGCATATAGGGCATTAGGATGTGTGTTTGCAAGTGAGATTATTGAAGAAATCGCTAGTCATGAACCACTTGATATTCAATTAGAATATATCCTATGATGTTGATGTTTCCACAAGGTGTGAAATGTGATATAATCTGCATACTAAATAAATGAAAAGTGGAGAGTTCGTATGGAAGTAATTATTATCATGTTAGTGGGTGTATTTGTAGGGCACAAGTTTTGCAGTGAAAAATATAAAAATATAGTAGAGAAGATACAATTTCTTTGTGTTTTCTTACTTATTTTTTTGATGGGTGTTTCGTTAGGTAATCAAGAAGATTTTATATCTAAAATCGTAGAATTAGGGTTGGTTGGTTTATTGTATGCCATTGTACCAATTGTATTTTCTATTCTTGTAGTATATATGCTTACGAAAAAAGCATTTGCATCCAAAGGGGATAGATCATGATCTTACTTACGATTCTAGCATTAGTTGGTGGTATTTTTGTAGGTAGTGTAATGGATTCTACCTATCTTTCGTGGATGGTTGATAATGCGAAGTTCATGTTGTATGCATTGATGTTTTTTGTAGGAATTAGTATTGGTTTACACAAGGGAATTGTAGCTGAAATAAAACGCCATCATTTCAAAATATTTTTGATTCCCATTGGAATTATAGTGGGTTCGCTTATTGGAGGAGTGCTTTGTAGCTTTCTTATTAACCACTCCTTACGCGATAGTTTAGCCATTGTAAGTGGACTTGGATGGTATAGTTTAGCGGGTGTAAATATTAGTGATTTAGCAGGAGCAGAAATGGGTAGTATCGCATTTATAAGCAATTTACTACGTGAAGTATTGTCTTTTGTATTAATCCCAATTCTTGCAAAATACTTTAATGAATATACTTGTATTGCGCCAGCAGGAGCAACGAGTGAAGATACAACGTTGCCTATGTTGATGAAGTATACAAGCCCAACCATTGTAGTTATGGCTATCTTCAATGGTGTGATTTGTTCCTTGGCAGCCCCTATCTTAATCTCTTTATGTTATGTATAAAGGAGTAGCTATGTAGCTACTCCTATTTTAATAAGTTTTGAATTTTTTCAGTATTTTTAAAGTGTAGTTTTGCGACTTTCGACAACGCTTCATAAGAGTGTTTTTGCACAAATTCAACACCATTTTCATCGACTTTTGATCCAGCACCTTTTAAAAAGGTGAATTCAAATTGCTCTCCCATTTTATCCATAACTTCTAAAAAGGTATATCTAGCAATAATAGATGCGCAAGCAACACTGATGTATTTGCTTTCTGCTTTTGTTTCAAAGTGGATGCCCTTTACGACTGTGGGCTCATCACTTAAATAGGAATAGTATAGTTTTTCTGGTGCGAATTGATCGACAATGATGTTTTCCAAAGGTGTATTCACTTTGTTTTGTAAGTGTATATACGCTTGATTGTGTAGTTTGGCTTTAATCATATTCATGTTGTTTGTTTTTTGTACTGTATTGTATTTGTCATTTTGTAATACCAAAATACTGTATGTTAGATGTTGCATCAAAGTGGGCGCAACCTTTAAAATAACTTCATCCTTCAATGCTTTAGAATCATGGATAGGTAAATTTTTTAACCAAGCTTCATCCTTTGGCTCTACACGTAGAGCACAAACAACAACCGGTCCAAAATAATCTCCAGTACCTACTTCATCACTTCCACATTGTGGGTAGGTATTTCTAGTTTGTTTGCGTTCTTGATTTGTATCCATATAGGGTGAGGCATAGAAAGAAGCCCCGGTTCCTTGAAAAACAACTTTTAAAGATTCGTATGCAGTAATGGTACAATCACTCATCTTGACTTGATATAGTGCATAAGGTGGTGTCTTGTTTATACTTACTGGTTTTAATGATGTGTATAGTTCATCAATTTGTTTTCTTGTTAGTTTTATTGTATATGTGTTCATAAGTTACCTCCTGTTTATTTTACCATGAGTTTGTGCTTAGGGGAATTCGATTTAGACAATAAGTTGCATTGTAGGCACTTATCCTTTAAAATATATGAGAGGTGATGCAAGTGCTTGTATTTGATAATATTCTAATTATACAAATTGCTTGTTTAGCAATTATCATTATTTTTTCACTAAAAGGGTTTCTTGATGGTTTTGTATTGAGTTTTTTCTCTTTTATAACAAGTGTATTTGCGATTGTGATTGCTTTTGCAATGTCTAGTGTATTGCATCCAGTGCTACCACTTGCACCAAGCAATTATGGGGATTACACATTTTTAATTATGAATTCACCAATCTATAATATAGTGAATCAAGCAATTTGGTTTGTAGGTATACTGGTTGTATTAAATTTGATCGGATTGTTTATTATTCCACTATTTAAAGGATTGAATCGAGTACCTGTGATTGGATTCGTAAATCGTATCATAGGTTTATTTTTTGGTCTTGCGAAATCCTATTTACTATTATATATTTTTGTATTATTGTTAAGTACGCCTTTTGTGAGTAATGGAGAAGATGTTATTCAAAAAAGTGGATTGTATCATGTTCGTAATGTGATTCCAATGTTGACTTCACAAGAAGCATTTATGGATGACTTAAAGTATGTCCAATTATTGTTTAGTCCTGAGGAATTAGAGGAAGAAGGTTCACGACAATCTCTAATCACTTGGCTGAGTGGTAAAGGGTTTAGTGAAGAACAACAGGAACAGATTATACAAATCATGGAAGAGAGAGAATAATATGAAGGAAATGTATCAACAACTAGATTTTGATTTAGTAAAACAAAGAGTGAGTGCACATAGTGCGACTGTGATGGGGAAAGAACGTATTATAGAGGAACAACCTAATTTTAATGTATTGTTACTACAGCGTAATTTACAACGTTGTAAACAGGCTTTAAAGTTGTATGAGGTGTATGAGAGTCCTTCTTTTTATGGTATACGCGATATTTCTAAAAGTTTACAACATGTATCAAAGGGAGCGGTATTGTCTATAAAAGATATTTATGAAATTGCGCAATTTTGTATCGGTGTGGAAGATGTATTCACATATATGAAAAAGGTAGAAATTGAAGTATCACATATTCAAGACTTATGTGATGCATTACATTGTTATAATAAAATTATAGAGGAAGTAGACAAAGCTATCGATGCTTCATTAGAAGTAAAAGATAGTGCATCTAGTGAGTTGAAGGATATTCGAAGACAAATAAAAAATTGTGAATCTAATATTAGTAAAAACACACAAAATTTAGTATCTAGATATGCTAGTTTACTACAAGAAAATATCACAGTATATCGTAATGGACGTTGCTGTTTATTAGTGAAGGTTAGCGAAAAAAATAAAGTAAAAGGATTTATTCATGGGGAAAGTGCATCGGGACAAGCCGTATATATTGAGCCAGAAGTACTTGTGAATTTGAATAATCAACTGATGCAGTTAAAGCATAAAGAGGAAGAAGAAATTTATCGTATTTTGAAGTATTTATGTGGACTGATTAAGCAACGAGTATCTGAGTTTTTAAGTGATTTTGAAACAATGATAGTCTTGGATGTTGTATTCACAAAAGCAAAGTGGGCTTTTAAAAACCAAGGTGTATATGCGGATATCAATCATAATAGATATTTTATGTTAAAACATGCAAGACACCCACTAATTGCTGAGCAAGAGGTTGTTAGTAACACGTATGAAATCAAGCTACCTTATCAAAATTTATTGATTAGTGGGTCGAATACAGGAGGAAAAACGGTCACATTAAAGACCATTGGTTTATTTAGTATACTTACTTATGCTGCATTCCCAATTCTTTGTGAGGAAGCTTCTATACCGTATTTTGATAATGTATTTGTAGATGTTGGGGATGCTCAATCGATTGTGCATTCATTGTCTACTTTTTCTGCGCATTTGACAAAGTTGGCTTACATTTGTAATCATGCAAGTAAAGATTCATTGGTATTATTGGATGAGTTAGGAAGTGGTACAGATCCAAGTGAAGGGGAAGCCTTAGCGATTGCAACATTGTCGTATTTACGTGAACATAATATTATGTTTATTGCGACAACGCATTATTCTAAGCTAAAGGAGTACGCGAAAAAACAAGATGATATCTTATTGGCATCGGTTGGTTTTGATATGGAAAAGATGAAACCAACTTATAAATATTTAGAAGGGTATAGTGGGGTATCTAATGCATTAGAAATTGCGAGAAGATATCAATTGCAGGAAAGTATTATTCAAAATGCAGCAATGCTGAAAGAAGAGCATAAAAGTGATGCGCAGCGTTTGCTTGAAAAGCTAGACGCAGATCGTTTACACATTCAACAGCGCGAGGAAGCATTGTTGAAACAAGAAGAAGTTATCCAACAATTACAAGAAAAGTTGCAAAAGCAACAAGACTCTTTATGGAAACAAAAAGAAAAAATGTTGGACGAGGCAAAACAAAATGCAGAAGAGATTCGCCAAGAAGCAAAGCAACAGGCCAATCGAATTATTGCGGATTTAAAAGCATTGAATGGACAAGTGAAGCAACATGAAATAACACAGATTACATCACAGTTTACACAAAGTGATGAGGTGGAAGAAGAAAGTGTAGAAGAATTTGCAGTGCACGATTATGTATCATTGAAAAAACTAGGGTATCATGGTGAAATCATTGCTTTGAAAGGGAATCGCGCGACGGTTATTGCAAATGGTGTTAAAATGAATGTGAAATGTAATGAGTTGTGTAAAACAAGTCGTCCAAAACAAAAAGTGCAGGCATCACATTCTAGCAAAACTAATAGCACTGCGCGTGTGAGTATGGAATGTAATATCATTGGGATGCGTGTAGTTGAGGCGATTGCCCAATTGGATAAATACTTAGATAGTGCTATATATGCAAAATATGGTAGTGTGAGAATCGTGCATGGAATGGGTACTGGAACACTGCGAAAAGCAGTGCATGAATATTTGAAGAAAAACAAATATGTAGATACATATCGAATGGGACAAGAAGGTGAGGGAGGACTTGGAGCTACAGTTGTAGTGATGAAGAAAGGAAAGAAGAATGGCTAACATGGAAAAGATACAGCCCAAGTTAGATATACTCCCTGCAAAAGCAGGGTGTTATTTAATGAAGGATGTAGAAGGAACAATTATATATGTTGGTAAAGCGATAAAATTGAGTAATCGAGTTCGTTCTTATTTTCGTGGTGTACATAACTTTAAAACAACCAAATTAGTGCAAAATATTGATGACTTTGAGTTCATAGTTTGTAATAGTGAAAAAGAAGCTTTGATTATGGAAATAAACCTAATCAAAGAACATACACCTAAATATAATATTATGTTTATGGATGATAAAAGCTATCCATACATAAAATTAAGTAAAACAAAGGCACCCACTTTACAAGTAGTTAGAAATAATAAAGATAAAAAAGCCTATTACTTTGGCCCTTTTCCAAACTCTGGTGCTGCTTATCAAACAAAGGATTTATTGCATTCTTTATATCCTTTGAGAAAATGCAAAAACATGCCAAAAAAAGCTTGTTTGTATTATCACTTGGGACAATGTTTAGCGCCTTGCATACATGATGTTGAAGCGATAGTATATGAGCGTATGGCGGAAGAAATACGCAAATTTTTACGTGGTGATGCAAAAGAAATGTTACAAAAATTACGTAAGCAAATGGAAGTCGAGAGTGAAGCTTTAAATTTTGAAAAAGCAAAAGAAATTCATGATGTCATAACATCGATTGAACATACTACACAAGGGCAAAATGTCATGTTTCAAGATGGAAAAGATCGTGATGTGTTTGGTTACTACTTTGATAAAGGATATATCTGTATTCAAGCTTTTTTGATTCGCAATGGAAAAATTATCGAACGTAGTTTTGCAATGAATCCCATTATTGAAGAGGTAGAAGATGCTTTTGTCTCATTTGTTTTGCAATATTATCAAAGAAATCCATTACCTAATGAAATTCTATTACCCCCATTACACGTGAAACTAGAAGAACACGTTTCTTGTAGTGTACATACTCCGATTCGTGGAGATAAGAAGAAATTAGTGGATATGGTGCAAGAAAATGCAAAAACATATCATGAACAAAAATTTGAAATGGTGAGACGTAAAGAAAATGAAAAAGAAAGTGCCTTAGTGCAATTGTCACAATTATTACATAAAGATATTAAAACGATCGAGATATATGATAACTCTCATATATCAGGTAAATTTAATGTGTCAGGTATGGTTGTGTTTGAAGATGGGATACCAAATAAAAAAGAGTATCGTTTATATAAATTGGATACGTATCGAAGTGATATGGATAGTATGAAGGAAGTTGTATATCGTAGATATTTACGTATCTTGAAGGAACAAAAAAAGAAAAATGATTTACTAATAGTGGATGGGGGGTTGCTTCAAATAAAAGCAGCTAAGCAATCTTTAGATGCTTTGTATATAGATGATGTCATACTTTGTGGTTTAGTAAAAAATGATAAACATAAAACAAGTAGTTTAATGGATTCAAATGGTAATATCATGGATGTTAAAAAGGATTCCCCACTTTTTTTCTTGCTTACACAAATGCAAGATGAAGTACACCGATTTGCCATAACATATCATAAAAATTTACGTAAAAAGGCACAAACCAAATCCATATTGGATGAAGTAGATGGTTTGGGTCCAGTAGGGGTTAAGAAAATATGGAAACACTTTTCAAGCTTGAAGAAATTAAAGGAAGCGAGCATAGAAGAAATTGCTAGTGTAGTCAGTTTGCAAGTTGCAAAAAACATTTATGAAGTTTTACATGACACACAAATATAAGTATTACATAGTATATTGCAGAGGTGTTACATGGATATATTAACTACAAGAGAGAGACAAATCTTTACGTTGTTGATACAAAATTATAGTACAGAAGAAATTTCACATATACTTGGCATTACTTCTAAAACAGTGCGTAATCATATATCAAATGTGTTATTGAAACTAGGTGTGAGAGATCGTACGCAGGCGGTTGTAGAATTGTTGAAAGTACAAGAATTATCGCTATCTTCTGAATACAAAAAAAGTTGAGTTTTTAAGCTCAACTATTTTTGTATTTCAAGAATGTAATTTGCGATGCGTTGTAACCCTTCTTTCAAGTCTTTCATAGAACAAGCATAAGAAATGCGGATATAGTTGTCACAATGGGATGAAAAGTATCTTCCTGGGACAACACAAACCTTATGTTTTTGCAATAAGTCATAGGAGAAATCATAAGAGTTCATATTATATTTGGAAATATCTACAAATAAATAAAAGGCACCTTGTGGAGCGGGGATGTGTATACCCATTTTCGCAAAGCAAGCAATTGCATAGTCTCGTCGATTTTTATATTCAAGTACCATCTTTGTAGTATCCACCTTTAAGGCAGCGAGTCCTGCCATTTGAATTGTGGTAGGAGCGCAACTGATAAAGTAGGAGTGTGTTTTAATGATGTGTTTCATAATGTTTTGTTCAGCACATACATATCCAAGACGATATCCGGCCATTGCGTAAGCTTTAGAGAAGGATTGAATAAATATAATGCGATCTTTCATGTCGTGATACGATAAGAAAGAAGGAATTGACTCGTATGTGATTTCATCATAGATGTAATCACATATGATAAATATTTCTCTATTTTTACAACATTTATACACAGCATCTAAACTTTCTTTATTATATGCATAACCAGTTGGGTTATTTGGAGAAGTTAATATAATGGCCTTTGTACGTTCGTTGATAACTTCTTCTAAATGTGCGTGATTGATTTGAAAATTAGAGCTTGTTGTATCGATACCTTTGTACACAGCATGATTTAATTCAATCAATGGTTTGTATGCAGGGTAGGCAGGTTCAAATACAATAACCTCATCATTTGGATTTAAAATCGTTTGCAAGGCACTTGTTAAAGCCTCACTTGCACCGACGCTTACACAAACTTCATCTTCTTCGTAGGTAAATCCATAGCGCAAATATACATCATCGCATATTGCCTTGCGAAATGCTGGGACACCGGCATTTTGTGAGTAGTGTGAATAATCTTGTTGAACTGCTTTTCGTAGTGCTGCTTTGATTGGGGCGGGGGTGTTAAAGTCTGGTTCTCCAAGGGTGAATTTAATACATCCTTCTATTTGCGAGGCCATTTGATTGAATTGACGAATCCCACTTGTTTGTATATTACGTATCGTATTGTTTAATCTATTTTCCATATTTTAATCTCCATGTAAAATAGTATAGCATAAAATATATGATATTTTCGCATAGATATTGTGAGAAATATACTTATTTGTTATAATGTTTAGGAAAAAGTGGAAGGTGATTAACAATGGGTAGACATTTTGAAGTTCGTGCTGCATCAATGGCAAAAACAGCGGCAGCAAAAACGAAAGTATATTCAAAGCATAGTAAAGAAATTTATATAGCAGCTAAGAATGGGGAACCTGATCCTGAGATGAATGTTGCATTAAAGCAATGTGTAGATAAAGCGAAGGCAAATCAAGTACCTGCAGATGTAATTAAAAGAGCAATTGAAAAAGCAAAAGGTGGTAGTGGAGAAGATTATTCTAGTGCTACTTATGAAGGGTTTGGTAGTGGAGGAGCAGCAACGATTGTAGTAGAGTGTTTAACAGATAATGCAAATCGTACGATTTCAGACTTACGTGGTGCTTTTAATAAGTCGAAAGCAAAAATTGGAGTAAGTGGAAGTGTTTCTTTCAATTATGAGAGTGTAGGTAGACTTGTAATTAAATATGATGATGAGGAAACTATGTTAGAATCATTATTAATGGCGGATGTAGATGTTCGTGAAACAAGTGTGACCGATGAAGGATATATGGATGTCTTAGTGGCTCCACAAGATTTATATAATGCAAAAGAAGTCATTGATGAATTGGTTGCAGATGTACATTATGAAGTGTTAGAGCAAACAATGATTGCAAATGATTATGTTGTATTGGATGGGGATGATAAAGAGTTGTTTGAACGTTTATTAACCCTATTAGAAGATGTAGATGATGTACAAAATGTATATCACAATGTAGAAAATTTATAAGACCTATGCAGGTCTTTTTTTGTTCAAATAATTTGCGAATTGTGTGAAATAATGTTATAATGAAACCGTTTTAATAAATATTGTTCGAACGAATTGTAATTTATTGAAATATATGAAAGGAGAATTTAGATGGTAGGTATTATTATTGTTAGTCATGGTGAGTTAGCAAACGGTGTACATCATTCAAGTGAAATGATTTTTGGAAAACAAGAAGATGTAAAAGTATGCATGTTAGCTCCAAGTGATGGACCAGAATCAATCAAAGCACAGATTGAAGAAGCTGCAGCCTCATTATCACAAAGTGACGAGGTACTAATTTTTGCTGACTTATGGGGTGGAACACCTTTTAATCAAGCAAGTTTAGTGATGGAGGGACATCCAAATTGGGCAATTGTTACAGGTGTGAACTTGCCAATGGTTGTAGAAGCATATGTTGCTAGAATGGCAGAAGAAAGTGCACATGAAATTGCGAAAAAAGTAGCAATCAGTGCACAAGAAAGTGTGAAAATTAAACCAGAAAACTTAATGGAAGCAGCAAAGCCAAAAGCGAAAAAGAATGTATTAGAAGAAGGTAGTGTAGTAGGTAATGGGAAAATTGAATATGTGTTAGCACGTATAGATACTAGATTATTACATGGACAAGTTGCAACAACTTGGACAAAAACAACAATGCCAAATCGTATTATTGTTGTTTCTGATTCAGTAGCAAAAGATGAGTTGAGAAAAAATATGATTATTCAGGCGGCGCCTCCAGGTGTAAAAGCGAATGTGGTTCCAATTGATAAAATGATTCAAGTAGCGAAAGATCCAAGATTTGGAAAAACAAAAGCTTTATTATTGTTTGAAACGCCACAAGATGCACTTCGTGCAATTGAAGGTGGTGTAGAAATTGATACCTTAAACTTAGGGTCAATGGCACATACTTTAGGGAAAGTAGCTGTCACAACAGCGGTTTCTTTAGACAAAAAAGATATTGAAACTTTCAATCAATTACTTGCGAAAAACATTAAAATTGATGTTCGTAAAGTACCGGCAGATTCGCCAAAAAATATTACAGATTTATTGAAAAAAGCAAAAGAAGAATTAAAATAAAAGGAGATATGTAAAATGGAAATTATTACAATTGTATTAATCCTAGTCGTTGCATTGTTAGCGGGTATGGATGGAATTTTAGATGCATTTCAATTCCACCAACCATTAGTAGCATGTACGTTGATTGGATTGGTTAGTGGACATTTAACGGAAGGAGTAATCCTTGGTGGTTCACTACAAATGATTGCCCTAGGATGGGCAAATATTGGTGCGGCGGTTGCACCAGATGCTGCACTAGCATCTGTGGCTTCTTCGATATTGATGGTATTAGCATTAGGTGGAGGAGATGCAAATGTAGATAGTGCAATTACTGCTTCTATTGCGTTAGCTGTACCTTTATCAGTAGCGGGATTATTCTTAGCAATGATTACTCGTACATTGGCTATTCCTATTGTATATATGATGGATAAAGCTGCGGAACAAGCAAACTTTAGAAAAATTGAGATGTTACAAATTTTAGCGATTATTATGCAAGGGTTACGTATCGTAATTCCAGCAGCATTCTTATGTATCATTCCAGCTGAAAGTGTAACGTCTGCATTAAATGCTATGCCTGAATGGTTATCAGGTGGTATGGCTGTAGGTGGAGGAATGGTTGCTGCAGTTGGGTATGCAATGGTAATCAATATGATGGCTACAAAAGAAGTTTGGCCATTCTTCATCTTAGGATTCTGTATTGCTGCAATTGGAGAGTTAACACTAATTGCATTAGGATTAATCGGAATTAGTTTAGCTATTATTTACATTGGTTTAAAAGAAACAGCAAAATCAAGTGGAGGTTCTACAAATGGAGACCCTCTAGATGATATTTTGAATGATTATTAAGAGTGAAGGGAGAGACAAATATGGATAACAAAATTAAATTAACGAAAAAAGATCGTTATGCAGTGAATTTCCGTCATCAGTTCCTTCAAGGTTCTTGGAACTATGAACGTATGCAAAATGGGGGGTGGGCTTTTTCTATCATTCCAGCGATTAAAAGATTATACCCAAACAAAGAAGATCAAAAAGAAGCTTTAAAACGTCATTTAGAGTTTTATAACACACAACCATATGTATCTGCACCAGTTATGGGAGTTACATTGGCGTTAGAGGAAGAAAAAGCAAATGGAGCAGAAGTAGATGATGCAGCAATTCAAGGGGTAAAGGTTGGTATGATGGGACCTTTAGCTGGTGTTGGAGATCCTGTGTTCTGGTTTACTGCTCGTCCAATTTTAGGAGCATTAGGAGCTTCTTTAGCATTAAGTGGAAACATTGTAGGACCAATCTTATTCTTTGTATTATGGAATATTTTACGTTTTGCATTTATGTGGTACACACAAGAGTTTGGATATAAAGTAGGAACTACTATTTCAAAAGACTTATCTGGTGGATTACTTGGAAAAGTAACACAGGGAGCTTCAATTTTAGGGATGTTTATTATTGGTGGATTAGTACAAAGATGGGTTAGTATCAGCTTTGCACCAGTAAAAGTTTCTGAAATTACACAACAAGCAGGAGCTTATATTGAGTGGGATACGATTGAACCAACTACTGAAGGTATTCAATCTGCATTATCACAATACAGTGCTTTAGGTGCAACTGGATTGGATGCAGTTAAAGTTACAACATTACAAGATAACTTAAACTCATTGATTCCAGGATTAGCAGCATTAGGATTAACTTTATTATGCTGTTGGTTATTAAAGAAAAAAGTATCACCAATCATGATTATTATTGCATTATTCGTTGTTGGAGTAGCAGCAAGATTTGCAGGAATTATGTAATTTAATAAGAAAGACTCATTGAGTCTTTCTTAGCTTATATAGGAGGTAAAAGGATGGCACAATCCTACAATACAAAAGTAGAAATCACATGCAAAGCGACTGCTTATTTGGGAGTTGCCAAATATGGAAATGTAATGCTTGGAGATAAAGCATTTGAGTTTTATAAGGATAATAATCCAGAAGACCATATTCAAATTCCTTGGGAAGAGGTTCACTATGTGGCGGCCTCTGTGATGTTTAAAAAGTGGATTAATCGCTTTGTGATTTTTACAAACAAAAATGGACATTATTCTTTTTCTACAAGAAAAAATAAAGAAGTACTACGTATAGTTAGAAACCATATTGGTTCTGAAAAGATGGTACGTTCACCTAGTTTTATACAAGTTGTAAAAAATGGGATAGGTTCTATTATAAAAAGAAAAAAATAAGCAGGTTCATATTGTGAATTTGCTTTTTTTCATTTATAAATATAGTATAGGAGATACATATGATAACAATAGTACAGGCAAAACAAGAAGATATACATAACATAGACGTGATCTATGCGCAAAAAGTGGATGAATTGGCAAATAAAGGAATCGTACAATGGAAAAAGGATAGTGTCAGTTATGCAACAATGAGTGCGTTTTATCATTTTAGCGATTTTTATTTCGCGTATGTAGATGGAGTTATTGCTGGTGCTTTTGTCTTGGTTGAAAAAGATGCAGTATACTGGAAAGAGGATGCAGCGCATACAGCGTTATACTTGCATAAGATTATCGTATTAGATGCTTTTTCAAAACAAGGTGTATCTAGTGCTATTTTAGACTATTTTAAGCAAGAAACTAAACAAAGGGGATACTCTTATGCCAAATTAGATGTTCGCTCTCACAAGAATGCTTTGCGTGCTTTGTATGAGCGTAATGGTTTTATAAAGTTGGATGAAATAGATTTACAAATGGGATATAAGACGACACGCTATTATTTTGCGGTAGAGAAATGATATTATGAAATTTACATTAACGAAAGATGTGCTTTATATTTTACAAGAATTACATAACATGGGCTATGAAGCATATTTGGTGGGTGGATGTGTAAGAGATATGTTGATGGGAATAGTGCCTAAAGATTATGATTTTTGTACGAACGCAACACCCCAGCAGGTACAAATTTGTTTCAAGCAGTATACATGTATTACAAATGGGATTAAGCATGGTACGATTGGTGTTGTAATCTCTCACAAAGTATATGAAATCACAACCTATCGAAGTGATGGAGAATATACATTACATCGAAAACCTAAACAAGTTCAATTTGTGACAAGTTTACAAGAAGATTTAATGCGTAGAGATTTTACAATGAATGCAATAGCATACAATGTAGAAGAAGGTATTATTGATGTAGTCTCAGGGTGCGACGATATTCAAAACAAAATGATTCGCAGTGTAGGGGATGCACATTTACGCTTTCAAGAAGATGCTTTGCGCATCATACGTGCTTTACGTTTTCAAGCGACATACGCATTTGCTATAGATGAAAAAACTGCACAAGCGATACGTGAGCACCAAAATTTACTTACATGTATTGCAAAGGAGCGATTGGAAGATGAATTTAAAAAGGTTGTGCTTGCGGATGATCCAAGTACAACCTTGCTACAATACAAAGAGGTTTTTGCAAACTATATTACATACATACAAGAAGTACAAGGTAGATCATTGTCTAAAATGCATTTGATTCCTAAAAACTATGCAATGCGACTGGCCTATTTGTTCTCAAGTGTAGTTAATAAATCCAATTTTTATGAAATGTTATCAGCCTGTAAAATTGCCAAGAGCGTAATTCAAGAGATGCGAATATATGTGAGTATGCAGAAACAAGCAATTCCACAAAATAAAATTCAGATGAAATATTGGATTCAAAAATATGATGCTAAACAAATTTCAGATATATTAATCTATATTCAATGTATATATGATATAGATACAAGTAGATTGAAAAAGTGGTATGAAGGGTTATTACAAGAAAATGCATGTTGTACATTGAATCAGTTGGCTATTAATGGGAATGATTTGCAAGCTATGAATATACCTAAAGGAAGAATTTATCAAACTTTATTAACCTTGTCACTTGAAGAAGTTATGCAAGAGAGAATAAAAAATACACATGAAGATTTATGTGTGTTTGTACAAAAGAACCTATATTCTATATGTAAAAAATAACTACTTCAAAGTGTAGTTATTTTTTGTATATTGGTGGTTGTAGCTCTAATTGCATGAATGTTTCTTGTTGATCTAATGGTAATACACTTGCATAAACTTGACTTGATTTATATTCCATTTCACGAAAGGGAGAGGGGATTTGCGCAAATTTCGATGCGATGTGTACATCCATATCTTGTAATTCACGCAAATATGATTTTCCATTTTCATTGAATGCTAAGATACGTAGATGAGAACATAATGGAAGCGTGTTGACTTCTTCTTTTGTTGTTTGGTTTAATAAATGAATTAAACTTCTACGTACTCGCGATTTCGTATATTTTTTACTAGTGCACAAAGTTAAAAATGTTTCAAAATCACTAGTCTGTTTACTTATTTTACATAAACGATGCTGCATTCCTTCATCCATTAAAAATAGTTTTGACAATACATCACTGGATAGTGTTTGCAGTAAGAACTTGATGAGAGGATAGTAATTTTTTAGTTGGAAAGTAGTTTCTAAATCGTGCATAGGAGTTTCATTAGTGTAATCCACTTGATCAAAACAGGCCTTGCGAATCGCACTAGCACTACTAAAAGTATGCGCAAAATGTTCATCATGATAATTATTAGTACGCTTAATACAGTGTGCTTGTATATTTACTTTTAGGCAGTTTTTAATATACTGGATTCCCAGTATATCATTTGGAGTAATATCTCCAAATTGTTCGCTGAAAGCCTTCATCGTGCTTGTTTTTTTAGTATTGAGTGCAAAGTCTTGGCTAGCAAGAGCATATAGCTTTTGTATATCATTGCACTCACTTCCAAAAACAATGTCTTTTACACCAGCTAATGTAAGTAGATGAACACTTGCTGCACAAAAGTGATCCGCACTTTGTGTGCTATAAATAAAAGGTAATTCAATTACAATGTCTACTCCATGTTGAAGTGCTTGCTTCGCTCTTTCCCATTTGTTTATGATGGCTGGCTCTCCACGTTGCACAAAATTGGAGGACATCACACAGATTAACACATCCGGTTGTAATGCTTTTTTTGTTTCTTGTATATGATGAATATGCCCATTATGAAATGGATTATATTCGCAAACGATACCACATATTTTCATGTTCATCCTCCGTAACTATAACTATCATAAAGAAAAGTGTACACTTGTGCAAGTGAAAATACTATTTTCATAGTAGTATAACTATGATAAAATAAACACGAAGATTTAGGAAATGAGGGAATCAGATGAAAGATCCAATATTAGTTGTATTAGCAGCAGGAATGGGAAGTCGTTATGGAGGGTTAAAGCAAATTGATCCAATTGGACCAAACGGTGAAATTATTCTTGAACTATCAGTTTATGATGCAATTCAAGCAGGGTTTAAAAAAGTAGTGTTTATTATTAAGAAAGAAATTGAAGAAGATTTTAAAGCAGCAATTGCAAGCAAAATAGAAGGACAAATTGAAGTGGATTATGTATTTCAAGATATTCATAAAATTGATACATGTTTACAAATTCCAAATGAACGTGTTAAGCCATGGGGAACAGCACATGCGATTATGTGTTGCAAGGGGATTGTAGATGCTCCATTTGCAGTAATCAATGCAGACGATTACTATGGAAGACAAGGGTTTGTAGAATTGTATAAATTTTTAACTACATCTACTTGTGAAGATGAATATGCAATGGTTGGTTACATTTTAGAAAATACAGTAAGTAAGTATGGAAGTGTAGCACGTGGAGTATGTAGTGTGAAAGAAGGCAAGCTAGTAGATGTACAAGAACTTACTAAAATTGAAGTACACAACAATGTGATTGAACATAGTGTAGATGAAGGAGAAACATGGTCATCACTGGCAAATGATTCTTTGGTATCTATGAATATGTGGGCATTTAAAGAGAATATTATAGAACGCTTTGAAAATCGTTTTGTACAGTTCTTTAAAGAAGAAGTGAGTCAAAATCCATTAAAGGCAGAGTATTTTATTCCTATGGAAGTAGGACGAATGTTACAAGCTGGAAGTGCACAGGTGAAAATGTTAGAGAGTCATGACAAATGGTATGGAGTAACCTACCAAGAAGATAAGCCGATGGTAAAAGCAGGGATTCAGTCTTTGATTGATGCAGGTGTATACCCTCAACCACTTTGGAAATAATAAAAAAAGTAAACCACTCTGATGATGTTGGTTTACTTTTTATATTTTGCAAGATCGAAGAATTTTGCTTTTTGATAATGGTATATTACTTTACTACAATCAAATATTTCTCCAGTTTTTAAATATACGGTATCATAAATAATAATAGCTGGATCATTTTCCTCTAGTTGTAAGTGTGCCGCTTCGTATGCACTCAATTTATTTCCTTCAATAATTTTGTCTGCAAAACCAATTTCCAGACGTAACGCTTCATTAATATATTTAAAAATTGAAGTTTCCGTGATTTCTTTGTTTAAGTAAGGAATAAGTTTTTTGTTGTAGCGAGAATACTCTAATGAAAAAGGTTCATCATCTACCATTCGTAAACGAGTCACATGGTAAATTTCATTGTCTTTTTCACACTTAAAATCTGCCATATCCTGTGCATCAGCCATCTTCACTTCTAGTTGAATGAGTTTTGTCGATACATTTGCATTTGGCATATCACTACTAATTCCACTTGTACTCGATAAAGGCAAATAACCTTCACGTTTGCTTTCACGAATATACACACCGCTACCTTGAACTTTATATACAAGACCTAAATCGACAAGTTCATCAATGACTCTACGTAATGCATAACGTGTGATGTCGTACTGTTTAAGAAACTGATCCTCCGTAGGAAATTTTTTTTGTTCAAATGAACCATCATTTATTTTATTTATTAAAATGCTTTTTAATTCTTTTACCTTCATAAGATCCCCCCCTTATTCTTTTAAAGTATACATAAAATATCAACATAAATCAATTTATTCGAACAAATCCAAAAGAAAGGGTTTACAAACAGCTAAGTACGTGGTACATTTAACATGTCATTCGAATGAATTTATATCATTCAATTAAATACAAAGGAGGATATTATGAAAAAAGTATTTGAGAAGGCATTAGAGTTGATGGTTAAAGTTTCATCAACAAAAACATTATTAGCGTTAAAAGATGGGTTCGTTTTAACGATGCCAATTACATTAATAGGATCATTATTCTTATTAATCGCTAACTTACCGATTCCAGGTTATGCAGATTTTATGTTAAACACATTTGGAGAAGCATGGAATGCAGGTTTAAACCAAGCGGTTGGTTCAACGTTTGATATTTTAGCAATTGTTACTGTATTAGGTATTGGTTATGCATTTGCAAAAAATGAAAAGGTAGATGGAATGTCATCTGCAATTACATGTCTAGTTGCATTCTTAATTGTTACTGCTTCTAGTGTTACATTAGAATCGGGAGAAGTATTAGGTGGTGTAATTCCAAAAGCTTGGACTGGTGGTCAAGGGGTAATTACAGCAATTATTGTTGGTTTATTAGCGAGCCGTGTATTTTGTTGGTTTGTTAAGAAAAATATTACCATTAAAATGCCTGAAGGTGTACCTACAGGAGTAGCGAATGCATTTACAGCATTGATTCCTGCAGCAGTTATCTTTACAGGAGCTACAATTGTATATCAAGTAATTTTAGCAAATGGTACAACATTACCACAATTGATTTTTGAAACACTACAAATTCCATTACAAAACTTAACGGATAACTACTTTGGTGGTTTAATTATCGCATTATTAATGGTTATCTTATTCTGGGCTGGGATTCATGGTCCAAACATTGTTATGGGGGTAGTTGCTCCAATTTTAACGGCAAACTCAATTGCAAACTCTGAATTAGCTGAACAAGGAATGAATACAGTAGCGGAAGGTGCTCGTATTGTTACTCCACAATTAATTGATATTTTCGTTAAGTTTGGTGGTGTAGGTATTACTTTAGGTCTTATTATAGCAATATTGATTGTAGGACGTTCAAGACAGTTAAGAAGTATTTCTAAATTATCGTTAGTACCAGGTATTTTTAACATTAATGAACCAGTAATCTTTGGTTTACCAATCGTGTATAACCCAATCATGTTAGTACCATTCATTTTAGTACCAGCGATTGCTTATACATTAATCTATGTAAGTATTTCAATTGGGTTTATTGCACCATTTACAGCAGTACAAGTACCTTGGACAATGCCTCCAATTTTATCTGGATTTATCTTAAGTGGGTTTGCTGGAGCATTACTACAAGTAATTATTATTGCAATGTCTACATTAGTGTATTTACCTTTTGTAAAAATCATGGATAAACAATTAGTAGAAACTGAACAAGCAGCAGTAGAAGGAGAATAATATGAGTTTTCCAAAACAATTCTTGTGGGGAGGAGCCGTGTCTGCTCATCAAATTGAAGGTGGATACAATCAGGGGAACAAAGGATTGAGTGTTGCAGATGTTATGGGAGCAGGTAGTCATGAAAAACAAAGGGAAATTCATGATCGAATATATCCTGATGAGTTTTATCCAAACCATGAATCCATTGATTTTTATCAACACTACAAACAGGATATACAATTATTTAAAGAAATGGGATTTAAGTGTCTAAGAACATCAATTGCTTGGACACGTATTTTCCCAAAGGGTGATGAATCTATACCAAATGAAGAAGGTTTAGTATTTTATGATGATTTGTTTGATACGCTAATTGAAAGTGGTATTGAACCAATTATTACATTAAGTCATTTTGAAATGCCATTACATTTAGTGAATGAATACGGTGGATGGTATAATCGTAAATGTATCGATTTCTTTGTAGAATATGCAAGTGTAGTATTGCAACGTTATAAAGACAAAGTGAAATATTGGATGACATTTAATGAAATCAATAATCAAAAGAATTACAAAAATGATATTTTTGGTTGGACATGTTCAGGTGTATTGTATTCAAAATTTGAAAGAGCAGAGGAAGCAATGTATCAAGTTGTACATCATCAATTGGTAGCAAGTGCGAAAGTGGTCAAACTTGCAAGACAAATCAATCCTGAGTTTGAAATGGGTTGTATGATTGCAATGGTACCTGTTTATCCATATTCATGTAATCCAAAAGACATTATGTTAGCACAAGAGTTAATGCGCGATCGTTATTTTTTCTGTGATGTACATGTGAGAGGACATTATAGTAGCTATGCTTTAAAAGAGTGGGAAACGAAAGGATATCACATTCATATGGAAGCAGAGGATACACAAATCTTAAAGGAAGGTATTGTGGATTACATTGGGATTAGTTATTATATGAGTAATAGTGTGAAACACGATGCACAAGCATCTGAAACAGAAACAGTAAATGGTGGGAATGCACATTCTATTGAAAACCCTTATGTAAAAGCAAGTAAATGGGGATGGACAATAGATCCAGTTGGTTTACGCTATGTATTAAGCAGTTTATATGAACGATATGAAAAGCCAATTTTCATTGTAGAAAATGGGTTTGGAGAAATCGATGTGTTAGATGAGAACCAACAATGTGATGATTCTTATCGTATACAGTATTTGAAATCGCATATTGAGGAAATCGAAAAAGCAATTTGTGTAGATGGTGTAGATGTAATAGGATATACGCCTTGGGGTTGTATCGATATTGTTTCATTTACAACTGGAGAAATGAAAAAACGCTATGGTTTTATATATGTGGATAAAGATAATGAGGGGAATGGTAGTTTAACTCGTTATAAAAAGAAATCGTTTGATTGGTATAAAGAAGTGATAAGTACAAATGGAGGAACACTATAATGAAAACAATCGTATTATTATGTAATCAAGGTATGTCTACTAGTTTGTTAGTTTCAAAAATGGTAGCAGAAGCGAAAGAATCGAATGTAGAGTGTACAATTAATGCATATCCAGTGAGTGAGGCTAGTACACATAAAGATGCTGATATTATATTATTAGGACCACAAGTGCGTTTTGAATTAAACAAGGTAAAAGAAGCAGTGAATTGTCCAGTGGCTGTTATTGATATCCAAGCCTATGGAATGGTGAATGGTAAAAAGGTATTACAACAAGCCTTAGAAGGTATGAAATAATGGAAGGCTTAGAGTTAGTTAGTTTTAAAATTATTAGTCAAGTTGGACTTGCAAGATCTATGTACATTGAAGCAATCCGTGAAGCAAAAGCAGGAAACTTTGAAAAAGCGACGAGTATGATTGAAGAAGGTTATGCAGCGTTTAGTGAAGGACATCATGCACATGCTGATTTGATTCAAAAGATGGCAAGTGGAGAAGAAGTAAAAATTGACTTGTTATTAATGCATGCAGAGGATCAAATGATGGCAACGGATTCTTTTAAAATTATTGCGGAAGAATTTATTTCTTTGCATAAACTTTTACAAGAAAAATAAGACAAAAGTTCTTTTGTGGCAACATGAAAGAATTTTTTTCTATTACAATATAGAAAAGAAATGCCTATATATTTACAAAAAAAGTATAATAAATCCTACAAATGTGTGTTACAATGTTGGAATATTAGATTTATAGAAGAGGTGTAATATGATAAGAATTGGGTTGGATATTGGTTCTACTACACTGAAGTGTGTAGTAGTGGATGAAAATAAAAATATATTGTTTACAAATTATGAGAGACATTTGTCTCAAATCCCTCAAAAAGTACATGCGTTATTGGAAAAAATCACTAGAGAATTGTCCATACAAGATGAGGTGATTCTTAAAATATCAGGTTCTGCTGGAATGGGGTTAGCAGAAAAATTGAATATTCCGTTTGTACAGGAAGTATACGCAACTAGACTTGCAGTTAGCACAATGTTGCCTGAGAGTGATGTTGTGATTGAACTAGGTGGAGAAGATGCGAAAGTATTGTTTTTATCTGGTGATATGGAAGTAAGAATGAATGGTTCTTGTGCTGGTGGGACAGGTGCCTTTATTGATCAAATGTCTACTTTATTAGGGATTACACCAGTCGAGATGAACGAGTTGAGTAAGAAACATACGAAAATTTACAGTATTGCTTCTCGCTGTGGTGTGTTTGCAAAAACAGATATACAACCATTGTTGAATCAAGGTGCACAAAAAGAAGATGTTGCTGCTAGTATTTTTTATGCAGTGGTCAATCAAACGATTGCAGGGCTTGCACAGGGAAGAGAAATTGCGGGTAACATTGTTTATTTAGGTGGTCCATTAAGTTTCTTTGATGAGCTTAGAAATGCGTTTGATGATAGTTTAAAAGCAAAGGGTGTAGCACCAGATAATTCGCTATATTATGTTGCTTTAGGTACAACATTATCCAAAGAAGAGGAAACACCAATTCATATAAAATCATTGCAGGCACAATTAATGAAGCAGACACATAGTATTGGTGATTATACTAGTTGTGATGCTTTGTTTAAGGACCAACAAGAGTATGAAGTCTTTGCACAAAGACATCGTGTAAATGAGGAAATTACATTGGCACCTTTGAAAGGAAAATCTTACATTGGTGTGGATGCGGGTTCAACAACATTGAAGGCAGTCTTGATAAATGAAGAGGAAGAAATTGTTCATTATAAATATGTGAAGAATGGAGGAACGCCAGTTCCTTTAGTTAAAGAATTTTTAGAGGAAGTGTATACAAAATTTCCTGAAATTGAGATAGCGGGATTTGCTTCTACTGGGTATGGAGAAGAAATTATTAAACATGCATTTCATGGAGATATGGGAATTGTTGAAACAATTGCTCACTTTAGTGCTGCAAAAAAGTTTGATCCACTAGTAGACTTTATTATCGATATTGGTGGTCAGGATATTAAGTGTTTTAAAATTCGTAATGGGGTCATTGATAATATCTTCTTAAATGAGGCTTGTTCTTCTGGGTGTGGATCATTTTTACAAACCTTTGCTGAGGCATTAGGACAAGATGTAGAAAATTTTTCTAAATTAGGTTTGTTTGCAGATAAACCAGTAGATTTGGGTTCACGATGTACAGTGTTTATGAATTCTTCTGTGAAACAAGCACAAAAGGATGGTGTGAAGTTAGAAAACATTTCTGCAGGATTATCAATTAGTGTTGTAAAAAATGCCTTATATAAAGTAATTCGTGCTACTAGTGCGGACTCACTTGGAGAGCACATTGTGGTACAAGGTGGAACTTTCTTAAATGATGCAGTGTTACGTTCTTTTGAAAAAGAAATTCAAAGAGATGTAACTAGACCGGTTGCTTCAGGATTAATGGGGGCATTGGGTGCTGCACTGTATGTGAAGTACAATGGTAAGCAAAAAAAGAGTAGTGTGTTAGATTTAAAAGGACTACAAACGTTTACGCATAGTGTGAGTACAGCAACATGTGGACTTTGTTTAAACAAATGTAAGTTAACGATTAATACCTTTGAAGAAGGTAGAAAATACATTAGTGGTAATCGTTGTGATAAACCATTAGGTAATCATAATGTAAAAACGAAATATAATATGTTTGCCTATAAGAAAGAACTTTTGGATGCGTATGCAAATACACAGGGTAGTAGAGGTAACATAGGTATTCCAATGGGATTAAATATGTATGAGTTATTGCCATTTTGGCACACATTCTTTACTACATTAGGGTTTGGGATTACAAAAAGTGGAGATTCGACTAGAGCTTTATATGTAAAGGGACAACATACGATTCCTTCCGATACAGTTTGTTATCCAGCAAAGTTAGTACATGGTCATATAGAAACACTTCTGCAACAAAAGGTAGATGCAATCTTTTACCCTTGTATGAGTTATAGTTTAGATGAACAAATGTCTGACAATCATTACAATTGTCCAGTAGTGGCATATTATCCAGAGGTGATTGCATCCAATGTATCCGCACTAGATGCAGTGAAGTTTATTCATAACTACGTGGGGATTCATCGTAAAAAAGATTTTCCAATTAAGATACATGCAATTTTAAATACATATTTTGATGATATTTCTTTGGCTGAGGTAAAACAGGCAGCAACGAAGGCTTATGAAAGTCAAAACGCATACCAGTTAAACATCCAACAAAAAGGAGAAGAGTTCTTAGCTATTGCGAATAAGGAAAAACTACCTGTTATTGTATTAGCGGGTCGACCTTATCATTTAGATCCAGAAGTGAATCATGGAATTGATACGTTAGTATGTAATCACGGTGCGATGGTTATAAGTGAAGATGGAATTTCACATTTAGGTGGAAAAGTAAATACAAGAGTATTGAATCAGTGGACATTCCATGCACGTGTATATGCAGCAGCAAAATATATTACTACTAGAAAAGATTTAAATATCAATTTAGTACAATTGGTTTCTTTTGGGTGTGGTGTTGATTCAATTATTACGGACGAAACACGTCGTATTTTAGAAGAAGAAAATAAGATTTATACACAATTGAAAATCGATGAAATTACAAATTTAGGTGCTGTTAAGATTCGATTGAGTAGTTTATTTGCAGCAACAAAGGAGTAAGAAGATGAAACGTGTCGAATTCACAAAGGAAATGAAAAAAACACATAAGTTATTGTTTCCAAATATGTGTAATATACATTTTCAAATTGTACAAAAAGTATTTGAGAGCGATGGCTATGATATTGAGTTATTAACCAACACGGATCAAAGTGTGATTGAAGAAGGTTTAAAATATGTACACAATGATACTTGTTATCCAGCATTGTTGACAATTGGACAAATGATTAGTGCATTAAAGAGTGGAAAGTATGACATTCATAAGACTGCCTTATT
This sequence comes from uncultured Erysipelotrichaceae bacterium, assembly GCA_964370645.1. Classification (GTDB taxonomy): domain Bacteria; phylum Bacillota_I; class Bacilli_A; order Erysipelotrichales; family Erysipelotrichaceae; genus CAMQRS01. The sequence continues at coordinate 28,905 of CAYJJS010000009.1, read as the reverse complement.
AATGACACAAACGGGTGGAGGTTGTCGTGCGAGTAATTATATTCATTTATTGCGTAAAGCATTAGAGAATGCTGGAATGGCGCATGTGCCAGTTGTGTCTGTAAACTTGTCAGGATTGGAAAAAAATAGTGGATTTAAGTTATCGTTAAACATTTTACGAAAAGCATTAGCTGCATTAGTATATGGAGATATGCTTATGCTTTTATCCAATCAAGTACGACCATATGAATATGAAAAAGGCCAGGCAGATGCTTTAGTATCTCATTGGGTAGATAAGATTAATGAACAATATAACCATCAAAAAGGATATCAGAAGAAAGATGTAACTAAATATTTAAAAGAAATGGTGCATGATTTCGATCGTATTGAACGTAGTCGTGAAAAAAAAGTTCGAGTTGGTGTAGTGGGGGAGATTTATGTAAAATATTCTCCACTAGCAAATAATGAACTAGAAAATTTTCTACAATCGCAAGACTGTGAAGTAATGGTTCCTGGAATTGTTGCTTTCATGTTATTTAAGGTAGATAATCGATTGGAAGATATTCATTTATATGGTGGTAGTGGGGTAAAGAAGAAAGTCGTGCAATTTTTGTATAACTTCTTTAAAGAATTTGAAACAATTTCATTAAACGCGTTAGAGGGAAGCAATTTTGTTGCTCCTTCTACATACGCGCATTTAAAGGAGTTAGTAAAGCCTTTTGTGGGTCATGGATGTAAGATGGGGGAAGGTTGGTTACTAACCGCAGAGATGCTAGAACTGATTGAGAACGGCTATGGAAATATCGTATGTGCTCAGCCATTTGGATGTTTACCGAACCATGTTGTTGGTAAAGGTATGGTAAGAAGCATAAAAAAACTATATCCAGAATCTAACATTGTACCCATTGATTATGATCCAGGAGCAACAAAAGTAAATCAAGAAAATAGAATAAAACTAATGTTATCAGTAGCAAGAGAAAAAGCAAATAGGTAGTAGATAATAGTAGTTATAAGCATAAAATTTACTTTTCTTTACATACATATAGGAAAAGATAAAAAATAATTGACTTTATATAGTGAATTACATATAATTATATGGCAGACAACGAGAGGTGATTCTTTTGAAATGGTCAAAAACTGAATTATTAAACAGTCCGAAGGCAACAATCTTCTTTGATGAAGGGATTGTGTTTGAACAAAAATTTATTTCTAAAATTAACCATTTGAGAGAACTTCAAGATGTTGAGGTGAACGGACAGTTAATGTACGATGCACAAAGCGACATTGCTACATGTCACTTTGAAATACAAGGGGTCATGATTGTACCTTGTAGTATCACAAATGAAGATGTTGAATATCCATTCTCAACGAGTGCTTCACAAGTATTTGCCTTTCATAAGGTAAGTAAAGATGAAGATGTTATTGAGGCGAAGAAAGATATGGTGGAACTAATGCCAGTCATATTCCAAAACATCATCTTAGAAATTCCTTTGAAAGTAACAAAGGAAGGAATCACTCAATATCCGAAAGGAAAAGGTTGGGAAGTTGTCACAGAGGAAGATTACATCAAAGAAAAAGCAGATGAAATTGACCCTCGATTAGCGAAGCTAAGAGAATTTAAAATAAAAGAAGATACATAGGAGGTAAACCATGGCAGTACAACAAAGACGTAATTCAAAAACAAGAAAAGCAAAAAGAAGAACTCACTACAAACTAGCAGCACCTACATTATCAAAATGTAAAGCTTGCGGTGACTACGTGAAAACACACAGAATGTGTGAATGTGGACAATACAACGGAAAACAAATCGTTGCCTAAGTAAGGTCAAGAAACTGTGGAAACACAGTTTTTTTTATACCTTTATTCCAAAAAAAGATACTTTTATGACAGGATAATCATATCACTTCATAAAATAGCAGGTATATACTATTATTTAAGTAGTATATACCTGTTTTTTGTTATGTGTAGACAAATGTGTAAGTGTATCAATCATATCATATTAGTCATTTTGTGAAGAAAGGGGAAAAGTATGAAAAAAGTAATGAAAATTTTATTTACTGTTTTGTTTTTATTTGGGTGTAGTGCACAGGTAGAAAAAGAAGAGGTGGATGATCACACTATTGTTTGGGTGATGGAAGAGAGATATAAACCTACAGATGATAAGTTAACTTTCCTAAATCAAAAAATCAAAGAGGAAGGATTTGACTTTCAAATTCAAGTAAAGACAGTGAATACTGAAAATAAAGATAGATGGTATGGTGACAAAATTCAAGAGATGTATGAACATCAAGAAGAGGTGGATATCATTTCAACATATGCAGATATGGATTACATAAATTTTAAAGAAATCTTGTATCCCTTAGATGACTACTTAAACAGTGAAGAAGGAACTATTTTGAAAGAGGTATATCCAATAGGAAATAATGAAAATCTATTGAAGCATAATGGGGTACAGTATATTTTGCCTACAGATCTAATTTTATCTCCTGTGATCGGCTATTCTTATACTATAGATAAATCCACAGAAGCACTAGATGTTAGTGCACTTCAAAAATTTCCTTGGGAACTAGAAAAAGATACTTCCTTGAATGTACAAGTAGATTATGGGGTGAATTATGGAGTTGATGAAAAAACTTTTTTAGGAAAAGAAGAAATTTATCATCCACTTCAAGTTGCCGACCACTATGAATTATTGACAAATGCAGTGGGGGTTCGTTTTGATTCAAAAACACCAGAAGTGTACAACATATATGAGGATGAGATTATGCTAGAAACATTGCATGCCATTTATAATAAGAAAAAAGAAGGGACAATATTGAAGTTACAATGGATTGGAGATCCAGTAGCTTATGAAAATGAAAATATACAGTATGTTCCAATGTATAAAGAGCGTGTCTTATTTGAACAAACATTTGGTAATGCGATAGCTTCTTGGTCAGATAAAAAGGAAGATTCACTAGCATTACTAACATGGTTAATGAGTGATCCTGAGATGGGAATGTTGATGCGTTATGGAGTGGAAGGAGATGATTACTTTGTGGCGAGTGATGGACGCGTGGAGGTGTTATATGATACAAGTTGGTATACACCGTTGGATTTGTTTTCAAATGCATTTACTACACCTCGACCAACAGGGATACCTCAATTATCAGGAGAAGATTTGATAAATATTTTTGAAAATACAGAAAAATCACCATTGCACGGATTTCAATTTGATAGTAGTAAGGTAGAAACGGAAATAGATAATACGACAGCGGTTGTAGAGTCTTATTCAGAAACGTTATTTTGGGCAAAAGGAGATTATGAAAGTTTGTATGCACAACTACTAAGTGATTTAGAAGAAGCGGGAATACAAAAAATTATTGATGAAGCAAACGCACAAATTGCGTCATGGAAGCAAGAGTAATGCGTGATTAGATAGGAGTAGTAGACTAAAAAAATCTTTCTTATAAAAATAAATCGTTTCACTGTGAATATATATATATATATATATATATTATAATTTAGCCACATAAACAAACCATAAAAGAACATTATCATGTATTAAAAATATAATTTAATATATTGTCAGTAGTTAGAATGTAAAACTTTATATATATTTATTAAAGGAGGAGTGAAAATGAACAGGAAAAGATTTTTAGTAGGTTTAGTTGTATTCATAAGCTGTATGTTTACACCTGTATTTGCAAACTATGTTAGTGCACCATTTTCAAATGGAACAGTTACAGCGAATTCCTATTTTACAAACGGTCATAGAACAGGTATTGCAGCATCTACAGCAAATACGAGCAACATTCATGGGAAAGTATACGCAACTTTTAGTGGAAGAAATGTGCATGGTGTAGTTATAGGCGATTCTTTCACATCGCAATTCCCCCCAGGATCTAGGAGTACATATGTATCATATACAAGCGATATTATGAACTCAGTGCATGCAACACATATCTTTTATGGAGTGGGTACATACACAATTCACACAAGTGCATTTCGTTAAGTAGAAGCATTCTAACTACTGATTGCTTGAAATTATTCATTTTGTGAAGAAAGGGGAAAAGTATGAAAAAAGTAATGAAAATTTTATTTACTGTTTTGTTTTTATTTGGGTGTAGTGCACAGGTAGAAAAAGAAGATGTGGATGATCACACTATTGTTTGGCTGATGGAAGAGTTTTCAAAACCAGAAGATGAAAAAATAGATTTACTGAATCAAAAAATAAAGGAAGAAGGCTTTGATTTTCAAGTCAAAGTGAAAACAGTATCCGCTACAGAATCAGATGTACAATATGGTGAGATGATTCAAGAAATGTATGAACATCAAGAAGAGGTGGATATTATTCAAACGAATGCACAAATGGATCATTTACCCTTCGAAGAAATCTTGTACCCCTTAGATGAGTATTTAAACAGTGAAGAAGGAACTATTTTGAAAGAGGTATATCCAATAGGAAATAATGAAGATTTATTGAAGCATAATGGGATACAGTATATTTTACCCACAGATTTGGCTTTATCTCCTGTGATAGGATATGCTTATACTATAAATAAATCCACAGAGGCACTAGATGTTGTCGCGCTTCAAAAATTTCCTTGGGAACTAGAAAAAGATACTTCCTTGAATGTGCAAGTTGATTATGGGGTAAATTATGGGGTAGATGGAAAATCTTTTCTTGGATACGAAGAAATTTATCATCCTATTGAAACTGATCATTATTATGAATTATTGACAAATGCAGTGGGGGTCCGTTTTGATTCAAAAACATCAGAAGTGTACAACATATATAAGGATGAGATTGTGTTAGAAACATTGCATGCTATTTACAATAAGAAAAAAGAAGGGGTAATCTTAAAGTTACAATGGGTTGGAGATCCAGTAGCTTATGAAAATGAAAACATACAGTATGTTCCAATGTATAAAGAGCGTGTCTTATCTGAACAAATATTCGGTAATGCGATAGCTTCTTGGTCAGATAAAAAGGAAGATTCACTAGCATTACTAACATGGTTAATGAGTGATCCTGAGATGGGAATGTTGATGCGTTATGGAGTGGAAGGAGATGATTACTTTGTGGCGAGTGATGGACGCGTGGAGGTGTTATATGATACAAGTTGGTATACACCGTTGGATTTGTTTTCAAATGCATTTACTACACCTCGACCAACAGGGATACCTCAATTATCAGGAGAAGATTTGATAAATATTTTTGAAAATACAGAAAAATCACCATTGCACGGATTTCAATTTGATAGTAGTAAGGTAGAAACGGAAATAGATAATACGACAGCGGTTGTAGAGTCTTATTCAGAAACGTTATTTTGGGCAAAAGAAGATTATGAAAGTTTGTATGCACAACTACTGAGTGATTTGGAAGAAGCAGGAATACAAAAAATTATTGATGAAGCAAACGCACAAATTACGCTATGGAAGCAAGAGTAATTTGTGATTAGATAGGAGTAGTAGACTCTGTAAGGGAAGTACATTTTATGTAGTAGTTTCTTTACAGAGTTTTATTTTAATATTGAATAGTGAATGAAAAATCGTAGTGGTTCAGAAGCTTACGATGGAAAGGGGAATATCAATGAAAA
>CAYJJS010000009.1:0-23244 GCA_964370645.1 uncultured Erysipelotrichaceae bacterium | reverse complement strand
TGAAAAATCGTAGTGGTTCAGAAGCTTACGATGGAAAGGGGAATATCAATGAAAAAATTAGTTTGTTTATGTTTTGTATTTATGTTTGTTTTTACAAGTTGTTCCAACTCGAAGGAAGAAATACAAGAACTATCGTATGATGGGGCGTTACGAGTACAGCAGATTGCTTCGATTGATGGAGGGTTTTATTACATGGATCAGGGCTTTTTGAAGTTTTATGATGAAAATAGTCAACAAAGTGTAGTCGTTTGTACCGAGGTAAATTGTGAAGAGAGTGGGGAAGAGTCGCCAGCATTTGACCCCTCTGTTATGGGAATTTATGTACATAATGAAAAGTTATATAGTATTGATTTATTTTTAAATATAGTGGAACAAGACTTTGATGGAAGAAATAAGAAGGTAGTAACGAACTTAAAAGACCATTTACAAAGTGAAGAATCAGATGCAAGTTTTCAAACAGCTTTTTATGTGGATGGTGAATTGTATGTACAAATCTTATATAAAAATGTGAGTACTTCACTGGACTCTTATGGAAGTTTGATACAACAAAGACATGTGATTGCACGATTTGATGCTAGCACTTTTGAAGGTGAGGAGCTAGTGGAGAATGAAGAAAAATATTCCATTTCATTAGCTGGTGTAGATGGCGGCAATGTAATTTATGGATCGCATTATTTGGATGAAACACTAGATTATGAAGATTACAAATATGTGAATCAGGTCGAAGTGCATGCTTATGCGTATAATCTAGAGACGAAAGAGTCTACGTTAATTGTAGAAGAACCTTTCATTGGGTACAATGTTTTTGCAGCCTATGAGAATAAAGTGTATATAGGGAATGTATCACAACCTTATTCTACTATTGTATATGATTTAGATGGAAAAGAAATGGATGTATTTCCTTTTATTTTACATAACAAAATAGAATATCATGATTATTTTTATACATCAGAGGGTACTTTGTTGAGCACCAAAAATGAAGAGGTGTATGATTCTTTAATGAGTGAAGAAGGTAAAATGGGTTCAGATATTGGTTATGTTGGAAGTAGTGCGAAGGGTCTTGTATTTATGAAAGCGACTGATGAAGGCACTTTTGAGTTATTTTATATTGATTTTGACGATTTTACTGAAGGCAATGAGGAATGGATTGCTTTGAGTGAATAAGTACAAGGGTAGTAGAGTTAGGAGGTGGTTGTATGAAATTATCTATTTGTGCGATTAGTAAAAATTATAAAGATAAAAAGGCATTACAGTCTGTGGACCTTGATTTGAGTCCTGGAATATATGGGCTATTGGGTCCAAATGGGGCTGGGAAATCTACTTTGATGAATATTCTAGTGGATAATGTAACAGCGACCTCAGGTACTATTTTATTTAATGGACAAAATATTTCTACAATTCGCAAACAATTTCAAAAGAAAATTGGGTTTATGCCTCAGCAACAAACGATTTTTGAAGATTTCAGTGGAAGGCAATTTCTTCATTATATTGCAACTTTGAAGGGGATGAACAAAAAGGATGCAATACGAGAAGTGGAGAAATATGCAACACTTGTGAATATGCAACAGCATTTGGATCGTAAAGTAAAGGCATATTCTGGAGGGATGAAACAACGCTTGTTGATTATACAATCTATTTTGAATGCACCAGATATATTGATTTTAGATGAACCTACAGCAGGATTGGATCCGAAAGAAAGAATTCGAATGCGTAATTTAATAGCAAAAATTGCGTTAGATAAAATTGTGATATTTGCAACACATGTCGTTTCAGATGTTGAATTTATCGCAAAAGAGATTATTTTTATTAAAGAGGGAAAAATTTTACAACAAGAAACGACACAAAAAATGATACAAGATGCTCCGTTTTATACATATGAGATACTTTGTGATTATGAACGATTTTCAGAAATTGAAAGTAAGCACAAAGTGGTTAGTATTTCAAAGAGTGACGAGAATCTTTTGGTTCGCTTTATTAGTGAAAAAGAAGTGTTTGAAAAGCATTGTGGTCGTGTAAAAGTAACTTTGGAAGATGTTTACTTATATCATTTTGAAGAGAAGTAGGTGGCTGTATGAAACTATATTTGTTTGAGATGTATAGATTGTACAAGAATAAACGTTTAAATGTGTTGGTAATCACTATGGTGTTATTGCAATTTATATTTTTATATCAGGGAGAAGTGCGTCAACAAATATTTGATTATGGAGAATTTTCGCCAAGTGTGTATGCAAGGGTAGTAGAAGAGGTCAACCGCTTTGCTAGTCCAAAAGATGCATTAGAATATTTTGAACAAAAAAAGATATATATGCAATGGATGATTGAAAATGAAGGGGGACAAGATATTGTTGTCAGCGCCGAAACACAAGCAGTTGTGGATGCTTTTTCTAAAGAGGAAGACATGGAAGTGTATTTTGAAGATCCATTTAGTGAACTGCGCTTTATTACTCGCATAAGTGAAGATTTAGAAAAAGTAGTTAACTACGATAGTTTTATAAATAATATACAAGATAGAGCAAATAAGAGTAGTGCAGCACTTATTTTTGTGGAAACAGGTTTCTCTTATCGTAGTTTAATAAAACAATCTACCTTGTATGAGGGAATGGATGTACAACCTACTTACGACGTGAGTGAAGGGATGGAGATGGCATTCTCATTTCCGTTTACGGATTTGATTATTTTATTCACAATTGTTTTATTATGCAATGCGCTCATTACAAAAGATAAAATCACAAAAAACAATATGTTGGTACGTACTATGAATAGGGGGAGAGGATCTCTTATAATTGCAAAAGTGTGTAGTATATTTACCTATACGAGTGTGGTTGTGTTGCTTGTGTATGTAGGGAATTTATGGATTGCTAGTTTGGTTTATGGGCTTGGAGACATGGGGCGAGCGATACAGTCTTTACCATCTTTTCAAAGTGCAACTATGCAAATAGATGTATTTACATATATTCTTTTGTTTTTAGTAAGTAAGTTGAGTTTTTTCTTATGTATTGTTTTGTTTATCAGTGTTTTATGCGTTGTGTTATATAATCAGGTGATTATATATGCTTGTATTTGTGCTCTAGTTGTAATGAATGTGATTGTGGTTTCTGTGTTTGACTTGCAGTCCTCTTTTATGCTTTTTAATTGTTTGAGTTTACTTTCTTTATCGAACACAAATCAAATTTATAGTAGTGCATTACAAGTGAATGTAGCAGGATATCCAATTTCTTATATACTTTCTTATTGGGTTAGTTTGGGTGTGTGCTCACTGATTAGTGTTTGTGTGATGCTTCGTTGTATGCAAGTAAATGTTTTAGCAAGTGCGCAAAAGGTTGTTTCGTTTTGGAAAACAAAAGCGAGTTGGATTAGTCAAAGTGGCTTTATGTACGAACAATATAAATTATATATACGTAATAAAATATTGGTTGTACTTATTTTGTTTACTGCTTTTCATGTATACACGAATATAGGTGCGAAGATTTCTTTACGTGCTGAAGAATTGTTCGTGAAAGAGTATATAAGTAGTGTGGAGGGAAGGTATACAAAAGAAAAAGATGAGAAGATTGTGAATGATGAAATGTTTATTGAGACACAATTAGAAGAACTTCAAAAGATTACAGCGGATTACTATAGTGGAGAACTGGATAAACAAACCTATGATGTCTTGTATGCCAAATATCAACCATATGAATCCATTCATAGGTACTTTCAACCTATTCTTGCACAAAATGACTATTTGAGTAGTCAATCTAAACAAGGTAGAGAACTCAGTTTTGTGAATGTGTTAGGAGTTGAAAGAGTCATTGGCTTAAATAATTTACAAGATGCGAATGATTATGAATTGTTATTGTTGATTTTATTGTTAGTTGGGTATACGAGTATTTATTGTTATGATTATAAACAAAATAGCAATAAGCTAATACAAATTTATGGGGATGGTAAACGTATATTAAAATGGAAATTTTATACAGGATGTTTGTATAGTGCTTTGTGCTTTGCAATTGTATATATTCCATATATGGTTAAAATGTTTTCCACATATGGAGCAAGCTCTTTGTTAGAGCCTGCTGCAAGTATTTCACTATTCTCATACGTACCTAGTTCCATAAATATCATTACTTGGATTGTATTCATATATATAATAAAATTTTTGGTTCATATTGGGATTATGATAATTGTGTTTTTTATCTCTAAACAAGTAAAAGATCAGATGAATGCGATTTTGATTAGCGTATTTTTATTTGCTACGCCATTTATATTGAGTGTCATTGGGATACATGTGCTGAATGATTATACTTTATATCCACTAATGTATACCTTTGATTTGCTGTATCATTTTAACCTCATCTATTTTATCGTTGCTAGTAGCCTATATAGTGTTTGTATTGGATATGCATTACGAAAATTATTTAAGAAAGAACAAATTTAGTAGGGGTAGGATTTCATATCCTGCCTTTCGTATTTTAAATGCATAAATGTATGAAAGTAAGGCGATTTTTGTGTTTCCACAATAGATTTATACTTATGGTTGACATTCAAAAATGTAAAAGATATAATTACATTGCTTAAGTATAAAAATAGAAGCAAAAACATTAAGGATACATGACAATATTAGAGTCTTTCCATGTGAATTTTATTTGACCGCATTGGTCAGTTTGATAGTTGGTTACTATAAACCAATGATGTATTGAACATCAAACTTGTAAAACGTTCATAAGAGTAGTAAAAGTAAACTGTTTGCTATATAGACTCTATCCATGTTGTATATTTGTAGTACATAATATTTATATTCATTTAATATTGATAGTGGAAGAAACGTAAACAAGTGAAAACGAGATTTTACGTTTTTTTTATTGTAGGAGGGTGACATGTTAAACCAAAATAGAGCGCCAATATATGAGGCATTAGAACAATTTAGACAAAATAAAGTGGTACCTTTTGATGTGCCAGGTCACAAACGAGGAAGAGGGAATCCGGAGTTAGTGAAATTATTAGGACAACAGTGTGTTGGACTAGATGTGAATTCTATGAAACCACTAGATAATTTATGTCATCCTATTTCAGTGATACGTGAAGCAGAACAATTGGCAGCAGAAGCTTTTGGTGCAGAAAATGCTTTCTTAATGGTTGGTGGTACAACCTCTTCTGTACAAACAATGGTGCTTACGGCTACAAAGCGTGGAGAGAAAATAATTTGTCCAAGAAATGTCCACCGTTCAGTCATTAATGCCTTAGTTGTAAATGGAGCAATTCCAATTTATGTGAATCCGGATATGGATAAAAAGTTGGGAATCGCATTAGGGATGAAAATTTCTCAAATTGAGCAAGCAATTGCTCAAAATCCAGACGCAAAAGCAATTTTAGTAAATAATCCAACGTATTATGGGATTTGTTCGAATTTGAAAAAAATTGTGGAAATAGCACATGAACATGGCATGATGGTACTGGTTGATGAAGCACATGGAACCCATTTCTACTTTGGAGAAAATATGCCAATGAGTGCAATGGCTGCAGGAGCAGACATGGCTTGTGTGAGTATGCATAAGTCGGGGGGGAGTTTGACACAAAGTTCATTGTTGTTGACTGGGAAAGATGTAAATGCAGGATATGTGCGACAAGTTATTAATTTAACGCAAACAACTAGTGCTTCCTATTTGTTGTTGGCTAGTTTAGATATTACTCGAAAAAATTTAGCGTTACGAGGGAAAGAAGATTTTGCCAGAGTAAATCGTATTGCAGAGTATGCAAGAACAGAAATCAATCGTGGTGGAGGGTTTTATGCATACAGCAAAGAGTTAATTAATGGAGATAGTATTTATGATTTTGACCCAACAAAGTTAACTGTATTTACTTTAGATATTGGTTTGGCAGGTATTGAGGTATACGATTTATTACGTGATGAGTATGATATTCAAATCGAACTAGGAGATATTGGTAATGTATTGGCGTATATATCTATTGGGGATCGCATGAGTGATACAGAACGTCTATTAAGCGCTTTGTACGATATTCGTAGACGATATAGTAAAGATAAGAGTGGTATGTTTGATCATGAATATATTAACCCAGTTGTTGTAATGTCTCCACAGGAAGCATTTTATGCAGAAAAAGAAGAAATGATTCCCATTCGAGAAACGAATGGTCGTATATGTACAGAGTTTGTAATGTGTTATCCTCCAGGTATTCCGATTTTGGCACCTGGTGAAAAAATTACACAAGAAATTATTGATTACATATTATATGCAAAAGAAAAAGGATGTTCGATTACAGGTCCAGAGGATGCTATGATTGAACGATTGAATGTTATAAAATAGGAGGAATATATATGGATTTGTGGTTTACTGAAATGCATACAGATAAAGTGAAGTTATCTGTACAAGTGAATAAACATTTATATAGTGAGGAAAATGATTACTTACGTCTAGATATTTTTGAGTCTGAAGATTTTGGTCGTTTTCTAACCATTGATGGATATATTATTATGACACAAAGAGATGCGTTTATTTATCATGAGATGTTGACACACATTCCTATGTCTGTCCACCCAAAGGTGAAAAAGGTACTCGTGTTTGGTGGGGGTGATGGTGGTGTTGTAAAACAGCTGCTAAAATATCCACAAGTTAAGCAAATAGATGTTGTAGAAGTACATGAAGGAGTTATTGAGGCATGTGGAAAATACTTTCCAGATAATGCAGAGAGCTTTGAAGATGAACGTGTTACAATTATTGCTGATAATTGCTTACGCTTTATACGCCATGTAGAAAATGAATACGATGTGATCATTGTAGATTCCGCTGGATTTTATGGACCAGGAGAGAGTTTATTATCTAGAGAGTTTTATGGTAGTTGTTTCAAAGCGTTGAAGGAAGATGGGATTATGGTGAATCAACACCAGAGTCCATTCTATGAGAAAGATCGTATTGAAACACAAAAAGCACACAAAAGAATATTGGAAAACTTTCCAATTTCAAGAGTGTATCAAGCACACATACCATCTTATCCTTCTGGATACTGGTTGTTTGGATATGCATCTAAAACATATCATCCAGTGAATGATTTGCAAGTAAGAAATTGGAAGAAGTTAGAGATTGATACACAATACTATACATCGAATTTACATAAGGGATGCTTTGCTTTACCTGCTTATGTAGAGAAGATGTTGGAAGATGTAGAAAATATTCCAGACTAGAAGGAGTTATTATGTTACAAGTAAATATAGAAACATTTATCGGGTGTGAAGCTAGTTATGAGGATGCCGATATCGTACTATTTGGCGCACCCTTTGATAGTACTACATCCAATCGACCAGGCACACGTTTTGCTAGTAAAGCAATCCGTTCGGAGTCTTTTGGTTTAGAAACATATAGTCCATATCAAGATAAAGATTTAGTAGATTATAATGTATTTGATAGTGGAGATATTGAACTCTGCTTAGGTAGTGCTGAAAAAGCACTACAACAGATTGAAGAAAGAACACAAATTATTTTGGATGATCATAAGATACCTTTCATGATTGGTGGGGAACATCTAGTTACATTGGGAGCATTTAAAGCAGTACAAAAAAAATATCCGGATGTACATATTATACACTTTGATGCACATGCCGATTTGCGTGATACATATTTAGATGTTAAGTTATCGCACGCATGTGTGATTCGTCGTTGTCATGATTTGATTGGAGATGATAAGATTTTTCAATTTGGAATTCGCTCAGGAGATAGAGAAGAGTTTGTTTTCGCTAAAGAAGGGCACACGAACATGCGTAAATTTGATTTTAAAGGATTGCAAGAAGTAGTAAAGAAGTTGCAAGGTAAGCCAATCTATTTTACAATTGATTTAGATGTGTTAGATCCATCTATTTTTCCAGGAACAGGAACCCCAGAAGCGGGAGGTGTATCGTTTTTAGACTTATTAGAAGCGATTCAAAGTGTTTGTGGAAGTAGTCAAATTGTAGGATGTGATGTGAATGAGTTGAGTCCTTCATACGATTTGAGTGGCGTCTCAACGGCAGTAGCATGTAAAGTAGTCAGAGAGTTTTTAATCGCATTAAATACATAATGCAAAAGGAGATATTATGAAAAAAGTTTTAATTATTGGTTGTGGAGGAGTGGCACAAGTAAGTATTCATAAATGTGTAATGAATGCATCTGTGTTCCAAGAGATTTGTATTGCAAGTCGTACGAAAAGTAAATGTGATGCGATTGCAAAAAAATTACAACCGACAACAAGCGCAAAAATTACAACTGCACAAGTGGATGCAGATAATGTAGATGCATTAATTGCATTGATTCATGAGGTTCAACCGGATGTAGTGTTAAATTTAGCGTTGCCTTACCAAGATTTAACAATTATGGACGCATGTTTAGCTTGTAATGTACATTATGTAGATACAGCGAATTATGAAGCAGAAAATACGGAAGATCCAAATTGGAGAGAAATTTATGAAGCTAGAGTAAAAGAAAAAGGATTTACTGCTTTATTTGATTATTCATGGCAATGGGCATATAAAGAAAAATTTGAAAAAGCTGGTTTGACAGCAATCCTAGGAAGTGGATTTGATCCAGGAGTAACTAGTGTATTTAGTGCATATGCATTAAAGCATTATTTTGATGAAATTCATTACATTGATATTTTAGATTGTAATGGAGGAGATCATGGATATCCTTTCGCAACAAACTTTAATCCTGAGATCAACTTGCGTGAAGTAAGTTCAAATGGGTCGTATTGGGAAAATGGAAAATGGGTAGAAACAAAACCAATGGAAATTAAGCGTGAATACAATTTTGAGGGTGTAGGAGAAAAAGATATGTATTTATTACACCATGAAGAAATTGAGTCATTAGCAAAAAATATTCCTGGTGTAAAAAGAATTCGTTTCTTTATGACATTTGGTCAAAGTTATTTGACACATATGAATTGTTTAGAAAATGTGGGTATGTTAGATACAAAACCAATTTTATTTAATGGACAAGAAATTGTACCAATTCAATTCTTAAAAGCAATGTTACCAGATCCAGCGTCTTTAGGACCAAGAACAAAAGGGAAAACAAATATTGGTTGTATTTTCACTGGAATCAAAGATGGAAAAGAGAAATCAATTTACATTTATAATATTTGTGATCATGAAGCTTGTTATAAAGAGGTGGAGTCACAAGCAGTATCTTATACAACAGGAGTTCCTGCGATGATAGGAACTATGTTGTTGATGCAAGGAAAATGGAAAAAACCAGGTGTGTTTAATGTAGAGGAATTCAATCCAGATCCATTTATGGAAGCATTAAATGAGTGGGGATTGCCATGGGTTGTAGATGAAAATCCAACTTTAGTGGATTAATGGTATGAACTTTCAAAATGTAGAGACACCTTGTTACATCATTGATGAAGATTTGATTGAAAAAAATTTAAAAATATTAAAAGGTGTTATGGATAAAAGTGGATGTAAAATCTTATTAGCGCAGAAAGCGTTTAGTAATTATGCGTTGTATCCACTTGTGAATAAATACTTGTGTGGAGCTACAGCAAGTGGGTTGTATGAAGCCAAATTATACAATGAATATCGAAGTGAAGGATGTGAAAATCACATCTTCTCACCAGCATTCAAAGAAAGTGACATAGATGAGATACTAGATATTTGTGATCATATTGTATTTAACTCTATGCGCCAATTAGCATTGTATGGAAAACGTGCAAAAGAGGCAGGACTACAAGTTGGGTTGCGTGTGAATCCTGAAAAATCTACCCAAGAAGGACATGCTATTTATGATCCTTGCGCAAGTGGTAGTCGCTTAGGGTGTACGCTAGCCCAGTTTGAAAAAGGGTTACAAGAAGATGCGAGTTTATTGGGGTTACTTGATGGGATACATTTTCATACCTTGTGTGAACAAGATTCAGATGCATTGAAAATCACATTAGATGCATTAGAAGAGAAGTTTTCAACATACATGTATGATA
Organism: uncultured Erysipelotrichaceae bacterium; assembly: GCA_964370645.1. Lineage (GTDB taxonomy): Bacteria > Bacillota_I > Bacilli_A > Erysipelotrichales > Erysipelotrichaceae > CAMQRS01. The sequence goes on along the minus strand of CAYJJS010000009.1, from coordinate 13,305 downwards.
TGAAATGGATTAATTTTGGTGGAGGACACCATATTACACGAGAAGGATATGATGTAGCGACTTTACTAGATTGTATTACACACATCCAAAACAAATATGATGTACAAGTGTATTTAGAGCCAGGAGAAGCAATTGCTTTACGTGCTGGATATTTAGTGACTACTGTGTTAGAAATGCAAGAGAAACAAGCCAATCCAGTAATTGTAGATACTTCTGCATCTTGTCATATGCCAGATGTTATAGAAATGCCATATCGTCCACCACTACAAAATAGTGGCGAAGCGAATGAATTTGCATATACTTATACATTAGGTGGTCCTACTTGTTTAGCTGGGGACATTATTGGGACATATTCATTTACAAAACCATTAGAAGTAGGACAACGTCTAGTGTTTGAGGACATGGCTATTTACTCGATGGTTAAAAATAATACATTCAATGGAATGCCACTACCAAATATTTATATACAAAAGGATGGAGTATGTAGATTATGGAAGCAATTCACATATCAAGATTTTAAAGACAGACTATAAGATACCAGAAATGGTATCTTTTTTTGACAAATAAAGATGTGTGATATATAATAGTGTGTATCACACACTATAGTGTTGAAGTGGAGGTGTCTTATGGATAAGGATGAAATTGTATCAGGGTTAATTTTGGAATTGCGTAGAGGAACTTTAACACTTCTTGTATTAAGTCAATTGAATGAAGCTACTTATGGGTATAATCTAGTGAAGCAATTAGAAAATTATGGTGTTATCATTGAAGGAAATACATTGTATCCATTGATGAGACGGCTGGAATCACAGGGGTTATTGAAAAGTACATGGGAAGTATATGAAAGTAAACCAAGAAAGTATTATATGACTACAGATTTAGGAAGAGAAGTATTAGAAAAAATGAAAGATCATATTCAAGCATATACAAAAAGTATGCTTACATTATTGGAGGGAGATAAAACATGAAACAAAATTCATTGATTGAAAGATATATTTATGCAGTATCGAAATATATTCCAGCAAGGCAAAGAAAAGATGTTTGCGAGGAATTAGAGAGTGTTATACAGGATATGTTACAGGAACGCTGTGGTGATGTATTACCTAGTGATAGAGATATTCGAGTTGTTTTAGCAGAACTGGGAACACCTGAAGAGTTAGGTAGTACCTATTCAAGTGAAACGAATAATGCATTGATTTCTGGAATTTACTTTGTGCAATATAAATACTTATTAAAGTTAATTATAATGATTACTACTGCTGTATTGATTGGTGTTACATGCTTTGAAATTGGTATTTCAAAGCAAGATCCAATGATTGGTATATATGATTTATTAGGACAGCTAGTATCCATTTGCTTATCTATCACAGGAGCATTAACAATTGTATTTTATTGCCTTGAAAGAAAATCAGTGAATGTGCATTTTGAAAACCTAGATGGTTTACCAAATGTTCCAAAAAAAGAAGAAAAAATCAGTATCATAGAAAGTATCGTTGGGATTGCAATTTGTGTATTGATGAGTTGTATCTTTATTTTATTTCCAAGTGTGCTTGAATTTTCATTCATAAGCGAGGAAAGCAATTATTATATTTTACTATTTGATGCGCAATACGTATATTCTATTTGGCCTATAATTTTACTTATGAGTGTTATTGGTATTGTGCAAGAATCTATTAAAATTATACAAGCTAGGTATACACGACTAGTGATGTTTTCTACTATTATTTCAAATGTATTGAGTTTATTTTTGTTTTATGTAATATATCGAAATGGAACCATCTTTGATGTTAGTTTTATACAATATCTTGAGAGTATTAATGCTTCATTTGTTATTACATATGTAATACCAGCAGGATTGTTTGTCGTGCTTGCTATAGATACTGTATTGACGATTGTATATACTATGAAGGCAGAAAAAAACCAAACGTAAATTTTAAGTGCATTTTATGAATCGTTTTTGTATAATAATTGAAGAGGTGAGAAAATGGACTTGTTGTTTTTAATTTGGTATGTAATTGTATTTGTGTATATTTTAATACTTTCCTCAATCAAAAGTACGCTATTAGGGAAACACAATGCATTATTTAATATTATAATTATGTTAGCGTTAGCTTTAGTAAATGTATTTATGTATTTGATTATGTTTAATCTAGCGTTTTATTTTAATGCTATCGTTATACCTTATGTTGTATTTATTGTATTATTCATTCGCAAATGTATTGAGTATAAGAAGACAAGCTTTGAAATGCATAGTGTAGATAATCCTAAATTTTTTCAAATTAATGGAATTGTTTGTGCCATTTCAATTTGTATGTTGATTGCAGCATGTATCGTATAATAAAAGGTAATCGATTGATTACCTTTTATTTTGTGCTTTGTAAAGTGAAGACATGAAATTGTGGAGGACTAAATAATCGAAAGTCGGAATTGGTTGTTCCTAAACCGTTGTTCACATAAAATGTAGTGTTATTTTCATGATACTCTCCACTAGTATATCGTGTTTTACTCTCTATTTCAGTAATGTTATTTAGAAAAGGGATTGGTGTTTGTTCCCCTAAGGTATGCCCACCGATTCCTAAGTCTACAATGTCTAGGCTGACTTGTGAGAAATTGTCTGGTGTATGTGTTAAAAGGATATTGAAGTTATCCGCACTAGTATTTGCAAAAGCTGTTTCGATTGCAACATTTCCATTTACATCATTATCTAATGCAATTAATGTGATACTCTCATTTTTTCCATTATGTAATTTCACGTTTGCATTGTATAAACCTTCAAAACCAGCGTTATACATGATTGTTTGGATTAAACTAGTATTGGTGTTATCAATATCTCCCATGACATAAAATTTCCCTAGTGGTGCATCTAAATCTGAAAGCATTTGTGTGATTTCATTTATAGTGTCTGCATCGATGTTGGGATCTAGCGGGTTAGAAAAAACGTCTCCTCCAAATAATAAAATGTCTACTTGGCTTTGTTCAATTGTTTCAAACATATCTTCTAGTCGTTCTTTATCCATATACTCTAAATAATAAATGTCACTAAAGTATCCAATACGAACTCCAGTAAAGGAGGCTGGTATTTGAGAAGACTCAATCTTAATGTTTTCTACTTGTAAAGCAGTAGGTCCTAAATATAAACCATATACAACACAAAGGCAAAAACCAAGGGTTAAGGCAAGTGTAATCAATAGTCCTGTAATTAACTTTTTCTTCATAAAATCATCCTTTTCTTATCTATTTTACCACATGGAATTTATTATTGTAATAGAATGTGATATAATATTTGAGTTATATAAGAGCATGAAAGGAAGGGATGAGCTTGGATAAAAATATAAAACTAAAGAGATTCATAATGATTTTTGTTTTAATTATCTTTTCCGTTGTTTGTTTCAATAGTATGGATACAAAATACGATCGTCTAGCAAGATATGAATTTGCAGACGAAACGAATAGAGATATTATTTTAGAAAGCTTTAATGATGCAGAAATTGATTATTTAATTCAAAGAAAAATAAAACCAGAACAGTTTTTGCCATTTATTGGAGTCGAGGGGTTTGATATCCATCAATTACATTATTATGAAACATGTCTACAAGTAAGAAGTGCTGATTTGCCATTCATAGTATCGTTTGTAAATAAATATACAGAGTATTGGGAAGTGTATGATTTATCAACTATACTTGTACATTATGATTATACAATGTTGGAGGAGTTTTTTAATGGGGCTTATACATATGTAGCACAGGCGCAATTGGTTGAAGATCCAACGAGTGAACAAAGTATTGCAGAAAATGAAACGTTGTATAAATATGTGCCACAAGTGTTAAGTGAATTAAACAATGCAATGATTCCAAATTCTAGTTCAATAGAAGGCTCAACAGTACGCGTTCGTGAAGAGATGATAGAACCATTAATGCAATTATCAGCAGCAATGCAAGAAGAGTTTGAACTTGTAGCTGGTGGTTTGATTGCGATTTCAGGTTATGTGAGTTATGAACAACAAATAACTTTGTATGAGCAAGCATTAGTGAAATATGGTGCGGATCATTTTGCTGAGTATGAATCTTATCCGGGTCAAAGTAAAAATCAATTAGGAAATACGATTTCCTTTACGATTGCACAAAAGAGTTTAGAAGAAATTTATAATAGTGAGCAGTATGTATATTTACAAGAGCATGCTGAAAAATATGGTTTTGAAATTGTATATTCAATGGAGGAAGCCATTGAGAAAGAAAAGCCGATTACTTTAGTGTATGTAGGTGTAGAGGAAAATTCAAAAGAATAGTCATATTGATGCCTTGTATGCATATATTGTATCGAGGTGTTCAAATGAATAAGAAAAAAATGCTTTACATAGCTTTGTTTGCAATTTTGGTGTATGTGTTTTACCAAGTTGGTAGTCATGACAATCAAAAAGTGGAAGTTATGAGTGAAGCGAGTGCAGTACATGTGTATTTACTATATGAAGATGAGTTGGTTGAAGTGGATTACGATTCTTATTTTACACAGGTAAGTGAGCAAGTTGAAGAAATGATTGAATATATGAAGGAAGAGCATGCACCTTTTAAAGCTTTGTTGAAGCAAGATACAAAACTTGCTAGTGCAACCTTAGAAGAGGGTGTTTGTGTCTTGAATTTCGATGTATTGAATTATGATGTCGAAGATGAGTTGCGCGTGTTAGAAGCATTTATTTACACGTTTACACAGTTTTCTGATGTACATTCTGTGGATATTTTGATACAAGGTAAAAGTATCGTAGAGATGCCATTGAATAAAACAAAAATAGTATATAAGGATCGCCGATTTGGTGTGAATCACTTACACACAAATTCTCAGTATTTACATGATCATGATAGTATCTTACTACATCAAACAACGAATATACATGGAGAAGAATACAATTATATTCGTAGTGTAAATGTCAAAGATGCAAGTGATTATAATGCATTTTTAACATTACTTTGTGGATATGACAAAAGCGATAGTATTGCTACGTATTATTTTAGTGAAAATAAAATACAGCCTATTAAAGATGCCACTTTAAAAGATGGGGTATTACACCTTTATTTCAATAAGGCAATATTACAGGATAAAACGACAATTGATGAACAGGCACTTGCTTTGTTGAAACTAAATTTTATGCAATTTGAAGAAATTGATGCACTTAAAATATATGTAGAAGATACACTTATTGAAGTCGATGAAAAAAAAGAAATAAACATTCGTTAAATGCTTAGAAACACCTCTACTTTATGGTAAAATACTATAAGTGGAGGTTTTTTTATGAAAGATAATATTTTATTAATAGATGGGAACTCATTGTTGTTTCGTGCATACCATGCAAGTGCATATCGTGGGTTATTTATGAAAACCAGTAATGGTATTCCAACAAATGCTGTATTTGGATTCGCGAAAATGATTCAAAAGGCAATTGATTTAATGCAACCTAAACATGTTATGGTTGCCTGGGATACAGGAAAACCAACCTTTAGACATAATCAATTTGATGACTATAAGGGAACACGTAAAGAAGTGGATCCTGAATTAAAAGTGCAATTTCCAATTGCTCGTGAATACTTAGAGGCAATGCAATTGTTTCAATACGAAGAAGATGGGATTGAAGCAGATGATATTATTGGTAGTGTTTCAAAAAAATATAAAGATGAACATGTTTACATCTTAAGTAGTGATAAAGACTTATTGCAGTTAATTGATGATACAACCGAAGTATTATTAATGAAAAAAGGAATCAGCGAATTAAAAGTAATGGATGAAAAAACCTTATTGGAAGAAATGGAAGTGACACCACAACAAATTATAGAAATGAAGGCGTTAAGTGGTGACAGTGCCGATAATATTCCTGGGGTTCGTGGAATCGGTGATAAAACAGCGGTTAAATTATTACATACATATCAAAGTGTTGAGGGAATTTATGAGCATATTGAAGAATTAAAAGGTAAACAAAAGGAAAAGTTATTAGAAGATAAAGAAATTGCATTTATGTCAAAGCAACTAGCTACAATTAAAATAGATTGTGAGTTTGCTTTTGACTTAGATGCTTTAGTGTTTGAGAAAAACATTTCTACGTTAAACACTTTTTTTCAAAAATATGAGATGCATTCATTACTTAGTAAAGAGGAAGTAGTGGTGAAAGAATGGAAAGAATATCAAGTGATTCATTCTTTAAATGATATTCAAGTAGAAGAAAACATGTGTATTACGCTTGATAGTGATTGTGAAAATCACTATCAAACAACTTTGTATGGAATGATGATTCATAATTCACAAGGTGTATATTATATGAAAAAGGACTATATGCTGAAAGATGCTAGTTTACATAAGTATTTAAATAGTAATATAGCGAAGTTTACTTATGATGTCAAAGCGATGTACCATGTGTTAAAACGTTATGGGTTTATATGCAAGCCTTTTACACTGGATTTGATGATTGCTTCTTTTTTGTTGGATGCTACTTTGAGTAATTATGATAAGTTTATCGCTTACTATGAACATTATGAAGAAAAAAATAAACAGGATATTTATGGAAAAGCAGGGAAACCTAAAATCATCGATGAAGAAGAGAAAATGAAGTTTTTGAATGAACAAATTCAAATGTTTTATGAAGTGAAAGAACAAATAAGCAAAGAAATTGATACAAAAGATTTAAGTTATGTACTGTATGAAATTGAGATGCCTACATCTTATATTTTATATACAATGGAACAAGAAGGTGTGACAGTAGATGTCGCTGTCTTGGACGATATAAAAGAAAAAACACTAGCAATCTTGCAAGCGTGTGAAGAAAAAATACATATGCATGCAAAAAAACAATTTAATGTGAATTCAGTTAAGCAACTTAGTGAGGTGCTATTTGATGAGTTAGCATTGCGTCAAATAAAAAAACGTAGTACAGCAATTGATGTGTTAGAAAAACTACGTGATGATCATCCTATCATAGAGGAGTTAATCGTATATCGAAAGTATCAAAAAATTTATTCTACATATGCAGAAGGGTTAAAAAAACATGTGTTAGCGGATGGAAAGATTCATACTATCTTTAATCAATGTTTAACGCAAACCGGAAGATTATCATCTAGCGAACCGAACCTACAAAATTTAAGTGTACGTGATGATGAGGCAAAACAAGTACGTAAAGCATTTGTGGCAAGTGAAGGACACGTGTTGTTTGCTGCAGATTACTCGCAAATTGAATTGCGTGTATTAGCACATATGGCAAAAGATCCAAAGATGATTGAGGCATTTACGCAAGGAGTGGACATTCATGCGAGAACGGCTATGGATTTATTTGGTTGTTCATTAGAAGATGTTGATAGTGCAATGCGTCGCCAAGCTAAAATTGTTAACTTTGGAATGGTTTATGGACAAGGTGATTTTGGGTTAAGTGAAGAGTTGCACATTACGCGAAATGAAGCAAAGTTGTTTATGCAAAAATATTTTGAAAGTTTTCCAAATATCCATTCGTTTATGAATGAAACAATTCAATTTTGCGAAGAGAGTGGCTATGTGAAGACATTGTGTAATCGCAGACGATATATCCCAGAAATTCATGATAAAAATTACATGACTAGAGAATTTGGGAAAAGGGCTGCAATGAATGCACCAATTCAAGGGAGTGCGGCAGACATTATTAAACTAGCGATGATTCATGTATACAACGCACTAATACAACAGGGACTACAATCTAAAATGATTTTACAGATTCATGATGAGCTTGTGTTTGATGTGGTGGAGAGTGAAGTAGAAATGGTAGAAAGGATAGTTGTAGAAGCAATGGAGCACGCTTTTGATTTAGTTGTGCCATTAGTCGTAGATTATTCAAATGGAAACAACTATTACGAAGTGAAATAATGCCAGAGTTACCTGAAGTAGAAACAGTGTTACGAACGTTGGAAGATCGTCTTCAACAATTCGTGATAAAAGATGTAAATGTTCTATATCCAAGAATGATTGATACACATACGCCAGAACAGTTTAGAAAAAAAATATGCAATCAACAAGTACTTGCATACCATCGCTTAGGAAAGTATATGATTTTTGAATTAACATCCTATTATTTAGTCGCACATATGCGAATGGAAGGGAAGTTTTATATAAAATCAGCAGTGGAAGATATAGATAAACATACACATGTAATTTTTGATATAAATGATAAACAATTGCGATATCATGATACAAGAAAATTTGGTAGAATGGGATTATACGAAAAGGATGTAGAGTATCATCAATTGCCTGTGTTTAAAAATGTTGGCTACGATGCTTTTGATGCTTGTGTAGATGCTGAGTATATCTATAAAAGTGCGAAAAAGAGAAATATAAGCCTTAAGCAATTTTTATTAGATCAAAAAGTTGTGGCAGGTATTGGTAATATTTATGCTGATGAAATTTGCTTTTCTTGTAAATTACATCCAGCGAGTCGAGTACACCGAATTAGTAAAAAAGATAGTGAGCAAATTGTGTATCATATGCGCCGCATCTTACAAGGAGCAATTAAAGCTGGGGGAACAACTATACGTTCCTATACTTCACAGTTCAAAGTGGATGGACGTTTTCAGTTGCAATTGAAAGTACATGGGCGTAAGGAAAAAGCTTGTCCAGTTTGTGGAATGGCGATTGAGAAGATACAACATCATACAAGAGGAACTTATTTTTGTAGGGTTTGTCAGAAGAGGAAATGATGAAAAAAATAGCATTAACAGCAAGTATTGGTAGTGGTAAATCTTATGTATTGCAAAAAATCAAAGATATGGGGATACCTTGTATCGATGTAGATAAAATGGCAAAAGATATACGCGAACAAAATGAAGAAAAAATAACAGCGATGTTTCATGTGTCCGATAAAGATGCACTTCGTACACTAGTGTTTCAAGATGTGAAAATGCGCAAGAGGTTGGAAGCATTCTTATATCCGAAAATTTTAAAAAAACTTTTACAAGAAATGGAAAAATACAATATTGTCGTTGTAGAAGTACCATTATTGTTTGAAAGTGGATGGGATATATATTTTGATGAAGTATGGGTAGTGTCTTGTCATGAAGAGGTTGCTATCAAACGTTTACAACAATATCGCAATATGGATAATGAAACGATTGTGAAAATTATGGCTACACAAATGCCAAATGAAGAGAAAGAAAAACAAGCTGACTTCATTATTTATAATAATGATGAAGATGATGTTAGTTTACAAATAAAAGAGAGGATGAAACAAATATGTTACAAGTAGAAGATGCATTGGTTGTATGCATGAAAAAAGAAATGAATAATGCTGCATACGCGCATCTTGATTTAATTTATAAACCACTACTTGGAAATCAAGCATATTCGTTATATTTAACATTGATGAGTATATATAATGAAGGCTTAGAAATACATAATCATAAGTTGCTTCAAAGGACGACAAAGATGAGTATCGGTGCCATAGAAGAAGCTAGAAAGATTTGTGAAAAATTTTTATTAATCAGAACATACTATAGTACAGAAAAAGGATATATATATGAATTAAATATACCTATGCATGCGTCTAAGTTTTTATCACACGAGGTATTTGGTCGTCTTTTTACCCAACAAATGGGTAGTGATAGTTTACAGTTTTACAAGCGTCACTTCATGAAGAAGAAAGTATCTAAAACAGCCTATGAAGAAGTGAGTTGTAATCAAAATGATTTGTTGAAAGACCATTGGGATACACAACAAGAAGAAGTTTTCCAAGAAGTGAAAACTACAATGCAGGAAAATGCATATGATTTCTTGCATGTTATCTTTGATGAGCATGTGTTTTTGGATGGTTTAAGTGAACTTGTTTTCCCTAAGAAAGAAAGAACGCTTAAAAATCTAAGAGCAATTGCTGAAATAGCTACTTTATATGGAATAGATGAAAAGATGATGCGTAGTCTAATCAAAAAAGGGTATGATATGAAGGCGCAATGCTTTGATGCGCAAAGGCTAAAAAATGCATGTGCGAAAAGTAGAGCAGAATACACATCTACATTTAAAGATCCATACATGATGCCTACCGTTCGTTTTTTAGAATATAAGCAAAATGGGGTGAGTCTTTCTTTAGCAGATAAACGATTGGCACTTCGATTGATGGAAGAATATCATTTCCAACCGGAAGTTGCAAATGTAATTTTTGAAACATGTATGCGATTGAATGATGAAAAAATAGTAGGGACTGTAGTGGAACGTTTAGCGAGTAGTTTTTTACGTTTGAAAATTGATAATTTGAAGGATGCGAAAGCACAGATGGAAATAGAAGTAAGTGGGCGTAAACGAAGTAAATCGCAAGCTAAAAAGGCGATTGTACAAGAGTGGAGTCAAGGTGAGACGAATGTAAATACGAGTTCGCAAAAATTATTGGATGAAATTCAGGCGTTAAGAGAGGTGAAAAAATGATAAAGATGGATCAATTGGTATCAAACTTAATAGTTTTGACACCGCAAGAAGAAGCGGAAAAGCAATCATTGATTTCACGTTTACATAAAAGTGAACAAGTCAAAGAGTATTTTACACAAGAAAATATTCCTACTAAGTGTATTGATGAGCAACCCTTTACGATTGCTGATTTTTTCATCGATAAGAAAAAGTGTGAAAGTTGTATGGGGTTGGCTCATTGTGTACAAGCTCGTAATGGGTATTTATTGAGTTTGCAATACGATAGTGTTTTGTATAAGCAACATGTAGCTTGTACCTATATGAAAGAAAAGCAATCCATTTTATCGCATAAGAAACAATTTCTATTATGTCATATGAGTGAAGAACAGCTTTCTCATCGATTAGATAAAGTAGACTTGCAAAGTGAACAAGCACCTTACTTATTACTGTACAAAGAGATTTATGAAAGTTTTGCACAAGGATATGAACAGGGAATGTATTTATGTGGTCAAGTTGGAAGTGGAAAAACATACTTAGCTTGTTGTATTGTAAATGAGTTTGCAAAGCAAAAGAAAACTTGTAGCTTTGTGAATGTAGCACGTTTTATGAGCGATTTAAAAAGTAATATGTATGACAATGCTGCTTATACTAAGTTAATTCGTTCTTTACGAGTAGCAGATGTGCTTGTATTGGATGATATTGGTGGAGAAAATGTAAGCGTATGGTGTCGTGATGAAGTGTTGTTTTCGATTTTGAATGAAAGAATGGATCAAAAACGTTTGACCTTTTTTACAAGTAATTATGACTTGAGCAATTTATTACAACACTTTAATATCAAAGGAAGTGAAAAACATGTGGATATGGGTGCAATAAGACTAATGGAGAGAATTGAAACGCTTTCAATTCAGAAAGTTGTACAAAGCCCAAATCGACGAGTGAAAAAGCGATAAAAAAATAGAAAGTAGTAGAATTTGCATATAAAAAATGTTAATATGTTTTAGTATTACGGAGGAAATCTAGATGATAAAAAAAATTGGTGTTTTAACATCAGGAGGGGATGCACCTGGAATGAATGCAGCGATCCGTGCTGTAGCTAGAGTGGCGTCTGCAGCAGGTATTGAAGTCTATGGAATTTATAATGGATACAGAGGGTTAGTAGAGGGAAATATAAAACCAATTACAAGAGCCACTGTTTCAGATATATTAAACCGTGGAGGAACTGTATTAGGTTCGGCTCGATTGCCCGAGTTTAAAGATATTGAAGTTAGAAAAGAAGCAATTAAGCAGTTGGAAAAATTTGGTATTGAGGCAATTGTTGTTATTGGTGGAGATGGTAGTTATCGTGGAGCATTAGCACTTACAGAAATGGGAATTAACTGTATTGGTGTTCCTGGTACCATTGATAATGATATCGCTTGTAGTGATGCGACAATTGGATTTGACACAGCATTACAAACGGTTGTAGAAGCAGTCGATAAATTGAGAGATACTTCTACTTCTCACCACCGTTGTTCGGTAGTTGAGGTAATGGGAAATCGATGTGGGGATTTGGCTTTATTTTCAGGGTTAGCGGTAGGAGCAGAAATTGTTGTTACAGCGCAAACTGGATTTGAAGAATCACATGTGTTAGAGCGATTGGTTGAACTAGATACAGTGAAAAAGAAAAACCATGCGATTGTAGTGATTTCAGAAAAAATTACGGATGTAGAATCTTTTGCAAGAAAAGTAAGTCAATTCACTGGATTCTCAGGAAGAGCAACTGTATTAGGACACGTGCAACGTGGAGGTTCGCCTACACCAAATGATCGTGTGTTAGCATCACGTATGGGTGAAAAAGCGGTAGATTTATTAGTTGATGGAATTGGTGGACAATGTGTTGCTATTAAGAATGGTGAAATCATTGGAGTGCCAATTGAAGAGGCATTAAATGTACCACGAGTATCAAGAAAAGACTTACAAGAATTATTTGATAAATTAGTTTAGGAGAGGAAACAAAATGAAAAAGACTAAAATTATTTGTACGATTGGACCAGTATCAGAAAGCAAAGAAATGCTTACAAAAATGGTTGGAGCAGGGATGAACGTTTGTCGTTTAAACTTCTCACATGGAGATTTTGAAGAACACGGAAACCGTATTAAATCAATTCGCGAAGTGTCTGAAGAGACTGGAAAGAACATTGCGATTTTATTAGATACAAAAGGGCCTGAAGTACGTTGTGGAGAGTTCGAAAACGGAGCTGAATCGTATGAAAAAGGGGATATGATTACGTTGGTAAAAGAAAAAATCATGGGAACTAAAGAACGTTTACACATTCAATGTCCTGAGATTTTCGATGATGTTAAAGAAGGTGGAACAATCTTAATTGATGATGGAAAAGTTCGTTTAACAATCATCAACAAACGTGATGGAGAATTAGATTGTCGTATTGAAAACCCAGGAGTATTAAAAAGTAAAAAAGGATGTAACCTTCCTAATGTTAAATTAACAATGCCTTTTATTTCTGAAAAAGATGAAAACGATATTCGTTTTGGATGTCAAAATGATGTTGACTTCATTGCAGCTTCTTTCACAAGAAGAAAACAAGACGTATTAGATATTCGTGAAATTTTAAAGCAAGAAGGAAAAGAAAAAATCCAAATTATTGCGAAAATTGAAAACCAAGAAGGATACGATAACTTAGATGAAATCTTAGATGTTGTTGATGGAATCATGGTTGCTCGTGGAGACTTAGGGGTGGATGTATCTTTTGAATTAGTACCATCATACCAAAAAAATATTATCGCTCGTTGTAACGAAGTTGGAAAACCAGTTATTACAGCTACACATATGTTAGAAACAATGCAAGGAAATCCAAGACCTACTCGTGCTGAAGCAAGTGATGTTGCGAATGCCGTATTAGATGGAACAGATGCAAC
>CAYJJS010000008.1:31166-59473 GCA_964370645.1 uncultured Erysipelotrichaceae bacterium | reverse complement strand
AGTATATGTACAATATTTTTTTCATATACGTATGTATGTCACAATTCCCTTTTTTCCTAAAAAACCACAGTATTTACTGTGGTTTGACTTGAATTCTTTCTATATGCACTGCTTGTTTGCTTACTTCATCAATTTCTATAACAACTGCACTAAACATACCTTCACCTTCTGCTAAGGTAAATCGTGTTTTTTCTTGATTTACAAAACGATTCAATATTTCATCGATGTCTCTTCCGATCACACTACGATACACACCACACATTCCCACATCGCTAATAAAGGCAGTTCCATTACTGACTCTCTCATCTGCAGTTTGTACATGTGTATGCGTTCCTAACACAGCCTGTACCACTCCCTCAAAATAATAAGAGAATGCAATCTTTTCACTCGTAGCTTCACCATGTAAATCTACGATGTGAATATCCGCCAAGTCTTTTGTTTCTTCTAGAATATCAATCATTGTATCAAATGGATTGTCTTTTACAGCAATCATAAATACTTCACACATAATATTGCTCACACAAATGCGTAAGCCATTTACATCAACAATACAATACCCTTGTCCCTTCCCATTACTAGGAGGCATATTCATGGGGCGCACTAATCGATGTGCATCATCTATGAATGTGAAGATTGTATCTTTTGAATAGGCATGATTACCTAAAGTAATCACATCACATCCAGCATTTAAAAATTGGTGGTAGATCTTCTTACTAATCCCTTTACCATGTGCAGAGTTCTCTCCATTCACAATCGTAAAGTCAATTTGCTTCTCTTGCTTGATTGTATCTAAATGATCCACTAGCATTTGACGACCTACACTACCAACAACATCACCTACAAATAATATTTTCATTATTTTGCAGTTTCATTCGCTCTAACTTCACGAATTAAAGTTACCTTAATTTGACCTGGATAAGTCATTTCTGCTTCAATCTTGTCTTTGATTTCACGTGCTAATTTAACCGTTTGTAAATCATCCACCATACCTGGTTTTACCATAACACGAATCTCTCTACCCGCTTGAATCGCATATGTACTCTCTACTCCATCAAATGCATTTGCTAATCGTTCTAACTCTTCCAAACGGTTGATGTAGTTTTGTAAAGTTTCATGTCTTGCCCCTGGTCTAGCAGCACTTAATGTATCCGCAGCATAGACTAAATTCGAAATTAAGAATTTTGCTTCTACATCTCCATGATGGGATTGGATTGCATTCAATACAACGTCATTTTCACCATGTTTCTTACAGAATTTATATCCTAAATCCACATGACTACCATCCACTTCATAATCCATTGCTTTTCCAATATCATGCAATAATCCAGCACGTTTCGCTAAAGTTTGATTCAACCCTAACTCAACTGCCATCATACCTGTTAAATTTGCAACTTCCATACAGTGTTGCAATGCATTTTGACCATAACTGTAGCGATACTTTAACTTCCCTACTAGTTTCACAATCTCACGATCCATTTTTCCTAAACCTAATTTAAAGATTGCATCTTCTCCTGCTTTCATGATTTGGTTGTTCATGTCATTTTTTACACGATTCACAACTTCTTCAATTCTACCAGGTTGAATACGTCCATCTTTCACTAATGTTTCTAATGCTACTCTAGCAATTTCTCTACGAATTGGATCAAAACAAGAAAGTTCAATTACTTCTGGTGTATCATCAATATTTAAATCTACTCCCGTAGCTTGTTCAATTGCCTTAATATTTCTTCCTTCACGACCAATGATACGACCTTTCATCTCATCACTTGGTAATGCAACAACAGAAACCGTACGATCAATCGACTCTTCTTGCGATAAACGTTGAATGCTTAACGCAATAATGTTTCTTGCCTTTTCATCAGCTATTGCTTGTGCTTCTTCTTCTTTGTCCTTTATGTAAGCAAGAACTTCTTTTTCCATTCTTTGCTTCACAATATCCATCAATTCTTCTTTCGCTTGTTGATTACTCATTGATGCAATACGTTCAAGTTCCACAACTTGTACATCTATTTTCGCATCCAATTCTTTTTCTTTTTCATCTAATTTTGATAATTTATCACTTAACTGTGCATTTTTCTTATCTACTTGTGCTTCTTTTTGTGTCAAAGTTTCATCTCTAAAATTCAAATTATCTTCTCTTCTGTATAATTGATTTTCTTTTTCGCTCATTTCATCTTTTAAGCGTTTGATTTCCTTTTCCGCAACGATTTTCATTTCATGAGTTTGAGTACGTCCATCTAAAACGGCTTGCTTTACGATTGTATCTGCTTTACCAGTAGCTTCTTTAATCGCTAAATCTGCTTCTCGTCTACTCTTATTTAAACCCATTTTCGAAATAGCGATCATCAATGCAATCCCCATCAAAAATCCCACTACAATAGATAAGAGGATACTAATAAAATCCATGTTAATCCTCCTATTACTCCTTATTTATGGTTTGCCCATGTATATATAATACTAGATTTTAATATATAATACAAACTATTTTCTTTATCAAAAAAACTATTGAACCAAAGTTCAATAGTCACTTGTTATTGCTGTGCACGAATTTCTTTAATTTTTTGTGCTAATACTTCAACCAATTCTGGATTCGCTTTCAAATATCCCTTCACAGTTTCTTTTCCCTGTCCAATTTTTTCACCATTGTACGAGAACCAACTACCACTTTTTTGAATTAAGTCATAATCCACACTCATATCTAAGATTTCACCAATATAAGAAATCCCCTCACCATACATAATTTCAATAACAGCCACTTTAAAAGGTGGTGCCACTTTGTTTTTTACAACCTTAACATTCACTTTATTTCCAACCACTTCACTACCTACTTTGATAGCTTCACTCTTACGGATATCTAAACGAACCGAAGAATAAAATTTTAACGCTCTACCACCTGGAGTTGTTTCTGGATTTCCATAAACAATCCCAACTTTTTCACGTAACTGATTAATAAAAATCGCAGTACACTCACTCTTGTTCATAACTCCACTCAATTTTCGCATTGCTTTTGACATTAGACGAGCTTGTAAACCAACTTGTGAATCACCCATTTCTCCATCTAACTCTGCTTGCGGCACAAGTGCTGCAACCGAATCCACAACAACCAAATCAATCGCTCCACTACGAATTAGCATTTCACAAATCTCTAAAGCCTGTTCCCCACTATCCGGTTGCGATAAAATCAATTCATCAATATTGACCCCTAATTTTTGTGCATACATTGGATCAATTGCATTTTCAGCATCGATAAAAGCAGCTCTTCCACCTTTTTTTTGTACCTCTGCAATAGCATGTAAGGCAATCGTTGTTTTCCCACTTGATTCAGGACCATACACTTCTATAATCCTACCTCTTGGAAAACCACCTATACCTAACGCATCATCAATTTTTAAAGAACCAGAACTGATCGCATCTACTTCTACAGCACTACGATCCCCTAACTTCATAATGGATCCTTTTCCAAATTGTTTTTCAATCATTGATATTGTTTCACTCAATAATACATCTTGTGTATCTACTGTTTTTTTCTCTCTAGCCATAGTACCTCCTACTAAAATATATACAGTTTATTCATACTTCCCTAATAAACACATTAGTTTCTCTTTTGCATACATTACACACTGCATACGAATCTCATTGCGACTTCCACAAAAGTGCTCTTCATACACGAATTGTTTGCGGTGTAGTTGTATTCCAATACACACATACCCAACCTTTTTACCTTCATGTGCATCTGGTCCAGCATTTCCACTAAAAGCCACAACAATGTCACTTTTAAACATAAGCTTACCAGCTTGCAACATTTCTTCTACACATGCTACACTCATCACACCATGCTCTGCAATTGTCTTTTTAGAAATGTGTAACACTTCTTCCTTAATACGTGTTTGATAAGTAACTACACTACCAGCAAACACACGACTTGCATGCGCTTGTGCAACAAGCTCACTCGCAAACAAACCACCAGTTAAACTCTCTACACTAGACAAGGTGTAGTTTTTGGATTGTAGAAGTTGAATTAATGCCTGCACTACATACTCTCCAATACAATATGCTTTGCTTGTATAAAGTAAGAGATTCCTGAAATACAAGAAATAAGCATTGCTAAATATACAAAAATTACATCTAATTCAATCGCAAATATAACCACTCCAAACCCTTGCATGAAACCTAAAATAATTGCAAGCATCTGTATTACCGTTTTTAACTTTCCTAAATATTTTGCAGCCATGATTTCACCTTTACTAGATGCCATCATACGAATTGCATCCACCATTGTATCTCTCCACAGCATGATCAAAACTGGGATAAAGGGAATCTCTTGTGAAAAGGCAAGTAATAAAAAACTTGTGTTCACTAACAACTTATCTGCAATTGGATCAATAAACTTACCAAACGAAGTAATTAGATTATACTTTCTAGCAATATACCCATCTAAAAAATCAGTAATCGATGCAAACACAAATAATATCATACAAATCCATAGATTTGCTGGTATTTCACAATGCCCTATATGGATACTATCAACAGTCCATCCAAACGATGCAAAATCAATAAAATAAACAACCACTACAAGTGGTACAAATAACATTCGGATGAATGACAATTTATTGGGCAGATTCATGAGTGACTCCTTCTACATGCAATGCAACTTCTATAACATCTCCATATGTGGATAATTCTTGTGCATCGTATGCAACCTCCACACCATCTACCTTGATGATTGGTTTTGCACCTTGAAAATTACCAAAACGCAATGCATAATCATCTCCATTATTTAATGTTACATTATATGAAAAAGGTGTGTTTTCATCATAGGTAGTTATTGTATTCATAATCACACCATTCACTTTAAACTCGAAATAACAAGCTTGTGAAAAAGTAATCTCTACTACACTTTCTGTTTGGCTTTCACCACTGATGCTAAAAGCTAAAGGTCCAGTTTTTTGAATTTGCAAAAGCGCTTCTGCTTGCTCAGGCTGTGAATCTTGTGTAGGTTCCTCTTCCTTTTCTTCTTCTGGTAGTGGTGTTACTTCACTTGTCTTATCCGCATCACCATTAGACTCTTCCTTAGAACCATTAAAGAATAGCGTAATTGAGCCCCATACAAGTAGAGCCACAACCACACAAGTAATTACTAGTAATGAGACAAAAGAGAAGTCTACGCTTCTTTTCTTCTTATATGCCTTTGTATTAAAGTTAATAGAAGCACGATCTTTACGCTCTGCTTGAATAAACTCTTCTTTACTACGTTTAATAGAATCTTCCATTTCCTGTGCTTCTTCTATCTTTTTCAAACTAAGAGCGTCTGTATATTCAACCACACTCTCTTCTACTCCTAATTTAAAGTCTTCATAAGGAACATCTATAGCATTGCAATAACTGCGCACATAAAAACGAACAAACGTTAGATTCTCTTTAAAATATCCGATATCACCAGATTCGATAGCTTCTATTATATCAATACCCATTTTTGTTTTATTTGCAACATCCTCAATACTTAAGTTTGAAGCAATTCTTTTTTTCTGTAATTTACTTCCAATCTCTTTCATAATGTACCTCTGACAATCTCCTATATTATAGCAATTTCACACCCCATTGTAAACATAGCGTTAATCTATCTCATGGGGTAAAACAATCGTAATCGCATCTTTTATTATTTTAACCTGTGGATTTTTTCTCTCAAAAATTTCTCCATCTACATTTATCATAACCATATCATCTGATTTTATTTTTACGATTTTGCTTTTCATCATTTCCACTTGCCCTTCTAAATGTATATGTGTTCCTTTTTCATACTTTTTAGAAAGCCTCAACAATTCATGTTTTTTCACATTTTGAATCAATACAACATCCATCTCTCCATCCTGTAAACTTGCATTAGGCGCTGGATAATAACCTCCCCCATAGTAACGACCATTGCAAAACACAGCAAACGCATAATCTCCTTGACGTACTTGCGTATCAATTTGCATATTTAATGGTGTCGTCAATTTACTCATCATACTATATAGTAAAGATAAGTAATATGGTACAATTTCTCCTTTTGAAGAAAACTTACGAAATAACTTTACATTTTGTGCAACCTTCACATCAAAACCAATAGATACCGTATTTACACCAATAATGTCATCGACCTGTAATACATCACAAGTAATCTTTGTAGATTGCACATAATTGCGAATACTTTTCAATGTACTTGTCTTACAAGGTAAACTTTTTACAAAATCATTTCCTGTTCCCATAGGAATCATTGCTAGATGAACATGCGAATATTTGTATACTCCATTCACTACTTCATTAATACTTCCATCTCCACCACATATATAAATGGTAATCGCATCGTATTTTTTTGCATATTTTCTCGCAATTTCACTTCCCTCTCTGCGATACGTAGTGACTTTAATTTCATAATCTTTGGATGCAAAATATTGATGAATTTCATCCAACAATGCATCTATCTTATTTCCTGTCCCTGCTTTTGGATTTACTATAAATAAATGTTTCATATAATACCTCACTTTAAGTATAAATTGCTTCTACACTTTGTCAAGATGACAAATAAAAATAAAGGCAAAAAGCCTTTATTTTAAGATTTTACATATTCATCTATATCAATTCCACTTGCCTGTTCACCAATCGAACGAACAAAACGTCTCTTAAATACTAAGAACTCTTCTATATCCATCAAAATATGATATAAGTTAACCCTTGCCTCTAATTGTGCTTGCGTAGTTGGAAGAGCTTCTCTTTTCATAGCAGTGAACATCTCTTCCAAGATTTCAATTTGCTCTTCTGGATCCACAATATCAAAAATAAACTGACGAATGTAAATAATATACCCCGCTACAACTAAAGCTTCTTTTGGTTTATGACGAATCTCTTTAATATTATAGTGTAAGTTATGCAACACTTGACATTGCGAAGAACGCATTTCAAAATAATGCACGTAGTAATCTTTATCCTTTTTAAAAGTATTATTTTGAAATTCATAAGATTGTTCAATAAAATGCTCAATGAAACTTTCTAACTCAATAACATTATCCCAAACATTACGTTCCACTTTTTCCTTCTTCAAATATTTCGTTAAATCCTCTAGTATATGATCTAGTCGTCGCTCCGTATATTCAATATTATGAATCAAACGCTGCTCCAATCGATTACTAGATGTAAACGCATTAAACAATATCGCAATTGCCACACCAATAATAACAAGTAAAAATTCATTTAATAAAAAATCTAAGCTAAAATCTAATGTACTTAAAAAATGTGTACCTATAACAGCGTTTACGGATATCGTAGCAAACCACCCTAACCAATTAGAGAAAAATACTACAAAGAATATATATACTCCATAAAGAACCCAAATACTCATTCCTTGATTTGTCATAATCATAGCAATTCCCATCGAAAAGATAAAAGACAGCAATCGATACAAAGATAAACGCAACGTTTCAATCTTTGTTGTCAACAAGGTAAGTAGCGTAATGATTCCAGCAGATGTTGCAAATTGTAACTGCATCAAAGTGGCAATATAAATAGCTATACTACTACCCACACCTATTTTTGCAGCGTGTATTAAACTGCTGGTTAACTTCTTTTTTAGTTTTGCATCCATAATTTCACCTCTCAATTATATACGATACCAAAAAAACGAACGAATGGAAATGATAAAATATCTTATTTTTGTGTATTTATACTAATTTGTGCATTTTTTCACGAATATGTTCATAAAAATCCCACAGTGTTATCACTGTGGGATACAATTTGTTTTACGAAAAGTAAAAACCTTCAAAAGAATACTTAAAGACACGATACCCCAAATATATGCTTTGTGCTTCATCATCATAAGAATACGTAGCCAATAATTCGTGATTTTCATCATACACATAAAATTGTTTATTCATACCGCTATTGATAATGATTTCATCTTCATACAACTGTGTACTTGAAACAATCGAAGAATAACTTACAGGTATTTCTTCAACCAAGGTGAATGTTTTTTCATTCTCATCTACTAAATACTTATAATACATACTGTTTAAACGATCATCACTATTAAAACTAGTCTCAGCCCCCACAATACTTCCTAAGTAAGAACTTCTACTTTCATAATTATAGTAATTATTATTATACATATATAAATAGTATTGGCCATCCTCTAGGCTTTCATCTTCCAAATACGTAACTGTGTGCTGTCCAGCCTGTGCTACAAAATCTCCTACTTGGGTGTACGAGTATTTTTCATACTCCGTATCTTCCCAAATTGCTTCATCAGAAATCAAATACTCAATTTGTGCTTGATCATAAATATTTGATAACTTAATAATTGTATTCGTTTCACGACTGCTTAATATCATCGAATCTGTATCCACGAGCTGTATCGAGTTAATGTGCATCCAATCCAATTGACCTACATATTGTTGCCAAATGGAATCTACACCAAATACATTCGTCATTTCCTTATAATCCGTAAATACATCACCCAAATCTAACAGAAGTGAAACCTCACCACTCTCTATATCTACAGAAACAATTTGGTCTTCTACAGCATCAGAGTTTGGATCACTAACCAAGACAATGATTTCATTGTATTCATTAATGGTATAATCATGGTGGATTTCATACTCTTCTAAATCATATGTTTGTATCACTTTACCTAGGTTATTAATTCTTGCCATATTTGATATATCTGTTGTAATCACATACGTATCTTCATGAAATAAAATGGTTTCACTAATATCTCCATCATACGCATGTTCCATTCTTACAACCCCATACTTATCTATTAAATACGTATATCCTTCATAAGTAAAATTAAGTCCCAGCAAAGCATACAGTCCATCACTAATTGCTTCATAATCCACACAATCAACCTCTACTTGATTCACATATCCACCTTGTAGAGCAGGTGCATTTACTTGAAAGCTTACACTCTCAACCATTTGATCTCCTTCATAACAATGTAAAGTAATGGTATTTTCCATTCCTGCCACAAGTCCAATCAACTGAAACTCTACATGCTCTTCATATTCATCCATCTTTACACTTTGTGAATAACTTTCATAGCCTTGTGTATCAATTGTATACGTCACGCCCGTAATATCTGCTACATTGAAATATACATATAATCCAGTTGTATTTGTCCCATATGGGTTAAATAATAAGGTCATATCATCAATCCCAATATTCTCCTCATTATATAAGTCAATTTGACTTTGAATGAGATCTTGTACAGCTACATCATAGTAAGTAAATGCTTGTTCACTCGTATCTAACGCAATGGTTTTCACCTCAACATCAATCTCTCGACTCTGCACATCCTCTACAACAGTATCAATTTCTTCCTCTACTACTTCCTTAGGTTGTATTAGAAACACAATACTAAATATTGCTACTAATATAATACAACCACCACACAGTATGCGATTTCTTTGCCTTCGTTTCATGTTATGCCCCTTCTATATTAGTTTTTTTCTGTACATTTTTTAACTCAAAGCAAACATCCGCTTGTTTCGCTACTGCCTGTGAATGCGTTACAATAATGATACATTTGTCTTGTTTATGTGCAAGATTTTTGAATATTTTCATTATCTCATCTTGTGTTGCACCATCTAAATTCCCGGTTGGTTCATCTGCCAAAATTACATCTGGGCTAGAAGATAGCGTTCTTGCAATCGCAACTCTTTGTTGCTCTCCTCCAGAAAGTTTTAATACACGACGCTTCATTAATTCATCATGCAATCCAACTTCATGCAACATTTGAACAGCTACTTCTTTTTTATTTGCTATTTTCTTTCCGCTAATATCCATGCCTAGTTGCACATTCTCTAATGCATTTAAGTGTTGCAACAAATTGTATGATTGAAATATAACACCCACATATTTACTACGATATTCATATTGATTCATTGTAGATACATTTTTTTCTTCATAAAAAATACTTCCACTTGTCGGCTTGGTAATCTTAGAAAGCAATGACAACAAAGTTGTCTTCCCAGCTCCAGATTTACCTAAAATCGCATATACTTTTCCTTTTTCAAATTCATAATTACAATTTTGTAATACGTATTTTTTCTTGTCATACGTATAACTTAAATTTTCTAATCGAAATACACTCATCTTTTCCACCATTACCTTTCACTCAATATTTTTAGTGGCTCATATCGTAAAATCGTAATGATTGAAATCCCACTCGTTACTAGCGATAACGCCAATCCAATTGCAATCAGTTGCGCCAATAATGTCGCATCTAATCCAAACTCAATATCTTCAATATATGATGTTGTTTCAGTCATTCCTGGCATAGATGCACCACTTGGCCCACTCATATTTCCCATACCGCCTTCACCACGCATACCAAAGTTACTTTGTACATTTGTAGCCTCGGCTTCAACACTCTCAATTTGACCTTCTAATAAGCTCTCACCAATCGGTGTTGCAATGACACTACCCACTCCAATACTACAAACAATTGCAAGTGTACAAATAATAATGTTTTCCGCAATAAATTGAGAAGCTACTTTTCCTTTTTTCATACCCATTGCCGATAGTACTCCAATTTCATACTTTCTTTCACGAATAATAAATACATTAAATAAAGCCAGAATTGCTGCTCCAATTACTAACACCACAATTAAGAAAGTAAGCACAAATTGTGATAAGCTATTTAATGGCACTAGACTTTGCTCAAATGCAACCACATCTTGTGAGCTAATCGTATATAATTCTTCATCCAAACCTAAATGAATAGCAGCCTCTTCAAATGCTTCATAATCATCAATATTTGAAAAAATATAGGTTGGACTATTTTGTACTCTTGCTTCAATACCTGAAGTAGCTAATGTATCCACAATTGCATCAAAAGCTAATTGTGAAACAAATATTTGATTTGCGAATTGATCGCTTGTCTCACAAGCAAAAGTTCCAACAATGTTTGCTTCTATCAAAACACTTTCATCACCACTACTTTGTAACTGTATACTGTCTCCAACTTCCAAAGTATTTAAATATGCAATTTCTTCACTAATAAGTACCTCAATTGCATCACTTTCTATATCAAACACTTCTCCTTCAAGCACTTGTAAAGTCCCATCTTGAAATTGTGTCATTGCATCATAGGAACTACTTCCTTGTAATGTGTATGAACCCATACTCACTGAGTCACCCATCATACCACCCATCGGTTGACGATCCATTCCACCAAACTCTGTACTCTCATACGCTTGTAAGTCCAATACATTTATATCACTTGTAGAAGTGTAGTAAAAATTAGAAACCTCATCTGCTTCACCATATGTGATGGCATCTTCTAATGGCAATGTTTGCATCAATTGACCCATCATATCTTCCATATTAGATGGATCCATTTCCCCTTCCATCATGGATGAGCGATCCACACTAATTTGTGCACTAATTTCCATGTTTTCAAATGCAACTTCTTTTGCTTGTTCAGCACTCCCTTGTATTCCTAAAGCAATACAAGCAGAAGTAGAAATGACTAGTACAATGATAAAAATTAGAAAACTTCTCCCTCTCATTTTGCTAATATTTCGCAATGCGTTTTTAATAATATACATAATATTCCTCCATTTCTACTTCAGTATAACGAAGCAATATGACAGTAAGTTGTAGGTTATGTGAACAATATGTGAATTACTTTCGCATATGTGTATACTTCTGGAGCATACTATAAATGTTATCAATAAATTATGAGCACCAAAGTGGAAAGCCCTAGTACTTTATGGTATATTGAACTTGTTAGTTATTGCTAACCAAATAAAGATAGACACTGGAGGAAATTATATGTCAATGATTGGAAAAGAAATATTAGATTTTAAAGTGGAAGCGTATGTAGATAACGCATTCAAAACAATAACAAAAGAAGATGTGTTAGGTAAATGGGGGGTATTTTTCTTCTACCCAGCGGATTTCACATTCGTTTGTCCTACCGAACTTGAAGATTTAGCAAATAAATATGAAACGTTTAAAGAAATTGGTTGTGAGATTTATTCTGTATCTTGTGATACACACTTTGTACATAAAGCATGGCATGATGCTTCTGAAACAATTAAAAAAATTCAATACCCAATGCTAGCAGATCCTACTGCTACATTAGCTAGATTTTTTGATGTTATGATCGAAGATGCTGGAATTAGTGAGCGTGGAACTTTTGTTGTAAATCCACAAGGACAAATTGTAGCGTATGAAGTGATTGCAGGAAATGTAGGTAGAAATGCAGATGAGCTATTAAGAAGAGTGCAAGCATTGCAATTTGTAGATGCACACGGTGACGAAGTTTGTCCTGCTAAATGGCAACCTGGAGCAAAAACACTGAAGCCGACACTAGACTTAGTTGGAATGTTATAGGAGACACATATGGTTGATAGTACTCAATTCTATGATGCCATAATAATTGGGGGAGGGCCGGCTGGGCTCTCTTCTGCTATTTATATGGCTAGAGCAAAATATAAAACACTAGTATTAGAAAAAGAAAAGTTTGGTGGTCAAATCACCATTACAGAAAAAGTAGTAAACTACCCTGGTGTCTTTGAGACAAGTGGAGAAGAATTAACAAAAGAAATGCAAAAACAAGCACAACATTTTGGAGCAGAATTCTTACTTTCCGAAGCGAAATCATTTTCTACTCAAAATGGATTTTATGAAGTAAAAACAGATAGAGGTTCTTTCTTAACACTGGGAATCATCATCGCGACAGGAGCTTCCCCAAGAATGATTGGATTCGAGGGAGAAGAACAGTTTAAAGGACGTGGAGTTGCTTATTGTGCTACTTGCGATGGAGAATTTTTTGCAGGTAAAGAAATTGTTGTGATTGGTAGTGGATTTGCGGCTTGCGAGGAAGCCATCTTTCTGACGCGTTTCGCCACCAAAGTACATATCTTAATGATTACTGATGATTTCACTTGCACAGGTAATGTTGTCGATGAAGTAAAGGCTCATGAAAAAATAGAAATTTATTATAATGCGTTTATACAGCGGGTTGAAGGGAATGACTTTGTACAAAAAGCGGTATTTACTCAACAAAATAAAGAAATTATATTTGAGGATTCACGTGGGATTGGTGTATTTGTGTTTGCAGGGTATGTCCCTGCCAGCGAAAAGTTTGCAAATATAATCTCTTGTAATCCACAAAATTACATTATTACAGATCACAACCAAAAAACAAATATGGCAGGAGTATATGCTGCGGGTGATATTTGTATTAAAGATCTTCGTCAAGTAGTTACCGCTGTCTCTGATGGGGCTAGTGCTGCAACTTCATTAGAAAAATATATTGCAGATTGTTATGAAAAAATGAATCTTCCAAAACGAGAATACCATGTTGTAGAAAAAGAAGTCGTGCAAGAAAGCAACAGTACAAATGACACTTTCATTTCAAATGAAATAAGAAATGAACTACAAGGTGTTTTTGCACGTTTTGAAAATTCTCTAACTTTAAAATATAAGCTAGATACACGAGAAATATCTAAAGAGGTTTTCTCTTTCGTACAAGAATTTTCTACTTTACATGAGAAAATTAAATGTATGGAAGATGAGAGTCTACAAACGGATTTGCCTTGTATATCTATATATGGAGAAGACAATACTTATAAAGGTGTATCCTTCCATGGTGTTCCTGGTGGCCATGAATTTAATTCATTTATTATTGGATTATACAATGCACAAGGAAAAGGGCAAGCCATTGCGCAGGAAGATGCAAATCGAATTATGGCTATTCAAAAGCCTGTACACATGAAAATAGCACTTACACTATCTTGTACAAATTGTCCTGACTTAGTGATTGCTGCACAAAAAATAGCAGTTATGAATCCTGCTATTACATTAGATATGTATGACTTATCACAGTTTGAACAACTGAAACAAACATTTAATATTATGAGTGTACCTTGTCTTATCATTAATGATACTCATGTGCATTTTGGTAAAAAGAAAATCACAGAAATCTTAGATATCATAGAAAAAATATAAAGGACGAAATTCGTCCTTTTTGTTTGTTGACAATAACATCACTTATTAAATTATACTAATGCACTTCCTAATGAAATACAAGCTACTTTTGTATCATCCAATGGCTCACCAGATACGATTACTGACTCCTGGACTATAGTAGCACCAACAGCCTTACAATCCGCTTCCCAATTACGCATCCATTCTCCATCACCCCATCCATAAGATCCAAATAAAGCAACCTTTTTATTGGCTAAAGATTTTCTAATCGATTGATACATAGGTTCAAATTCGCATTCTTCTAACACCTCTGCTCCCATCGATGGACATCCCATAGCGATTGCATCATAGTCTTTTAACACATCTGCATTGAATTCAGAAGCAACATACAAAGTCGCTTCAGCCCCTTTTTCTTCTATTCCTTGCAAAACCAATTTTGCCATTTCTTCTGTATTCCCTGTTCCACTCCAATATACTACTGCTACTTTACTCATGTCATTTCCTCCTTATTACATGATTGGTATTAATTGCATAAGTGATTTGCCATTATAATACCTTTTCCAATATTGTTTCGTACAATTACGAATAACCTCAAATAATTGTGTGGCAATATGTGGATCACTATAAGATTTCCACAAACCGCTACATGTAAAGTGATTCCCATTGTTGTCAATAAAACCAATTACATCCTGTATTGGATAATCAAGAAAAAAGCCAATTTCATGTGGGAAAGAATCATTATTTTGACAACGCTTTGATACATGATCCAACAACATGGATAATTCTTTCGTATCAGGATATCCATTTTGTATCAAATAATCTAAAACCTTGGGTGAATTTATTACTGTACTCAATTTTTCTTCACGATAAACAAGTAAAAGCAATGTGTTTGTAACTGCTTTGTAGCTCAATACTATAATAGATACCCCACGTGATTGTAATCTTTTCTTCCACTTATAATATTGTGAATACGCTTCTTCTTTCGTTTGATTTTGAAAACGAATAGAAAACATACTTGATGCTTTTACCCCTTCTAAAGTAGGTGCACAATAATACAATATCGATTCTTCAAAATTTAACATAAAGACTCCTCTTTTCTTAATCAGTAAGTTAGCCTAAACTAACATGATAAATTTATATCATGTTATACATTTGAAGTCAATAACATATAAATAAAAAACAGGATTGCTCCTGTTTTAACGAATTGCTAATTCTGTCAATTTATCAAAATAATGTACCTGTTCAAAATCAAAAGAATACGATACTTCATCTCCCTCACGTATAGTGGTATTTCCACTTACACTCAAGATCATATCTTTACCTAGTAACTCTACATGTAAGTATGCTTCTGATCCTAACATTTCGTATACTTTTACAACACTTGTAAACATTCCGTCCTCGCATACTTTAATATGTTCAGGTCTTACACCAATCACGATATCTTTTTCAGCGTAATCAAATTTAAACAAATCTATTTTCGAATCTGGTAATGCTACTTCTTCTCCATTCAACAATAAACACACAGAATTATTTTTTAGTATACATTTTGCATCGACAAAATTCATTTGTGGCGTTCCTATAAATCCAGCTACAAACATATTTACAGGCTTTGCATATAAATCATGTGGACTATCTATTTGTTGAATAATTCCATCTTTTAATACAACAATACGCGTACCCAACGTCATTGCTTCCATTTGATCATGCGTTACATAAATAAAAGTAGTATCTAGCATTTTATATATATTTTGTATCTCCACTCTCATGTAATTACGCAGTTTTGCATCTAAATTACTAAGAGGCTCATCCATTAAGAATAGCTTGGGTCTACGCACCATAGCACGTCCCATAGCTACACGTTGTCTTTGACCTCCAGACAATTGCTTTGGTAGTCTATGCAATACTTTTTCCAAATGCAACAGCTCTGCAATTTCTTGCACTTTTTGAGCTCTCTCTGCTTTTGATACTTTCTTAATCTTTAAGCTATACCCTATATTTTCTGCAACAGTCATATGTGGATATAATGCGTAGTTTTGAAACACCATCGCAATATCTCTCTCACTTGGTTTTACTTTGTTCATCAACTCACCATCAATGAATAATTCTCCCTTAGTGATATCTTCCAAGCCCGCAATCATACGTAGTGTTGTCGATTTCCCACATCCAGATGGACCAACGAAAATAATAAACTCTTTCTTATCAATTGTTAAATTAAAATCTTTAACTACTTGATTCCCATCTTCATAACTTTTATATATATTTTTAAGTTCTATTTTTGTCATTTTCTTCTTCCTTCTCATTTACTTTTTGCCAGTGATGTTTGATTTCTCCATATGTAAGATATTGAGATTTTTTCTTTCCACTATATACTGGATTTACATATCCCATAAATTCATCACCCTCACTTACAACATCTATACGGGCCCAATTCCATTCGTCTTGAAAACAAAAATTGGTTGTCGCTACATAAGTATCACTACTTATCTTCTGTATATCTAACGTAACAAATTGACCATTCTCAACAAATCGGATATTTGGTATTTTATCACTCTTAATCGTTACACGATATGTATAATGAACACCTTTTGTTAATTCATTACCTGCAAAATAAGAAGTAGCATTCGCATCATATATTTCATAAGACAAACTGCAATATCTACTCACATATACATTACTATCACGTACTGCTTGTAATATATTACTTGGCGTCAGCTTTTCACAATACACAAATGTCGCTGGATCCCCAATTGTAGATGGTTCACTTGCCCCTTCATAACGTTCGTCGATTAAATTGTGAGAATCACTTCCTCCAAGTCCTGTAATCTTATGTCCATCCATCCACAATGCATCCAAGAAAGAAATTGCTTTTGCGTTTGCTTCTTTTGCATATGTGTACGTTGGATCATTCACAATTTCCAAACATTGAATAGAAGACAATAATACATCATCATATTCCCATGACCAGATGGTCAAAAATGGATGATTGATACTTGTAAGCCATTGATTATCATTGGCCTCTTGTAACATATGCAAAATATTCTCAGTATTTGATTGTTCACCATCTACTTCTAATGTTTCCCATAAAACACTTGGATACTGTGTCAATCCAAATACATTAAAATGACCCTTCAATGTCGTTACCTCAATAGAGGGAACAATACACAAAGCACTATCATAAAATCCTGTATGTAATAAATTATGCTCAGTTGGCATATAAAAATCCATATTGTATTGTTTTGCCGTTTGCATTGCCTGCTTCACACTGTGCTTTCCATCGGATAAGCGAGTATGTGTGTGAAAGTCTCCTTTATAATAACGAGATGCCTCACAATAAACACGATCAAAATCATACATTGTTTCATCCAAAATAAATCCTTCTTGATCATTCATCCACATAGCACCATCAATTGATTCACTAACGACTTGCGTATCCATATGTATTTGTAAATGCACTTCTACTTCTTTATCTCCTAAATACTTCACCAAATATTCTTTAAAACTACCAATACTAACTTCCCATTCCCCACAAGGAATATTTCCCGCAATCGCACCTACACTCGTATTTGAAGCAGTGTCTGCGATAGACAATTTATGCTCGCCATGTCCCAACAAACGAACCATTCGAAGTATTTTGTTTGCATCTTTCACCATGATAAAACTCATACATTTAAAATATGCAGGAATTTCAACATGAAAGCTTAATTGCGAGACAGCAGAGTGAACAATAAATTGTTCACTCTGCATAAATGGCGAGTTCT
This sequence comes from uncultured Erysipelotrichaceae bacterium, assembly GCA_964370645.1. Lineage (GTDB taxonomy): Bacteria > Bacillota_I > Bacilli_A > Erysipelotrichales > Erysipelotrichaceae > CAMQRS01. Next base: position 41,747 of record CAYJJS010000008.1, on the reverse strand, counting down.
TATGGATTATGAACTGCTTATTCATTAATACTGTCTAGCGCTTCTTGTGCAACTTTTTGTGCTTCATCTAATGCTTCTTGCGCTGAGATACCTTCTAATTCTACTTTATCTGCTGCAATTGTTAATGCATCAAAGATTTTTCCATTTGTTGGATCTACTAAAGCTGGCGTACCATGCATTGCTTGTTGTAGTGGAACTAAGGCATGTGGGTTTTCGTCCGTGTAAGCTTTAAATTCTTCTACTTCTTGTGTTGATTCTCTAACCGCTACATAACCTGTACTCATAGACCATTTCGCTTGATTTTCTGGAGAAGTAAAGAATTTCATGAATTCGAATACACCCTCTTTTTCCTCATCACTTGATTTTTCTAACATAACGTATTGTAATGCATCTGCAGTTGGTGCAGAAGGGTTATCGTTAAATCCTGGTTGCTCCATAGCACCTACAATTGAAAAGTCTAAATCCGCTTGATCTCCTGATGATCCAGTATATCCTGCTGCTCTGTTTTGTAATACATCGTCAATTGTGTTATACCAGTATTCCCATCCTTGACCACCTGAGTTTACTTTCATAATTTCATCTTCGTGAATCCATGTACCAAAACTTTCCCATACTTCAACCCATTCTTCTGAGTTAATCATAACTGTTTCACCATCATCACTAATTAGTTGCGCTCCATTACTTAATGCAGCATCGATTAAGTTAGGTGATCCCCACATTGGTTCCCAACCATATACTTCTCCATCTACAGTTAATGTATTTGCAGCCTCTTCTAAGTCTTGCCAAGTTTCAATCGTTGTTGGATCAATTCCTGCATCTTCCCATAGTGCAATATTGTAATACATAATTTGTGTTGTCCCATATGCTGGTAATGCATAAACGACATCATCTGCAATACCTTGTGCCATAAATACATCTAAGTAATCTTCTTCATTAAAATCTTCATCTTCAGAAATCATTGTGCTCATGTCTTCTAGTAAACCTTTATCATTCAAGTTTCTAGCTGCATCTGTGTTCAACAATGCGATATCTGGCTGATTATTCCCTGCAATTGAAGCTTGTAACTTCTCGTACGTTTCACCATAATCTGCTTGTGTTACAGTATTTATTTTATATGTTGATTGTGATGCATTGAAATCATCTACGATTTCTTGAACCACATTCACAGCCGTTTTACCTCCTGAATACCAAAAATCAATCTCAATCAAACCATCTTCATTTTTTGTTGGTTCTGAACTTGTACTTCCACATCCTGTTAAGGCACTCATAGCCAATAAAGCTGACGCTGATAATAACGATACTCTTTTAAATTTGTTTTTCATATTGTTTCCTTTCGTTGCTTTCGCAATCTTTTACCCTTTCATTCCTGTGTCTCCACCAATTCCATTAATAAACCATTTTTGCGTAAATGCGAATAAAATTAATAACGGAATAATAATTAGAGCACTTCCAGCCATAACTAATGGCCATTCTGTACCATAGGCACCACCTTCAATAAAGAATCTTCTTAACCCTTGTGAAACTAAACTTGTCTCTACACTTTCATTAATTAATGATGGCCACATATAGTTGTTGTAACTAGCAATAAAACTCATCAATCCAAATGTGATGAAAGAAGACTTTGTCATGGGTGCAATGACTTCTCGCAATATTCGAAACGGTCCTGCTCCATCTATCCTTGCTGCTTCAATCAACCCCATTGGTACTTGCTTAAACGCCTGTCTCAACAAGAAAATCCCAAATATACTTACAGAACTTGAAATAATCAATCCTGTGAAGGTATTTAATAAATTTAAGTTTGCTAAAATAATATAACTTGGTATATATGTTGCAGCTGCTGGCAACATATACGTACACATTATTGTTGCAAATAATACATTTCGACCTTTAAACTTCATGAATACTATGGCATAGGCAAGCAATGCCCCAGCCACTACCTGAATAATTACAATAATGATAGAAACAAACAATGAGTTCCAAACATATAGTAATAATGGCGATTCAAAAATAACTGTATATATATTTCCCCATTGTATTTCACTTGGGAAAAAGGCAGACACATCCATTACTTCTTCTTTTGTTTTCAATGCACTTAGTATCATCCAAACAAAAGGGAATACCGTGAAAATACTCACAACACTCAATAATACAATTTTACTTATCTTTTTGATCATGTTGTTTTCCCTCCTAATAGTGGACCCATTTCTTTGAAGCAACAAATTGAATCAAAGAAATACCAACCGTAATAAGTACCAAGACAATTGCAAGCGCTGTTGCTTGTCCCATATCAAACTCAGTGAACCCAAGTTGATAATACATATACATTAATGTTCTTGTACTTCCTGCAGGCCCTCCTTGTGTTAAAATTTGAATTTGATCGTATGCTTGTAGTGAATTTACCGTTGTAATAATAACCAAGAAAAATGTAGTTGGAGAAATACTAGGTAATGTCACATCACGAAATCTTTGTAGTGGTGATGCACCATCTAAATCATTTGCTTCATACAATTCTTTAGGCACTTTTTCTAACGCTGATAAATAAAATATCATCGCATACCCAATACTTTTCCATACAGTTACTATGATTACAGATAACATCGCTGTATCTGAACTTTGAATCCACTCTAATGCAGGGATTCCAAAAAATCCTAATACTGTGTTTGCCAGTCCATCCACTGGTTGAAAAATCCATGTCCAAACAATAGAAACTGCTACTGTAGGTGTAATCCATGGGGAGAATAATATAAACTTATATGCTCCACTTCCCTTAAACGTTTTCTTTAGTAGTAAAGCCAATACCAAACCCAACCCAATGGTTGGTACCATCGTTCCTACTGTGAATACAATCGTATTCCACAATGCTTCATAAAAGCGCGAATCCTTAAACAATCTTATATAGTTTTCCAATCCAGTGAATTCAAAATCTGGAGTCATATAGTCCCAATTTGTGAAACTTATAAAAACCGATTGCAGTATTGGATAAATCCAAAATACAACCAAAGGAATTAATGCCGGTAGTACAAATATCCATACTACTAGCTTATCGTAGCTAAATAACTTCCTCATAGCTCCTCCTATCTCATCAGGCATATAGTAGCAAAACAAAGCCAATAAAAAGTTAACAAACACGAAAGAATATGTTAACTTTTTTGAGTATTTTATTGGTTTTGTAAAAATATTGTGAATATTGATAATTTTTATACAATTGGTGTTGCACTTATATATTCTTATGTTAAAATGCTTTGAATACATTGTGAGGTAACAAATGAAAACAATACTAAAATATACGATTCCAACAATACTTTCACTATTACTAAGTGGATTGTACTCCATTATCGATGGTTTGTTTATTGGGCAAAGCAGCGGAGATAGTGGCTTGGCCGCAATCAATCTAGCCTGGCCCATACCTGCCATCTTTATCGCAACGGGTTTAGGTATTGGGATTGGAGGAAGTATCTTATACTCCCAAAAAATTGGACAACAACAATATCGCAATGCCTATTATACTTTATTGTATACAATTGGATTACTATTTGTCGTAAGTCTTGTTTTATTACTACTTTGTTACACATCTTTTCCTTATTTGCTACAAATACTTGGTGCGCGTGATGAGGTGTATACACAGGCCTTTGAATATTTGCAAGTTGTTAGTTTAGGTTGTGTATTTCAAATTTTTTCTACTGGAGCAATCCCTATATTACGTAATCTACAACTACCCATTCAAGCTATGATTATTTCAATCATTGGAGTCGTATCCAATTTAATCTTAAACTACTATTTCATCTTTACTTGTGCAAAGGGAATTCAAGGAGCTGCACTAGGGACCTTACTCGCACAATTAATTGTAACCATCCTAACCATTGGCTTACTATTCATAAATCGTGAGCGATTAATATCTTTAAAGCACCAAAGTCAAGAACGTCACACACTACACTTATGCAAAGATATATTCACACGTAGTATTGCACCTTTTGGTGTTTCCTTAACCCCCTCCATAGTACTCATTTTTTCTAACTTCGTATGTCTACACTATGGTGGAACACAGGGGGTCGCTGCTTATACCGTTATCTCCTACATTACATTTCCCGTATCGAATATGCTTTTGGGAGTAGGAGATGGGTTGCAACCTTTATTTAGTTTATATTATGGTAAAAATGATGTAATACACTTACGAAAATTAAGACACACTGCATATAAAATTGGCTTGTTCTTGTGTATGATTGTACTCATCACATTATATTTTACAACACCAATCTTAGCTGATGTATTTAATTTATCCCTTATTGCACAACAATACTTTCAAGAAGGTATTTTCATAAGTGCGTTTGCTTTTCCATTTATCTTCTTTGTAAAATTCAAAATTTCATTGTTTAATGCAACTGGAGAAAGTAAAAAAGCAACTCGCTATACATATATTGAATGTTTACTAATCGCACCCCTATGCATATTTATCTTATCGTCATGGCTTTCTTTACAAGGTGTTTGGCTATCATATGTAGCGGTGAGCATTGTCATGTACACTCTTACACATTTAACAAAAATAAAGCACAAACTGTAGCCCAGTTTGTGCTTTTATACTTGTGCGAATAAACGATATTCCTCACGGAAATACTGTAAAATTCTTTCTAAAGATTCATTCAGAACAAGGTTATCTGCTAATCCTAATTCACCAATTACGCGATCGATCATATTTTCATGAAATGCATCATGCATTTTAATAATAGGATCTGCTTTAGGTGTTAAGCGTAAACGGAATACTCTTTTATCGAATTCATCACGATATTTTTCAACATACCCTTTTTGAATCAATCGATTTGCATTTGTGGTCAAAGTCCCTTGTGTAACCATTAAACTAGTCGCAATATAGGTCATCGTATTATCTCTTGTCTTTAAAATGCGCTCCAAAATGTGTACTTCATTCATGCTTAACTCTACACCATTCATTTTTAAATTTCTTTCTTCTATATATAAAATATAATTAAACAATCCAACCAATAATTCATTTAACGTATGCTTTGTCTTTTGTATGTTTTCATCACTCATAAATAGAACCCCCTACTGTAATTATACACTTTTAAATGATTTTAACCAATCCACTCTATTATAATATATTATAAAAAATAATGAACTCAATGACCAAGTAATTGGATACACAATATAAACTAGTGTTATATCTCGATATAGTGGCATCACAAAGGTTAAAATCGAAACACGAATTACACACCAACAAAGTAGCATAACATACATAGGAACTTGTGATTTTCCCGCACCTCGTAAGACAGCACTTACACTGTGTGAATATGCCAATAGGAAAAACAGGAATGCTGAATACGTTGCTCTACCTACCCCATAAGTAACAACAGCTGGGTTACTATCGAAAATTGAAATCAATTGGCTAGATAAGAAAAAGATAATAAATCCAACGATTTCTGACATAACCATACTGCTTAGTATACCGATTTTTGCACCTTTCGTAACTCGGTCGAAACGTTTCGCACCGATATTTTGAGATACAAAGGTTGTCAGTGCCATCGCAAAACTTGTGATTGGTAAAAAAGCGAATCCTTCAATTTTTGAATACGCACCACACCCTGCCATCGCTAACTCCCCAAAAGAATTAATATTACTTTGGACAACGACATTTGCTAATGAAATAATTGAGTTTTGCAGACCCGCTGGTAATCCTAAGCGAATCATTTCTTTCAGCATTGGTGCATCAAAAGAAATTTCTTTCACACGTACTCGATAACATTCTTTAGTACTATATAATTTATGAAAACATAATATTGCACTAAACAATTGCGAGATAATTGTCGCTAGTGCTGCTGATTCTACACCCATTTTAAATACAGCAATAAATAACAAATCCAATGCTACATTAATAATAGAAGAAATAATTAAAAACTTTAATGGGTTTCTACTATCCCCAACTGCTTGTAAAATACCAACCATAATATTATACATAACAAACCCAATTGAACCAGCAAAATACATTTGAAAATATGCAACAGATTGAGGAAACACACTCTCTGGTGTACCCATCCAACCAAGTATTACTGGCGCACAAAATACTCCTACCAAAGTTAAAATAACACTTGTGATTAAACCTAAACAAATAGCAGAGTGTACAACTCTGCGACTATTCACTTCATCTTTAGCGCCAAAAAAACGCGCCAATAAAATGGTTCCTCCCATGGCAATACCTTGAAAAAAACCAACCATTAAAAAAATCAAATTACCAGACGAACTCACTGCAGCAAGTGCCTGAGACCCTAAAAAATTACCTACAATCAATGAATCGACAACATTATATAATTGCTGGAATAAATTTCCAAGAAAGATTGGTAGCGCAAAGTACATTAAACATTTTACTATACTCCCTTGTGTCATATCTATTTTTACTTCTTTTCGCATACTTCCCTCCATCAACTCTATCTATTGTAACAGTTTCTAAAAAGGAATGCGAAGTATTTTTAAGAAGAACTACTCGTTTATCTAAAACACTTTAATTATTAAAGTGACTCACAAGCGAAAACTTCTATGATTTGCAAGATTGCCTGCTTTTCTTTTTCATTAAGTTTACCTATCATTTTCAAAAAATCATAATTCTCTATTAAAGTTTCCATCACTGGATCTTCTAAAGTGATTATTTGTTGCAATTCATTACGACAAACTAAATAATCTATACTTACATCAAAATAATCAGCCAATGCACATAATACATCGATAGCTGGATGTGTGATTTCATTTTCTATTCGCGATAACGTCTGTTGTGAAATCCCTAGTTTATCGGCTAAATCAGATTGTTTTAACCCAAATTTTTTTCTCAATTCATAAATACGATTTGGCATATGTTCCCACCTTTATATATTCATTTTATTTAAATTTTCAAAGTGTGCCACTCACATTGTGTGTATGCACACCCATATATGAGTACCCTATTAATTTAGACAAAAAAACTGACTTTATTCTCTAAAATCAGTTTTCCTCATATTCTTTTATTTTTTCAAGTGGTGTATTTCTAACTTGACTTTGTGTTTTGGTATAATTTTCACTTGCTTTACGACTTTGCAACAATAGTGTTTCAAGTTGTGAAGCACTGATTCTTGTAGCACCTTGAGACAATACAATAATTTGTTGTAAATAATCCGATGTTGCAACTTGTACACGATATTCTTCACGCATCTCTTTTGATGCTTTTTCAATATAATGATCTGCACTTTGTGCTTTTTTCGTAAATACAATGTGTATACTTCCATTAAAAGTACTACTTTGTTGTGTATGCTCTTGTTTATATGCATCAAATACCACAATAATTAATCCTTTATAATAGCCCTGATAACTGCTTAACATCTGTATCAGTTGATGTCTAGCAGCATCCAAATCTTCATTCGCCAAACCTTGCAACGTAGAAAAAGAAAAAATCATATTATAACCATCAACTAATAAACATTTTTTATGTACTGTCTTTGTCTTACTTTTATACCCTTGTGGATATACCTCTTTACGCACCCTTTCTTTATATGGCTTTTTAGGCTCTGCATGCACTCTTTGCATAACCCTTTGTATTTCTTCATCCGTTATTTTTATTGGATTATAGGAAGGTTCTTTCGAGGTTGTGAGTGGCGTATACAAGTATGGCACATGCATGTGTTTATCCACCTCATCATAAGCAACAAAATAACCAGCCCCTTGCTTAAAAAAGATGGAACCCCCACTTTGCTTCACGTCTTGCATCGCATCGTATCCAAGATTTTTAAGAACTTCTTCTTGTTGTTTACATACATCATATCCACTGACATGCATATAAAAGCGCGCCTTATTATGACTCATCGTTGCTAATGTATGATCATAATTACGCATTCTTTCAAAAGTTGCAACACCATTCACGCAAACTTCCTCATTATTATCTTGTTGAATTTCATACGTTGCATCAAAACTATGCAAATCAAATAATACTTTACTCAACAACGACGCATCTATATGAATAGAAAACTCTACATATGGCTCCAACAATATACTCTCACACTTCAATAATGCATTACGTAAAGCACGATCACACGCTTCTTTAATATCTATACTCTGCGTATGTTTCAAATGTGTTTTACCACCTAATAAAGATATCTTTACATCACACAATTCACTATTACTCAAAACACCATTATATTGTTTACATTGTAAATAATTCATAACGGAAGACTGAATTTGCCTTGATAATCCATTTTCACCACACAAATTCTCAAATTGTAATCCCTCTTGTCGATTCAAAGGCGTCAACAATAAATGTATTTCTGCATAATGCCCCAAAGGCTCATAGTGTCCTACACCCTCTACTACCTCACTAATGCTTTCCTTATATAAAATACGCCCTTGTTGAAACGATACATCCACACTAAAACGCTCTTTGATACTGCGTTGTAATACTTCAATTTGTACCTCTCCCATCAATTGCATGCTTATTTCATGGTTGTTTTGCAATGTGATTTTTAAATGTGGGTCTTCATCTTGCAACACTTGTAATTGTTTATAAAATGCAACAATATCTACTTGTTCATCCACAACTAATACATATTGCAAGTAGCTACGTAAGGACAAAGAAAAATTACCTTTTTTCCCAATAACATCCCCACTCTTTATGTGATGCAAGCCTTTCACCAAGCAAATCTCACCAGCTCCTACCGTGGAAACGGATTTAAATTTAACACCATTATAAATACGAATTTGATCTACTTTATCTTCACCAATAGTTTGCTTCATTTGCAAAGTACCACTACATATTTTCATATGCACTAATCGCACATTTTGTTCATCGCGACTAACTTTAAATGCCTTAGCAACAAACCCTTCCTCTTGTTTTTCTTGTCTAGCATATATCGCTAAGACATCTAACAGCTTTGTACACCCCTCATCTTTTAACGCACTCCCAAATACACACGGGATTATTTTACGAGCTACAATTGCCTCCTGTACATCTTCTACACGCAATAAGTGATGCTTTGCATAATACTCTAATAACCCATCATCACTCAATACAAGTTGTTCTTCCATTGCCTCTTTAGGCAATGTAAAATCCACAAAATACGCATCTACACTATCATTCAAGTCAGCAAACAACTCCTCTTTTGTATAATGTGTTGCATCCATTTTATTCATAAACACAATGGTAGGAATCTGATAGTGTTTTAGTAAGCGAAAGATTGTATGGGTATGTGATTGAACCTTGTCTAAAGCACTGATTACTACCACAGCATAATCTAGTACTTGTAGTGTTCTTTCCATCTCAATGGAAAAATCAACATGACCTGGTGTATCTAATAAAGTCATATGGCAATCATTATAATTAAAGTTGGCCATCTTTGAAAAAATCGTAATTCCACGATCTCTTTCTTGTACATCATAATCCAACACACTATCTTTATGATCTACTCTTCCTTTTTTCATTATGCTCTTACTCGCATACAACAACCCTTCTGACAACGTTGTTTTTCCTGCATCCACATGCGCTAAGATTCCTACTACTATTTTTTTCATCTAACTTATTTTACTACAAAACAGAATGAGTGAAAAGAAAGAATACCTATAATAAAATAAAAAAAGTGATTTCTCACTTTCAAAAATAATATCGTATAAGCCATGTTCTGTCCTTCTTGCGAAGTGGCAACCATTTATCTACGTAATCACGTCCTCCATTTCATTTCATTTCATGAATGGAAGTTCCCCTACCAAATTTGGGTTTCTCGCTTGCGGGGTTTACCCGTTCCATCTACTTAATTTCTCAAGTAACTCGTTTCTGTGGCACTTTTAAAGATTCGATCCATAGTTTCCCTTAGGATTTCATCAGCCGTTAGCATAACACTACCTATACTTATTTTTTCGTATAGCACAAACACTACAATCCTCTCAGATTGTGCGAGCATGGACTTTCCTCTAGTTTTTCAACCAGCGATTGCCTAGATATTATTTATTTTTAAATACTTCACGTTCCAATCTTGAAATTCTACGCAATACATCCACTTGATCCACATCTGCATTTGAAATTTGTTGATTTGCCTCAACTTGTTGTTCAAGTACACGAATATGATTTCTTAAAGTTTCATTTTCTTCTTTATAATGTGTTGCATTTTTCGTAAGAATTTGGAACACTTCCTCATATTTTTGGTAATCCGAAATTACCTTGTCTAAAAAATCATCTACTTCATGAGCATTATACCCCTTCAAATCAACATGAAATTGCTTATCTAAAATATCACTCACTTTTAGTTCAAATCGTTTTTCCATTGTAATCACCTAACCTAATAACTAGTTTACCAAAATTAAGATGCAAAGAAAAGAAGAAACGTATAATCTTTTTTAACATCCCACAATTTAACACAAAAAGATTGTATTTAAACGATACCTTTTGGCTATACTATAAACAAGCAAAAGATAATATTTGCTTAATGAAGGTAATACTTCATACATTCTCCCTTTAAAAAAATATAAGAAATAAAGAACTATCCCGAGTTCTTTATTTTTTGTTTATACACTCCCACAATTTAACACAAAAAGATTGTATTTAAACGATACCTTTTGGCTATACTA
>CAYJJS010000008.1:0-31066 GCA_964370645.1 uncultured Erysipelotrichaceae bacterium | reverse complement strand
CTTTAAAAAAATATAAGAAATAAAGAACTATCCCGAGTTCTTTATTTTTTGTTTACTGCATCCTTCTTATGCTAGTTTTCTATATATTATGTGTTTTTTTATTGTACTCTAGCATTAGTAAGTAAAATTGTTTATAATATCATATAGGTGATGATGATGATTAACTATCCAAACAAGAAAAAAATAACAACCAATGCTAGTGCATTAAGTACTGCTAGAGGAATGAATTTAGAAAAAGATATACAAGATAGTAATACCTACTACCAATCCATTGACAAGGCTGCTATATATAAAAAGCCTACACCAATTCAAGTAGTAAAAGTTGATTATCCCGCAAGAAAATATGCAAAAATATGTGAAGCGTATTATCAAACACCAAGTACAACCGATTTTAATGGCATATATCGCGGAAAGTATATTGATTTTGAAGCGAAGGAAACAAAGTCAAAATCCTTATTTACTTTACAAAATATTCATGCTCATCAAATCGAACATTTGGCCCAGGTCTTGGCACACGGAGCAATCGCGTTTGTCATTATACGATTCACTAGTTTTAATGAAACGTATTTATTAGATGCTAGTTATATTGTTGATGCATATCAGACAAAAGAAAAAAAATCATTAACGTATAAAGAGATTACACAACATGCACATTTAATTCGTGAAGGATTTACTCCACGTTTAAAATATTTGGATATCGTGGATCTTGTGTACTTCAAGGAGGATTAATATGTCAAAAAAGAATAATGAAAAAAGAAAGCTTACTAAGCCCGAAAAAAAAGCAAGAAATCGTAGAATTATAAATACGATTTGTATTTTGTTTTTAAGTGCTGGAGTAACCTTAAGTTTAGGAGTATTTCTATATATTCAAAACGTCTTAGGTAATTCTACATTACCTAGCGATTTAAGCGATTTGGAGAGCGCTAACTCTACAATAATACTTGACCGTAATGGAAATGAAATTACTACACTGTCGGCAGGAAGTGGATATCGTGAGAATATTGACTACGAAGTAATTCCACAAGTAGTTTTAGATGCGTTCTTATCTGCAGAAGATTCGCGTTTCTTTGAACACAGTGGATTTGACTTACCTCGTTTTATAAGTTCAGGGTTTGCAAATTTAAGTGCTGGTGGAATCGTGCAAGGTGGTTCTACATTAACCATGCAATTAATTGATGTGGCATTCTTTCAGGAGGCAGCCGCTACACAGCAGTTAAGTACATTTGAACAATTAGAAAACAAAATATTAGAAATATTTAAGTCGGTAGAAGTAGAGACTGCAAATACTAAGGAAGAAATTATAGAAGACTACTTAAATAAAATTAATTTTGGTGGTTCAGCTCGTGGGATTGAAAAAGGAGCACAATACTACTTTGGGAAAAGCGTACAAAACTTAACATTAAGTGAAGCTGCTTATCTTGCAGGTGTTGTAAATGCGCCTTCTGCATACAATGCTTACTATAATTATGATTTAGGTGTCGAACGTCGAGATACCATTTTATATTTAATGCATTATCATGGATACATTTCACAAGAAGAATATGAATTGGCTTTACAAGTTGATTTATCAAAACAATTAAATGGAGTCGTGAACTTTGAAGGTGACGCAAACCAAAGTTTCATTGACCATGTAGTACAAGAAGTAGAAGCAACAACTGGATACAATCCATATACGACATCTATGGTCATTCAAACGACTATGGATCCTGAAGCACAAGCAGTAGCAGATGCTTTATGTAATGGAGAAGGTGTTACTTATCCAGATGATTTATTCCAAACAGGTTTCGCTGCTATAAACAATCAAACTGGTGAAATATTAGCACTTGGTGGTGGACGTGGATATGGAGGAAGCGATCGAATTAATCGTGCCTATGGTGATATTCACCAGATTGGTTCTACTGCAAAACCACTTGTTGCCTATGCACCTGCATTCGAATATGTGGGGTATTCAACAAGCATGGTGTTAGAAGATGGTCCAATTGACAATTGGGCAGATGGAACTACCTTATACAATGCAGATCGTAGGTTTAGAGGAGATGTTACCTTATCATCAGCGATTGGATTATCATTGAACCTTCCTGCATATCATGCATTTATGGACACAAATGAAATCATTGGAAATGATGCTCATCTTAAATTAATACAAGATCTTGGTTTTGATTTAGATACATTAAATCCAAGTGTGGCAATTGGAACGTTCTCTGCAACACCATTACAAGTAGCAGGAGCTTACCAAACATTTGCAAGTGCAGGTCAATACATTGAACCATATTCCGTTGTAAGTATTGATTTTCAAGATGAAACTATTGAAGATTACGCAAATGAATCAGCACCTACACAAATATTCTCAGCTGAAACTGCATACCTAACTTCTGTTATGTTGAAAGATGCAGTAGATAATGCAAGTTATCAAACATTGGTAAATACCTTGAAAAGTTCCTATCCAGTATATGGAAAATCAGGGACAACTTCCTATGGTGATGAAGCAGCACAATATGGAATCCCGATTGGTATTGCCAAAGATAAATGGATGGTTGGTTACACTAACCAATATACGGTGGCTGCATGGGTTGGTTACGATAAACCAATTGCAGGTATGAATACATACTTAGATGAAACAAAACTGTGGGCGAATGTAGAAGGAACCATTGTGAAAACGATGTTAGATACATTGACAGCTGGAGAAAGTGTTAGTGAAATCACAAGACCAAGCGGTGTTGTAAGTATCTCTCACATCCTTGGATTATTCCCATATGCAACGGCCCCTGAAGGAAATTCTGTCGCAATGACATCCGGTCTAATAAACCAAAAATTCGCCAGTTTGGATACTGTGTCACCGGATGAGTTAAGCACATTAGATTCATTGAGCATCTCAATGAATGAAAATGATTTAACAATCCGATTCACTCCATACCCTGATGCAAGTAAATTAGTGAAAGCAAGTAATGTGAAGACGATGAGTGGTGGGGGTGTTACCGTTAGTGGAACCCTGTTATTCGATAAATCTTTCTTATTTGGTGCAGTACAATATAAATGGGATATTTATGTAAATGGTACCCTAGTTAAAAATGGAGCTAGCGCAAGCGATCAAAATGTAGAAACCATTAGCACAAAAAATGGAGATACAGTAAGAGTTTGCGGATATTATGGATATGAACATGTAAGTAATAAAAGCAATGAAGTATGTCAAGAATTAAAAAGTAGTGTGAGTGAAGAACTTGTCGTACCTTCTTCATTCGAATCCATCTTTGCTGGAAAAACGACATTTGAATCCGCTAAATCTAGTGTGGTGAGTTTTGCGAATACATACTTCCCTGGTATAAGTGTAAGTATTATTGAAAACAACACGGTGGAAGCAGGACAATACGACAAAGCAAACTCTACCCTACTTCCTGGTACTACATTAAAAGAAGATGTTACATATTATGTAAGTATTGGTAGTAAATAAAACATTTTAATAAAAAATTAGACCTTATCGTGAAATATACGATAAGGTCTTTTTTTATAATGGTAAATCTTTTTGTTTGAATATACGAACACTAAATCCATATATGCATATAGCACTTAGTAAACATATTACTACTTTTACAATGGCATCAACGTTTCCTTCGATAAGTGAATGCGCATCAAACAAGTAAAGTAACGTGAAATAATTAAGAAATGAAAATTGATCCGACACTTGACTTAACATTTGTACCAATATACTAATAATGACGATTGCTGAACCTATTGCAATAGTATGTTTTGATTCGTTAAAATAGCTACTACAGAAAAATAAAATCGAAGATATAAATAAATGTATACTTATAAGTCCAATATTCAGTGAAATAAAATCTGCTGCCACTAAACCTCCTGGAAACCAAATGCAACTAAGCACAAAAATTAAGACTGTAGCATATAACAAAAGTAATAGAGTACACACTATATGCACATAAATTTGCGTACGAATCATTTGCACTCTTGAATTTGGAGTCGCTAGTAAATAGGCCATTGTTTTTTGATCTACATATTTCACAACTAATTTATAAGATATGATAATACTAAAAATTAATGGAATTACGATTAATATAAAGCCATACAAATAATTAACAAGAAATTCTATTAATGTTGTAGGCATCCCTTGCATCCCAAAGGCAGAAAATACTTCTGGCATACTTTCAATCATTGTATGCAATGAACTACTAAAATCAGGATCATACATGAAGACTATCATAGTACAATAAATGCTAAGAATAAAACAAAACAATAATAAGAGTAATAGATTGCTTCGCATTTCTTTTTGAAATAAAGTCTTAATCATTTTCCCCTCCATAATATTCTAAGAATAGCTGCTCAAGGCTTTGTTGAATGCGTGTGATATCTTTGATACGATAATCACGCAACTGAGCAATTAACGCATCAACATTTTGCACTTGCACTTGTACATGTGTATTTGATACTTGCTCACCATCCATCAATGTACAAAAAGAGTGTGCTTCACTAGCTTCATAAAAAGAAATTTCATATGTTTTTTTCTGTGAATTCACAACTTCTTCTATACTCGTCAGTGCCATACTTCTTCCCTCTTTTATAATCACTACCCTATCACATGTTTTTTCAACTTCTTCAAACATGTGTGAAGACATCAATATTGTCTTTCCATTTTGTTTTTCTTTCAACAATAAAGAAACAAACTTATTTTGCATTAATGGATCTAATCCACTAGTTGGCTCATCCAATATAAGGATTTTTGGATCGTGCATAAATGCACAAATAATTGCTACTTTTTGTTTCATCCCTTTAGACATTTTACGAATGATTTGATTTTTATCTAATGCAAAGTATTCAATCAAATACTCCATTTTATCGAAGTTTTTCATTCTCTTCATATCTGCTATAAAGCGAATAAACTGTATTCCACTCATTTCATCCATACAATGTATCTCTCCTGGCAGATATCCTACTTCTTTTTGAATTTGATCTTGTTGTCTAAAACAATCCATACCACATATGCTTAATGAACCTTGAGTAGGTTTTAAAAATCCCATCAATAAACGAATCGTTGTTGTTTTTCCTGCACCGTTAGGTCCTAAAAAACCAAGAATTTCTCCTTGGTTTACACGAAAATTCAAGTCGAATACACCACACCCATTACCATAATCTTTACAAATATTATTGACTTGGATCATTTGTATTTTCCTTCCCCGCATTAATAATCATTTTTGGCGTGTCAATAAGACATTTTTTTGCTAGTGATTCACTATAGTGAGTGCAAACAAATGTATATACATCACTTAACTTAATAAATCTAGGAGCATATGCATGATGTGCATCGCTAGCTATAATATCCACAAATCCATCTGCTAACATTTTTTGCGCATATGTATTTGCCTTTTTCATAGAGTCTAATGATAAAATGCTCGTACGATTCACTTGCAACAAACAACCTAATTCTTTCCATGTTTTCAATAAACTATAATCTTCATGTACCCATTCATATCGCTCAGGATGCGCAATAATTGGTCTATAACCTGCCTCAATAAATTGCTTAATGTATAAAGTTGGGTTATCGTGTATATTTTTTGTCCAGGCAAATTCAATCAAAATATAGTTACTATTTACTAAAGGCACAAATTTTTTCTCTTTTAATAAATGCATGCTTTTCTTACTAACATAATTTTCTGCACCTAGATATACTTTCACTTGTATATTGTGTTTTTGTATTGTTTTTAATAGTTGGATGTAGGCTTGGTGCAACTGTTCATAAGTATTTTCAAATAAGCCCATTTTAATATGTGGTGTCGCAATAATTTCTTTCACACCATCATTTTGGGCAATATGCAACATATCTAAACTTTGACGTTCACACTGCGATGCGTCATCTACACCCCATAAAATATGACAATGTGTATCAATCATGATAAACTCCTAATTTTTCAAGTATACGAACATTACATTCAACACTATTCAACAAGGCTTCTTCATCAAAGTTAAATCGGCAATTATGAATATTATTTGTATGTTGTGCATCTCCTACGCCTGTAAAGTAGAAAAGACCAGGGACTTCTTTTTGATAATAAGAAAAATCTTCTGCCGTCATTTTTGGTACTTGTTGGATGAAATCCTCACCCAAAGCCTCTTGTAAAACAGCATTTAAATACGCATCATTTTCTACCGCATAATAGTAATCTTCTATACTCAACTTCACATCTACACCATATGATAGTCCTACACCATCACACACTTCTTGCATTCTTTTTTTCATTAATTCATAACTATCATCGTGAAAAGAACGAATGGTTCCCAACATATGTACATGATCACTAATCTGATTTCTTGCTTGTCCACCATGAATCTTACCAACGCTAATCACCGTAGATCGCAGTGGATCAATACTTCGAGATACAATACTTTGCAGTTGTGTAATCAATGCTGCAGCACCTACAATCGCATCCCTTCCCTCATAAGCTTGTGCACCATGTGCACTCACCCCATGTATATCCACAACAAATTCACCATTACGTGCCATAATTGGTCCAGCACAACATGCAATTTTTCCTTTTTCTACATCATTCATTAAATGTGTTCCAATCACATAACGCATAGGATACTTTTCAAACAATCCATCACGAATCATTAACTTTGCTCCACCAGGACCTTCTTCCCCAGGTTGGAAAATAAACACTAAATTACAAGTTAATGCGTCAACATGTTTCACAAAGTAAGAAATACTTCCTAAGATTGCAGCCATATGCCCATCGTGTCCACAAGCATGTGAGCATCCTTCATGCTTAGAAATAAATGAAACCTCATTTTCCTCTAAAATTGGCAATGCATCCATATCGCAACGAAAACCAATCGAAGGAAAATCCTCACCAACATGCAAATATGCGACAACACCGTTTTCAGCATATCCTTCTTCTATTTTCAATGAACCAATTTGTTGTAAAGCTTGAATAATATAAGCCTTAGTCTTCACTGTATCCAACCCTATTTCAGGAATTTGATGTAATTGTCTACGATGCGTAGTAACCTCTGCTTTTAAGTCTTTAATCTCTTTTCTTATTTGAATCATAATACCCTCCTGCTTGTTTATTATTGTACATGAATTAGTGAACAATTTAAAGTGATTGTGTTAAGTTACAACCCTATTGCTTACTTCGCCTTTGATATATATAGTAAATAACACACATAATAATTTGAACCATGGAAGCAATAGGTATCGCCAACCCAACACGAAACAAAGAAAATGGTGTCATAGACACAAAATATAATGTGAAAACAATTCTAAAAAACAAAGAACCTACAATTCCTTGTATCATCACAAACAAAGTCTTCCCTGCCCCACTAAAATAACCAGAAAAGCAAAACGTAAATGCCACTAAAAGTGTATCAAAAGCATACGCTTTTAAATACTCACTTGCTTGTGCAATCACTTGTGCATCACTAGTAAATAAACGCAATAAGTAGGCTCCATGGAAACAAGATACATACGCCATCAGCAAACAAAACAAAAAAGAAATCATAAGTGTAAAACGTAATCCCTGATTCACTCGTTTCATTTGTTTTGCACCTATGTTTTGTGCAACAAACACAGACAATGATTGCATGAAAGCCATTGGTACAAGCATAATAATTCCACACACCTTTTCACAAACACCTACCGCAGCAGAATATACGATACCATATTGATTGATCATCATTGTGATAAACAAAAAAGAGAAGTTCACTAATACACTTTGAAGTGCAATTGGAAATCCTAATACAAGCATTTGCTTGATATATCTCCCCTTATATACACAATCTTTTTTATGTAATCGCAAAATACCTTCTTCACTACGCAAAATGCGAACTCCGCAAATCAACACGCTCAACCCTTGTGCACTAATCGTTGCAATGGCTGCACCTTGCGCACCCATATGCAATCCACCAACCAACAATAAATCAAAAAGTATGTTGAAAACACAAGCAATACCAACCGCAATCAAAGGCGTTCTCGCATCCCCTAATGCACGAAAAACACTTCCCAGCACATTGTATAAAAACACCATTAAAATCCCTGAGAAACTATAAAACATATAGTTATAAGTTTGTACGTGTGCATCCTTAGGTGTATTCATAAAAGCAATAATACGGTCCATTTGACATAAACAAATCACACTCAATACAATTGCAATACAAGTAAATAAACAAATAGCATGAAACACAATGCTTTTCACTTCCTCTTGCTTACCTTCTCCCATTTTACTTGAAAGTAAAATGGTTGTACCCATAGCCAAACCTGTACATAAAGAAGTCACAATCATCATAAATTGACTACCTGTAGATACTGCCGAAACATTTGCTACATCACTAAAATTACCTACAATTAACATATCCACTGAACCATATAAAGTTTGCAGTAACAATGCACATAAAATTGGGAAAGTAAATTTCATTAATGCACTACTTACACTACTCACTAATAAATCATTTTGCCTCATATTCTACCTCTATCCTCTACATTATACACGTAAAAACAAAAAAAGGTAGAGAGGAGTTGCATCTCTACCTTATCCATTATACTTGTAAATATTTTTGCATCCAATCGCAAATTTCTTCCAATCGTTTGATTCTAGGAATTATTTTACCAGATCGCGATAAATCATGGTTTTCACCCTTCAACATCAAAAATCTTGTTTCTACACCTAAATCTACAAGTGCTGTATAAAATTGTAGCCCTTGTTCTAATGGACAACGATAATCTTCATCACTATGAATAATTAATGTAGGTGTTTTCACATTGCTTACATACTTCAAAGGCGAATGATCCCATAATTTTTCCATTGATGTGAAAATATTCGCATGCAATTGATCTTCAGTAAACATCGTCCCAATATCACTCGTTCCATAAAAAGATATCCAATTGCTAATACAACGTTGACTTACAGCCGCTTTAAAACGTGTTGTATGCGAAACAATCCAGTTTGTCATAAACCCACCATAAGAACCACCAAACACTCCTAAACGCTCTGTATCAACGCTAAAGCGTGCAATAACACAATCCATAAACTTCATCAAATCATCATAATCTATGCTACCATATTTTCCAAATATATCCATAAAAGCATTATCTCTACCATCACTTCCCCTTGGGTTTGTGAAACAAACAATAAATCCCATATTTGCTAGTACTTGCATCTCATGATAGTACACTTTACCATATACTGTTTTGGGTCCTCCATGAATATCTAATAATGTAGGATAGCTTTTATTTGGATCATAGTCTTGTGGAAGCAATACCCAACCAGTAAAAGAAATCCCATCATTTTCAAAAACAACCTCTTGATAATCCGCTACATATTTTTGATCTAATGCTGTATTTTGTTTTGTAAGTTGCTTCATTTCGTCCTTGTATGCATATACCTCTTGCAATTGATTATCCATCAATGCAATAAAATGAATTCCTTTGTCACAAACATCAAAACAATCAACACTCCCATTAACTTCTACTTCTAAGTGTATTTCACCAGCTAAATCAATACTGTATAGGTGCGCATGACACTCCCTAGTAGATACAAAATAAAAACGACCCTCATACACTTTAAATGCTCTACCACCACCAAAACGCACATCACTACCCACACTGTTGTAACAGTTGTATGTGTAATCATGGATACATTTGATTTCTTTTTTTGTGCAATCATATACAAAGAATTTCGCATTTTCATTCATACCATGTACCAGCTCTTTATTTCCTAAAAATAAAATTTTATCTTCTAAATAAGTAGCAACACTTATACTATATTCCTTTTGAGCAATCAATACCTCTGTTTTTTCATTTGCGAATGTATATTCACATAAAGCATGTTTATATTGCTTACGCTTTACTACTTTTTGACATGTATATAAGACTTTTCCTTCCTTATACTCATATCCACTTACACTAACATCATCTTCACTAATGGCTTGCAATTGATTACTTGATATTTTATAAACAAACAACTTACGTATGCGATCTCGTAAAAAACCAACCCCATTAAAATAAAAAGGAACACTTTCAAAGGTTTCATAATGTGCAATATCATTTTTCGCTTGTAAGATTTCCTCTTTATCTTTCAGTGTATACATATGTGAGAAACGCAAGCTATAATTTACATCTAACAACAAAGTGTCTGCATCTATACATGTAAAACTTGCTACTTGTAATGGAACCCTACACAAGACTCTCGCTTCACCACCATGCAAAGGCATTTTATAAAACACACTCAGTTCTTCTTGTGCCTCTATTTTTGCCTGATCTTGCTTTTCTCGAATACTAGTAAACACAAGATGTTGATCATCTAAAAATTGAAAACTAGATTCCTTATTTCCACTTGTTATCTTCTGTACTCCACTATCACCATATCTATAAATATTTGCTTCATATGCATTATCCTCTTTATTACATGTTGTTTGCACAAAATATGTACCACTCTCATGTGTCATTATATTACTTAAATACTTAAAACTCACAAAGTCTTCTATCTTAATTGCTTCCATAATCAATCTCCTATCTATTACATATATCTTAATAGTTAATATATATGAATGCAATCTTTTCACAACAAAAAGTAAAGACTTTTGTCTTTACTTTCCCATTCTTACTAAAATCGTATCATTTCCAATAGATTCAATCTTATGCACAGATATTTTATGAGATTTACTCTTAAAAATCCAAGGAATCATTCGCTCTAATACACCTGATTTCTCTTCTACAAAAATAGTATTTATCTCAAAAGAATTTGTATCTATTTCAATATCATGAATACTACCAAGAATTTCTCCACTTTCCACATTAATTACAATCTTACTTTCCATTTTTCGCAAACGCATTTTACACCTCTATTTTGAATTGCTTTTGTAAGGATTTAATTGCATTTTTTTCCAACCTTGAAACTTGAGCTTGTGATATCCCTAGTTCCATAGCAATCTCACTTTGTGTTTTATCTTCAAAATATCGTTTTCTTATAATATCTAACTCTTTTTGTTGAAGTGTTTTCAAACTCTCACGTAATGTGATTGTATTGTTTATCATATCCGCTTCATTTTTCGTATCTTTAATTTGGTCTAATAAATACATTTCATCTCCATCATTATTATAAATCGGTTCAAAGATAGAAATCACACTATTCATACAACCATGCGCATCCACAATATCTTTTAATGGAACATCTAACTTTTCTGCCAAATACTCCATACTTGCTTCTTCTTTATGCAATTGCATATACAATTCTTTTTCCTTATACATTTTATATGCAACATCTTTTAAATGCCTTGCCACCTTAATACTTTGGTTGTCTCTCAAATATCGCTTTATTTCCCCCATAATCATAGGCACTGCATACGTTGAAAATCGCACATTATGCGATAAATCAAAATTATCAATCGCCTTAATCAATCCAATACACCCAACCTGAAATAAATCATCTAAATTATCACTTCGATTTGTAAAACGTTGTACCATAGATAGTACAAGTTTTAAATTCCCCTGTATTAATTCTTCTTTAATCATAGGATCACGATGCGCTATATACTGTGTAAATAAGCGCATCATCTCCTCATTTTTAATAACTTTCAACTGTGCAGTATTCACTTTCACAATTTCTACTTTGTGCTTGCTCATGACATCCTCCTACTATAGTAGGAGTGTTCCCTGCACGTATATTTGTATGCCTTACAATAATTGTGAATTAATCATTTTGAACATATGCTTGTAACTTCTTAATAATTTTCTTTTCTAATCTTGAGATATAAGACTGTGAGATTCCTAAAATCAATGCTACATCCTTTTGAGTTAACTCCTCTTGTTGGATTCCATAACGCATCTGCATAATTAACTTTTCACGTCCCTTTAATGTATTTAATGCCTTCATGATTTGTTGTTTTTGTTCTTTCTTCTCAAACTCTTTTTCAATCAGATCTTTATCTGTACCAATAATATCTGACAACAATAATTCATTACCATCATAATCTACATTAAGTGGCTCATCAAAGCTAACCTCCACCTTTCGGCGGTTTTTCTTACGCAGGTACATAAGTATTTCATTTTCAATGCACCTTGATGCGTATGTAACTAGTTTTATCCCCTTGTCGCGTTTAAACGTATTCACTGCCTTGATTAAACCAATGGAACCAATACTGATTAAATCCTCCATAAAAATTGGATTACTCTCATAGCGTTTCGCAATAAAGATAACCAATCGTAAGTTGTGCTCAATAAGTGTATCTCTAGCTACTTCACTACCTTTCTCAAAATCAATTAAACATTGTAACTCATCATCACTGGACAATGGTTTTGGTAGTGCATCATTACCGTGAATGTAATACACATTGTTTTTTGATTTTTTAACAAATAATAATCTCCATAATTTCTTTAACATGTTTTCACCTACATTTCCACATTCAACAAACAATCACACCCATACTGCAATTGGAGTTGTTTACTAAAGCATATGTATACAAGTTGTTCTTTATGACTATTAATCGCTATTTTCGCTAAATACACTGCTTTTTTTTCAACCCCATGAATCCCTTCCACAAACATCCAATCCTGTATTCCATATACGATTTTATCACGATATGTTTCCTTCAAAAAAACAACAGGAAGCGTATTATGCGTTGCAAAATTTGCACTATCCACATATCCCTTGATACGAACCCCTTTTGAAAATCGCACATCATAAATGAAATCCGATACACGAATATACGCATTCCATTTCACATATAAAATAGCATACAGGAATACAAACAAGCACCAAATCAAAGACAAGGCAAAAGAAAAAGACACAAAATAATTTCCTACATAAAAATTTCCCCTGCAAAACACAAACTGTAATAAAACCAATACTAGTCGTAAAGAGAAATACATAAACATCCTTTTATATTTTCTTTTAAATAAGAAAATATAAAAAATATATGTAAGCAAAAATGCATCCTCATAAATAAATAATGCAACTAATAAACATACTTGCTCCAACACCAAAACTTTTATGAATTTGGTGTATGCAATATTCAATAAAGAAAAATTCGCACTTAGTTCGAATGCAAGCAAGGATACAAGCACATTGTTTATGAATACGACCTCTAAGTAATATTGCATATTCGCCTCCCATCCATAGTATAGGATGCTAAGACAATGAAATGTGTCGAATAAAAAAACGCGTACAACCTTGCACACGCTTTTATTCAACAGATACTAAAAGTGTTTTACTTACCCCTTTTACATCCCCAATCGATTCTAATAATGCATCCATACTTAATAACATCTCACTCACATCAATACTAATGTTCACACTCGCTTTATTGTGAATTGGTATGTTTTGATTAATGGTCAATACATTGCATCTTTGTTCCATTAAAACATGAAGTACTTCAGCTAATATTCCCTTCTCATGCGATAACACAAATGAGATTACTGCTTTTCTTTCTAAATTGGATTTACTCACTACAAATACATGATTCTTATATTTATAGTAAGCACTTCTAGAAATTCCAACTTCTTTCACCGCTTCACTTACTTGTGTATATTTTCCTTGTTCCATCATTTCTTTTACTTGAATCACTTTTTCAAATATATCAGGTAATACACTTTTATCGACGACTAAATAATTATCTAACATTATAAAATCACCGTTCCTTTCTTATCTACCTTTAATAATAATGCTTTCCAATGATGTGTTAATGATTCTAATTTAGCTTGTATTTGTGGAACACTTTCTGTATGCTCCACAATATTCATTAAAGTAGAACCACTTCCACTAATCAAAAAAGCAACACTATCAATAGATTCGCATATACTACGAACTGCGTCGTATTCATGAATCAATACTTTACGATATGGCTCATGTAAACGATCTTCCATCACTTTACCTAAAACATCTAAATCATATTTTTCAAAAGCTTTCAAAACAACACCCAATCTTGATAAGTTAAAAATAGCATCCTGATATGAAATTTGTTTTGGCAACACTTTTCGTGCTTGGTGCGTTAATGTCTCAAAATCAGGAATAAGAGCTAGGAATTGAAAGCGTCGATCAATGTCATAATGTACACTAATCGCCTCATTATCCACCATACAAGAAGCACTTAGACCACCAAATATAGCTGGTGATACATTGTCAGGATGTCCTTCAATTTTTGTTGCTAAACGCAAAATTTCTTGTTCATCAATCGGTGTTTGACTCAAAGCATATGCACCATAAATCCCTCCCACTACACATGTGGAACTGGAACCCAAACCTCCCGACATAGGAACTTGGCAATCAAAATGAATACGTACTCCACTAACTTCTTTTTGTAAATAATTTAAGGTGTATAAAAAAGATTGATACACTAAATTTTCTTCATTGTTGTATGCTGGTTCACATCCGATAAGTTCATAAGAAGCAGGAATTACTTCAAAGGTGAAAGTATTGTACACAGACAATGCGACACCTAATGTATCAAAACCACAACCTACATTAGCACTTGTTGCAGGTACACGTACCTTTGCCATCTTTAAAACTTCTCCAATGTTTTTTGAATATACTGTTTCATCTGCAGACGATCACTTGTATCATCATGTAAAATTTCTTGTTGTTTCAGATTTTTTAAGTTTGCTGGAATCTCTACTTTTGTTTTTTCAAATAGCATATCCATTAAAGTAAACTCATCGTGTTCACTCACTCCACAAATCGCTTCATATACACTATTTGTAAATTTGTAAGGAGAAGCAGTAGACAATACAATATTTTGATGTTTTTCATCTTTTTGTTCTAATAACACTTTATATGCTACAGCAGTATGTGGATCTAGCAAATACCCATCTTTCTTATATACTTCCAAAATTGTAGCTTGTGTTTCCTCATTGCTAGCATATCCACTAGCAAATGTTTCTTGCAGACACTTTAACATATCTTCACCAATCGTATACGAACCAGTCTCTTGTAAGGATTGCATTAATTGTTTTACATATGCATTATCGCATCCACTAATATAATATAGAAGACGCTCTAAGTTACTAGATACTAAAATATCCATACTTGGTGAAATTGTTTTGTGAAAGTCTCTATTACGATTGTATGTTCCTGTTTTGATAAAATCATGTAATACATTGTTTTCATTTGCTGCACATACTAACTTATGTACAGGTAATCCTAATTGTTTTGCATAATAACCCGCTAAAATATTTCCAAAATTTCCTGTTGGTACAATAAAATTTACAGCTTCTCCAAATGCAATTGTATTTTTATCTACCAATTGTTTATAAGCATAAAAATAGTAAACAATTTGTGGTAGCAATCGACCAATATTAATTGAGTTTGCACTACTCAATCGAATGTTTTTCTTTGCTAGTTGTTGTTTAAACTCTGTATCTAAGAAAATTTGTTTTACTCCATTTTGTGCATCATCAAAGTTACCATTAATACCACATACTTTTGTATTTTTACCCGTTGTTGTGTTCATTTGTGTTTCTTGCACTAAACTTACACCACCATTTGGATAAAATACCATTATTTTAGTGTGATCAACATCTTTAAACCCTTCTAATGCAGCTTTTCCTGTATCTCCACTCGTTGCCGTCAAAATCAATACATCATCACTTACCTGATTTTTCTCAATCGCTGTTTTAGTAAGGTGTGGCAATATTGATAAAGCTACATCTTTAAATGCACTCGTTGGCCCATGAAACAATTCTAATACATGTGCATCCTGTAAGCTTACAAGTGGTGTGTAGTGTGGGCTACTGAATTTATTTGTATACGCATCATAAACACACTTTTGAATTTCTTCTTCACTATAATCATGCAAAAACAATTTCAAAATTGTAGATGCCATTTGTAAGTAATCTTTTTCCATTAATGCTTCAACATCTAACTGTGCTTCTTTTAAATCACGTAATACAAACAATCCCCCATCTTCACTTAACCCCTGTAATACAGCCTTACTTGCCTTATATTGGATCTTTTCATCCCTTGTACTTTCATAAAATTGGTTCATAAATTTTCTCCTTGCTTTCTTCCTAACAACTATGATACAATGTTTCCAGTAGAAAAACAAGTGTTTTCTTATGAAAGACATGAACGAGAGGGGTTTGAATATGAATATTGCAATATTAGGATTTGGTACCATTGGAAGTGGTGTACTAGAAATAAGTGAGAAGATGGAGCAAATAGAAGTGGTATCAATCTTAGATTTACCGCAAAACAAAGATAAATCAAAGTTAATCACAAGTGATATAAAAGATATTTTAGAAAACAAACAAATCGAAGCTGTAGTAGAAACAATGGGAGGTTTACACCCTGCCTATGAATTTATCACACAATGCTTAAAACATAAAAAACATGTCATCACTGCAAATAAAGCGGTTGTTGCTAAATATTTAGACCAATTCTTACAATTGGCTAAAGAAAATGATGTACAATTCTTATTTGAAGCAAGTGTTGGGGGAGGAATCCCTTTCTTAGCAAGCATTTTAAAAGCTAAACGTGTTGATGCTTTGGATCATTTCTATGGAATTTTTAATGGAACAAGTAATTTTATTTTAGATGCAATGTTTAAGGAAGAAAAAAACTTTGCAGATGTATTAAAGATTGCACAAGAGTTAGGGTATGCAGAAGCTGATCCAAAAGCAGATGTAGAAGGGTATGACGTTTTAAATAAAGTCCTTATATCGAGTGCACTTGCTTTTGACACATATGTAGAAGCAAGCGATATTCCTACTTACGCATTAAATACGATTACATTAGATGATGTACGTTATTTAAAAGCGAAAGGTAAGTGTGTGAAATACATTGGAGAAGGACAAGTGATTGAAAATCAATTCGAAGGATTTGTAATGCCAAATATCTTTGATTCTTCAAGTGTGGAAGCAAATATTTCAACAAACTTCAACATCATCACAATTCATGGAGATAGTATTGGAGACCTTAAATTTTATGGTCAAGGAGCTGGAAAACTAGCAACTGCCAACGCTATCGTTCAAGATATTGTAGATATTCAAACAAAGTGCACTTATGGCATTAACATCCATAAAACTTTACTGTATAATAAAGAGATGTTACACAACGAATATGTAATTCGTGCGAACACAAAAATAAATGATACAAGGCTTGCCCATATTGATTGTTTTGAAAATCAATACTATATGTATACTAAGTCAATTACAACAAAACAGATGCAAGAACTTGTGGAAACGATAAGCGCTTTAGATACAAACGCATTCGTTGCGAAAATCGCGAATTTTAATTAAAGGAGAACGTATGAAAAAAGTAGTAAAGTTCGGTGGAAGTTCAGTTGCCAACACCACACAATTTAAAAAAGTAAAAAATATTGTACTGAGTGATACAGCAAGAAAATATGTTGTTGTTAGCGCAATGGGAAAAGAGCATCCTGAAGATAATAAAGTGACAGATTTATTATACTTATGCCATGCGCATATTAAATATAATATTTCTTGCGATACGATTTTTAAAATGATTGAAGATCGTTTCCTTGATATTAAAAACCAATTGCAATTGCAATACGATATTCAAAAAGATTTAGATTTACTGAAAACGCAATTGGATAAAAACATCGATTTAGATTATTTAGTCAGTCGTGGAGAATACTTAACTGCATTATTGATGGCAGAGTATTTAGGATTTAGTTTTGTGGATGCCAAAGATGTCATTTTCTTCAATTACGATGGAACTTTTGATTATCCAAAAATGCAAGCTGTCTTTGAAGAGTTTGCGAGTGAACACGCTAATATTTTAATTCCTGGTTTCTATGGTTCTTTACCTAATGGAAACTTAAAAATCATGACACGTGGTGGTGGTGATGTAACAGGAAGTATCATTGCTAATATTGCAAATGCGAATATTTATGAAAACTTCACAGATGTTTCAGGAATTTTAATGGCAGATCCACGCATTGTGAAAAAACCAAAAGAGATTGCTGTCATCAACTATAGTGAGTTGCGCGAATTGTCTTATATGGGAGCTAGCGTACTCCACGAAGAGGCTATATTACCTGTGAAAAAGAAAAATATTCCAATTCATATTTTAAATACAAATGAACCTACTTGTAAGGGAACAATTATTAAAGAAAATGTAGATGATAATCGTGTGGCGAATAGTATTACAGGAATTGCCGGTAAAAAGGATTTCTCTATTTTAACCATTAAGAAAAATCATATGTCAAATGAAGTTGGGTTAATTTCCAAAGCATTAAATATCTTTGATCGCTATCGCGTAAGCATTGAGCACATTCCTACTGGTATCGACAGTTTCTCAATCATTGTTGAAACTGCTGCAATTAAGGATAACCTATATGATATTATTGATGAAATTCGCCGTCATTGTCGACCAGATGAGGTAAATGTAATTGATGAAATCGCACTAATTGCAACAGTGAGCAGAAACATGAAAAACTGTGCAGGGATGTCTGGTCGCTTATTTACAACATTGGGTGAGCATGGTATTAATGTATCCGTGATTTCACAAACAAGTGATGAAATGAATATTATAGTAGGAGTACACAACGACGACTACTCAAAAACGATAAAAGCAATTTATGAAGAATTTGCACAAGAAGGAGAACAGTAATCATGAAAACTTATAACGTCGCGATTTTAGGGGCTACTGGAGCTGTAGGACAAGAAATGTTACAGGTTCTTGCAGAACAAAATTTCCCTATTAACGAGCTTCGTCTACTTGCTTCTGCACGTAGTGCAGGAAAAAAGATGATGTATGAAGGAAAAGAATACACTTTACAAGAAGCAAACGAAAATGCTTTTGAAAACATGGATATTGTATTGGGTGCTGTAGAGAATGATATTGCTGAAAAGCTTATCCCACATGCTGTTAAAGCAGGCGCTTTAGTCATTGATAATTCAAGTGCTTTTCGTTTATGCAAAGAGGTACCTTTAGTTATTCCAGAAGTCAATGCTGAAGATATCAAAACACACAGTGGTATTATTGCTAATCCAAACTGTGCGACAATTATTGCCCTTGTAGCAATTAACAAGTTACACGAATATGCAAATGTTAAGTCAATGGTTGTTTCCACTTATCAAGCCGTATCTGGTGCTGGAAACCCTGGTATTGTTGAGTTAGAAGAACAAGTGAAACAAGTATTGAACAATGAACAAACTACACCTAAGACATTCCCTTATCAAATCGCATTCAACTTAATTCCACAAATCGGTGGATTTGATGAAAATGGATATTCTAGTGAAGAAATGAAAATGCAAAATGAAAGTCGTAAGATTTTACACCATGAATCATTGAAAGTTACTTGTACTTGTATTCGTATCCCTGTATTTAGAAGCCACTCTGAATCGATTACCTTATCTTTTGAAAATGAAATTGATGTTGCGAAAGCAAAAGAGCTATTAGCAAATGCTCCTGGAGTAAAGTTAATGGATGATTTGGATAATCAAGTATATCCTATGCCACTTGACACAACGAACCAGGACTTAGTATATGTTGGTCGCATTCGTAAAGACTTATCTAGAGATGATAATAAGTCATTAACACTATGGTGTTGCGGTGATCAAGTTCGTAAAGGAGCTGCAACAAATGCAGTACAAATTGCTGTAGCATATATAAATCAAAACTAAAAAAAGTGTGAATGCTCTATGTAGCATTCGCACTTTTTAGTTCTCTTCGATATTCACCACTTGTATCGTCACTGATTTATCCTCACTAATGCGATACTCATAAAAGTGGAATGTAAAATCCAAGGTATATGTTCCTACTTCTACTTTACTAAAATCAATTGCATATTTTGCCTGCACAAGATCATAGCCACCTTCACTCGATACAACTTCCGTTTCTACAAATTGTATTGAAAAAGGCTGTGACAAGGTATTATTTAGTGTTAGTGTCGGTGCATTCACCGGCTTTTGATTGTGTTGGTAGTAACTAACATTTAAAATTGCCTTCATTCCATCATAAGTAGTTTGTACATGAAATTCTTGCACTTCATTCACATATAAATAATTTACTTTTGTAAGCTGTGTACCATCCACCAGTGTAGCAATAATTTCAAACTTATTATTTCCTGTATGAATTCCACTATCTGTTAAAAACAATTCAATACTGCTTTGTTCACTCACATCTAGTTCTGTCACATCATTAATAATAAGTTTTGAGCTAACAATTTCCTTGTTTGGATCAATATAGTTCCAACTTACACCAACTTCGAAAAATTCAGGTTCAAATACAGAAAAAGATAAAATAGATGTTTCTTGCACTGGCTTATCCCCATCCACTTGATGCTGTTTTTCTACTGGTTCTGCAACAATTTCAAATATTAAATAGGTTATTATACTACTCATAATGACTATTAAAAAAGTAAACATTCCATTTTTTTTAATCCATCGCATAGTACATTCCCCATTTCTTTAATATCATTATATCCAAATGCCAATAAAAAGTATATACCCTCCAGACGTTAAAACCTCTCATTATGAGAGGTTATAATTTATAACGTAATCGATATCTTTTAAAATCCTCTTCTCCATACCACTCAAAATGATGCAAAGAAATTTTCTTGCAATTACTAGCCACTAAAAAAATATATAACCCGCGTTTTTGTTGCAATGCATCTAATGTAACCACATCTTCGAACTGTTTAGGGTGGTGGAAACATATTTCTGGTGTAAACAATTCTCCATCATCATAACTAAGTAGAAATTCTTCACTTAATAATTCAAGACTTTCACTTGTATTGTTTCGTATACTCATATCTAATACAAGGAAACTACCTCCCTCTTGAACACGTTGTTTTCCTAATTGATTCTCATATATAAATATTTTGTGCAATTTAAGTGTGAAGTGGTTTGTTTGAAATTCATTTTTAAATGCCCTATTAGGTATATGATCATTCACTAGAATATGTTTTTGCTTTTGTGCTTTATCTATCTTCACTACATCCATGTATTCACCTCAATAAGAGTATATGAGAGCACCTATAAAAAAAATGTCTATTCTTAGCAGATTCCACCTATTTTGTGTATAATGTGGTTGAATATAAAGAAGGTGATTTTATGTATAATATTATACAAAGATGGTTAAAAAAAGAAAAAGATATCATCTTATGTATCCATGGTTTTGGAAGAATAAGAAGTAAAGAATTTAGTAACTTCGCAAAATGGTATAAAACAAATGAAATACTCGCATTTGATATCTTTGAATTAGAGCCAAGTGTTGATTGTAACAGTAAACAATGGATTTTACGTTGTGAAAACATGGTACAACAAAAAATAAAACAAGGATATCGTGTCTCTTTAATTGGATTTTCAATGGGAGGAGTAATTGCTACTCATTTAGCTAAGAAGTATCCCATTCATAAGCTATTCCTAATTGCGCCTGCCTTTCACTACCTACATATAGGTAACGTAGTTGGATTTATTAAAAACATTTTCAACGGCCAAATCCCCTCAATGGATATGTCTACCTCTTATACAACTTGCTTTATGCGTGTTGTTAAGCAGTGTAAAGAAAGTATCGTGGATGTTTCCTGTCCGGTTTGCCTAGTACATGGCAATCATGATGAAATTATACCTCTTCGCTCTAGTATCCATGCATACAATAAGATAAAACATCAAAACAAAAAATTATTCATCCTGCAAAATGGTACACACGATTTAATGAACGATATGAATTGTGCTTGGGATACATTTTTACTGTTTAAAAACTTCATGAGTGATGAACTCTTCACTACTAAATAGAAAACAGACTTCCATAAATGAAGTCTGTTTTTGCAAGGAATTATATATTAAAGTATACCAAATAAGCTCAATCCAATAATAGCGATAAAAGTTAGCACGCATGCAACGATTATAATGTTTAATGCAATCAGTACTTTCCCTCTATTTTCTTCTGGAATTTTATCGTACAGACGTTCTTTGTGGTTTTTCGTCTCTACATTCATATTAGAATCTTCCATATTATTTTTTCGCTAAGTATTTACGTAAGTCTAACGCAACCGCAAGAATAATAACTGCCCCTTGCGCCACAAATGTATACGCTGGATCGACTCCAATAAACTGTAGACAAATTTTTAATGTTTCAAATACTAGTACCCCAACTAAGATACCAGTAACTTTACCAACACCCCCATTTGTAGAAACTCCACCAATAGTACAAGCAGCAATCGCTTCTAACTCAAAACCAAAACCAGTTTGCACAGAAGCTCCCCCTGCTTTCGCACCAGCTAAGATTCCTCCAATTGCATATAATACAGCAGCTAATACATAAATTTTAATCGTTGTTTTTTGTACATTAATTCCAGCTACTGCCGCTGCATGTTCATTTCCACCAATTGCATACATGTATTTACCATGCTTTGTCTTATTGTATAAAAACCACATTGCAACCCCAATAATAGCAGCGATTACCACCAGATAAGGTAGTCCCTGTGAGCCAAAGAAAGATCCACTTGCCATACCTGTATACTCTTGTTTAAACCCTCCTAAAGGCTGTGATTGTGTATATACACTCGCTAATCCATATACAATTGTTTGCATCCCTAAAGTTGCAATAAATGGTGGTACTTTGAAAAATGCAATTACACATCCACTCAATAATCCAAAAATCGCACAAACTGCAATTGCTATAAGTAATGCACCAAATACTGGAATATCTGGTAATCCTGGGAAAAATCTAGCAGAATAATCTGGTGTTTGTACTAGCGTTGCTGTAATACAAGCAGACAATCCAACCATTCTCCCCGCTGATAAATCGGTTCCTTTTGTAATCAAACATCCTGAAACTCCACATGCAATTATGAAACGAATTGCTGTATTCATAGATAAATTTCTAAGATTACTAATTGAGAAGAAATTATCTTCTGTAAATCCTACAAATAATGCCATAATACAAATTATGATTAATATTGCATTATTTGAAAGGATTTCTTTTACGCGTTTTGACGTAAACTCTTGTTTTGTAAGTGCCTTCATTCTTCATTCCTCCTTATGAAAACTTTGTAGCTAGTTCCATGATAGATTCCTGATTTGCGTTTTCTCCCTCGACAAATCCAGTTACTCTACCATCACACATAACCATAATACGATCAGACATACCAATTAATTCACTCATTTCTGAGGAAATCATGATGATGCTCTTTCCTTGTTTTGCTAACTCAGCAATGATTGTATAAATCTCATACTTTGCCCCTACATCAATCCCTCTAGTAGGTTCATCCAAGATAAATACATCTGGTTCTTTTGCCAACCATCTAGCAATTAATACCTTTTGTTGATTTCCTCCAGACAAGGAACGAATCAATGTTTTATTCGATGGTGTCTTAATTGATAATTTCTTGATACTTGAATCCACTAACGCATCTACTTTTTTGCTATCAATGAATACTTTTAACCATTTAAATTTATCATAAGAGGCTACAGCAGCATTATCCGATATGGATAAAACACCCATAATCCCTGTTGCTCTACGATCCTCAGTCAATAAGGCAATACCATTGTCAATGGCATCCTTTGGTCGTTTGATAGATAATTCTTTTCCATTATAAGTAACTACCCCCGCACTATGATGGCGCATACCAAACAATCCTTCCATCAATTCTGTACGCTGTGATCCAACTAAACCACCAATACCTAATATTTCACCTTTCTTTAAGGTAAAACTAACATCCTTAAAACTTTTTGGGTTAATTGAAGTAAAATCTTTTACTTCAAAGACAACATCACCTGGCACATTTTCTCTATGTGGAAATAAATTTGATAATTCCCTTCCCACCATCTTTGTAATTATAGTATCTGTAGTCAATTCTTTAGCAGGCCATGTACCAATATAATTTCCATCACGCATAATTGTTACTTCATCTGAAATTTTCAAAATTTCATCCATCTTGTGTGAGATATAAACAATAGCAACTCCTCTATCTCTAAGTTTATCGATGATTGCAAATAAGGCATCTACTTCCTTAGCTGTTAAAGATGAAGTTGGCTCATCTAAAATCAAAACCTTACAATCTACACTAACTGCTTTCGCAATTTCTACCAACTGCATCTGAGATACACTCAATGTTCCAAGTTTCGCACGTGGATCATAAGGCATGTTCACTTCCTCTAATACCTTTTGTGCATCTTCGTACATCTTCTTATGATCAACAACCTTAACTCCTGCAACTCGTTTCATTGGATAGCGTCCTATATATATGTTTTCTGCAATACTACGTTCCAACACAGGTTGTAACTCCTGATGCACCATTACGATCCCTTTGCTTAATGCATCTAGGGGATCCTTGATGTTGACTGGCTCACCTTCATAATAAATTTGACCACTATCCATTTTATAAATACCAAACATACACTTCATCAGCGTACTCTTACCAGCACCATTTTCTCCCATAAGAGCATGAACGCTACCTGGATTCAGTGTCAATTGTGCTTCATTTAAGGCTTTTACACCAGGAAAGTTCTTAACAACCTTTTCCATCTTCAGGCGATATTTTTCCATATTCATTCTCCTTTTCTTCTTATGAAAAAATGCATGCACTTGCGCCCATGCATTTTACATTTTCACTTTACTTAATAAAATCTTCTACGTTATCAGCAGATACTTTTACGTATGGTACGTAGTATTGTTTGTCTACTGAATCACCAGCTAATAACATTTCCATAACTTCAACCGCTTTTGAAGCTTGTCCCATAGCATCGTTTAATACTGTTCCTGTCATTTCACCAGATTTAACTTTTTCTAATGCGTCATCTAATGCATCTACACCAACAATGTAAATATCTTCATTTACTGTACGCCCAGCTGCTTTGATTGATTCGATTGCTCCTAAAGCCATTCCATCGTTGTTAGCAAAAATTACTTCAATTTCATCCCCAAATTGTGCTAAGTCGTTTGCTGCGATTTCTTGTCCTTTATTTTGGTCCCAATCACCACGTGTTAATTTTAACTCTTCTACTTCCATTCCAGCATCTGTTAAAGCTTTAATTGAATATTCTGTTCTAAGTTGTGCATCAATGTTTTCTGGATCCCCTTGAATCATAGTATATGAGATTTTTCCATCTCCATTAATGTCCCCTTTGTTTGCTGTTTCTAAAATTAATTCCCCTTGGAAAGTTCCTGATTGAGAAGCATCTGCACCTACATAAGCAATTTTGTCATATAAATCCATATCTTCTTCCGTTGGTTCACGGTTAATAATAACAGTAGGAATATCTGCAGTTTTTACTGTTTCAATCATTTGCGCTGCTGCTGATGTTTGTACTGGGTTAATAATTAATGCATCTACACCTTGTGTAATAAATGTATTAATTTGTTCTGTTTGTTTTAATTGGTCATTTGCCCCATCTACCACAATTACTTCATATCCATCTTCTTCTAACATTTCTGTCAATGCTTCACGATACGTTGTCATAAAGTTGTCATCAAACTTATAAATCGCAACTCCAATCGTACCTTTCGATTCTTCTTTGTCATCTCCTCCAGATCCTTCTGAATCTGTTGATGAACATCCAACTGCTCCTAGCATCATTGTCCCACACAATAAAGCTACAAATAATCTTTTTAATTTCATATGTTTCTCCTCCTATATGAATTTCATACTCTCATTATAGATTGTAAGCGTATACATTTATATATAAAAAATATTATAAAAACTAGAAAAAAATAATAATCTACTAAAAAAAATAATAATTTTTTCAGTTATCGTTGAATTTCCATGTATTTTACGAACAAAAAGAATTACTAATTACATACATTTCGTAAAAAAACTATACACAGTATACTAAAAAAAGGTAATGAGGTTTGAAATTCTACATCATTACCTTTCAATTATTTCTAATTTATGGTTTTTCCCATATAAACTTTTTCATTTCAATTTCAATATACTTTGTTTCCTTTGAGTAGCCATCCTGTAAATAGAGTATTTTCTCTAGCATGGTTTGTGCATAGCCTGAAGCATTACCATCTACAGTTCCACTCAAAGTTCCCTTCATAACTGCATTTTTCCCACTTGCTGTAGCATCAATACCAAATACCGGAATATCTCTTAAGTTATGTCGATACAATGCATCTATAGCTCCTAATGCCATTTCATCATTGTTACTTATAACCATTTCAATTTGAGTCTCATAATCTTGAATCCAACTCTCCATCAAAGCGTCCCCTTGATCGCGTTTCCATTCTGCACTTGCTGAATCGATCAACGTCATTGTATATCCACTCACTTGAATTTCCTCAATCGTCTTTTGACTTCTGAAAATCGTATCTTGATGTCCAATTTCCCCCTCCAACATTACATAATTAATTGCTCCATCTCCATTTTTATCTACACTTTCAAACTGTTCATCTAAATAAGAAACAATTACATCTGCTTGTAATACTGCTGCCTGTTGTGCATCCGATCCAATATAATAAAAAGTATCTACGCTTTCAATATCTTCATTGACTGGTTCTCGATTAAAAAATATTATCGGAATCTCACTCTCACTTGCTGCATCTGCGATTGCAGATACATTACTTCGATCCACAATATTCACGCAAATTGCATCATAGTTTAAATCAATATAGCGTTCTACTTGCTCATTTTGTACACGCTGGTTATAAGAAGCATCACTTATATCTAAATCAATTCGTATCCCTTCTTCTTGTTCATATTGTTTGATTATGGTTTGTAACTCAAATACGATACTAGAAATAAACACATCATTAATATCATATACACTCATTCCAATTTTAATACTTTCTTGTTCTGGATGCTCTTTGTGTACATGCACAAAGACAAATAATACTACACTTATTATGATTAACACACTAATTATTTTTTTCTTCATGTTATTCAATTGGAATTAAAAAGCTTTCATACATTTGAAAGTTATCTGCAGTAATTATTTCATATGAAATAATACTTTGCTCTTTAATTCTCTCTCCCTCAATTTTCTTAATCATATGCTCAATACTTTTATACCCAGCTAAATATTCATCAAAACAAAGTAATGCATGAATCTCGTTATCTAATAATGCTTCAATTGCTAATGGGCTAGAAGATACACTATATAAATATACATCTTCTTGAAGAAATGATGTGATTCCTTTATCACTGAAACTAACGATTACATCATTACTAGTAACTGTATTCATGAAATCTAAAACTTCCTCTGTTTCTAAAGTAATACCCATGTGTTGTTCGATATCTATTTCTTTTGTAAAGCCATCCATACACAATTGTATGTGTTCATCTAGTGTATCATATACAAAATATACTCGGTTGTACGCAATATCACTCGATTTAATAAAATTTGCTAATTCTTCCCCTGCAGATTCATAATCATAGAAAATATGATCACTATCACTTTGTTGTAAAGCCATTGTAGAATATACAATTGGCTTGGTTGTTCTTGTACTCGCTAGTAATTCTTGCAAAACACTTTCATTCTTACTCAACACAATTACGCCATCACTAGGTAAATTTTCTTCCTCTAAAATTTGATTGTATTGTTGTATATGTATATCATCTAAATTCAGTAATGTTCGCTTGCTCACATCAATATTATATTCTTTTGCCGCTGCATCTAGACCACTTTCAAATGATCCAAGGTGTTGACTATCGATATCGTCAATCAATAGTGTTACATCATAGACTTGTACTTCCTCTTCTTTAAGTATGAAATTTGTAGAAGACAAAACAAATAAAATTGAAATAATCACAAATAGTGCGCTATAAAATATCTTTATTTTATTCATGAATCGCCTCCTTTTGGACAGGTATTTTGATATACACACACGTCCCTTCATCTAGTTCAGAAACAATATACAATCCATATGGATGACCATACGTCATTTGTAGACGGTGTACAACATTTTGTACACCAATTCCAGACCCTTTTGCACTATCTACTCTTTGACCACTTTCTAAACACAAACGAGTCTTTTCATCCATTCCCATTCCATTGTCTTGTATACAAAACACAACAAAGTCCTCTTCTAACTTAGCGCTGATGTGAATTTCACCTTCATCTAACATATATTCAATTGCGTGATACAGCGCATTTTCAACAATAGGTTGTAAAATTAACTTCATAGTATATAAGTGTTCAACCTGTGGATCTACTTCAATAGTATATTCAAATTTATCTTTATAGCGAACCATTTGTATATCTAAATAATTTCTTACATGTTCTATTTCATCTTTCACAAAGATAATATTTTTCCCTTTGCTTAGACTCAATCTAAAAAATCTACCCAATGCCGTAACTACTTTCGATGCATTTTCACTATCCTTTTTCTCAATCAACCAAACGATAATATCTAGTGTATTGTATAAAAAATGGGGATTTATTTGTGATTGTAATACTAATAACTCATTTTTTCGCAATTGCTCTTGTTTTTGAATAGATTCATCCATCAAAGAACGGATACGCATCATCATTTTTTGAATACTCGTAGATAAACTATGCACCTCTTCATAACCAACTGAAGGAATTTCTTGTTCCATATCCCCTTGTGCAACACTTTCCACTGCATGCTCTAACGCAACTATCGGTCTAGAAATAAACGAAGATAAAACACTATTGCACCACAACATAATCGTAAAGAAGATGAAAAACAAAGTCAGTAAATACAAATTGTTTTTTATAGTATCCACAGACAATACATGATCCTCAACCACTCCAACTAGCGTCCATCCAGTATAAGGGATACTTTGCGTATATACTTTATGATTTTCTTCTAATATTTGTAAAGTAGTCTCGCCACTCTCAATCAATTGCATTTTAGGATGATAAATCAAACTTCCTTCATCATTTATAATATATGCATATCCTTGTTCACTAAAGGCTATCGTATCTACAAAATCCCCTAATGCAGAATAGTGAATATCAATAAGTAAAACACCACTTATGTATTGCGTTCCCTCTGGGAGCGGAATGGATTGCGATAATGAAATAACCCACTCCCCTTGTTCATCACTCTCTTCGAAAAGTGTTTGAACATGAGGATTTGAGAAGTTTTTTTGTGTATAGTTATAACGTGTATCCAAAAACCATTCTTGACTACTAACATCCACAATTTCTTTTTTATTTAAGTTTGGAGCACTTTGTACAATATTTCCCTGTTGATCAAAAAGAGTAATATTTTTAATCGTCTCTTTATTTGACGAATATAAAAAATCAAATTCTTGTGTGTCAATTTCATCAGAATTAATAATTGTATAATAAATTAAATCAAATTGATTCATAACATCACGTAAACTTTGTGTCAAATTCGTTTCTACACGATCTAGTGCACGTTCATTTTCTACGTCTTGCAATTCATAAACTTGATGATTGTAGCGTGTGTAATACGCAAAAGCAACTAAGGATAATATCACGAACGCAGTCACTGTAAATGTAATAATAATAACTTGTTTTATATTTCGCTTTTCCACGAAATCACGAATCCAGCAATTTATTTTTTTCATACACTTCTTTTGCGATACTTAATCGGTGTCATGCCCATATGTTTTTTAAATACATAATTAAAATAGTTGGGGTCATTATATCCGACCTTATGAGCAATCACATATGTCTTATCCTCACTTGTGTCTAGTAGCTCAGCCGCTCTCTCCATTCGTATACGTGTTACATAGCTTACGAAATTCTCATTACTTTTTTGTTTAAACAAACTCGATAAGTACGTTGGGCTAATTTGTAATATTTCACAAATATTTTCCAAAGATAAATTAGGATCCTCATAATGTTCTAACACATATCGTTTTGCTTTACTTACTATGTCATTACTTTTATTTGCAATTCCACTTTTCAATGCCTCACGCATCTTTCTTAAAATATGATGTAACCAATTTTCCATCCCTAAGACATTCGTTACTTTCGCTAGTATTGAAAAACAAGAATCATCGATAACTTCTTCTACTCGCAAATCGAATTTTTGAGCAATTTGCATCATCATGGTAAATACTTGAATTGCATATAGACTGCGTTCTTCTTCACTTACTGCGATATTTTTTAAGGGTGCACTTAGTTTATGAACAACTCGCTCATAGTCATCCTCTTGATTCTCTTTCATTGCATTAATAATATCTCTTTCTAAATACACATCTACTTGAACACGATTGTCTTCTTTCACAATATCATTAATGAAAATAACACGATTTCCTTCTTGATAATCTTGATAATTTATTGCCATCATTGCCTCGTCATAGCTTTTCGCAATGGATAATAAATCCTCATACACATTACCTACACCGATAAAGGTATGCATTTGTAAGATACGAAAAGCCTCTTCTGAAATATTAGATAGCGACTTTACTACATTATCTACGATGTCTACATCACTAAGTATCACACAAATGTGATCTACATATTGAAAAGAAATCCCTTTATACTGTTTCAATAAAGTAACATCTATAAGCTGTTGTAAAGATAAATAAGATAACTCTGTATTATGCTTTTCAAAAGCATTCAAATAAATATTAACACACATATAATTATTTGCCTTAATATGTGTCAAACAACATTCTTCTAGTTGTTTATGGACAAGTTCTTCACTCATCTTCCCCTCTACTAAAGCACTTAAAAAACGTTGCCTTAAAATTGGTAAAGTATCCTCAAATTGTTGTTTTAGTATATGCACATCTTGCAATTGTTTTCTTTTTTCATCCAGTTGTTCTTTTACCTTCATAAATATAGTTTCTATTTCACTCTTATTAATCGGTTTCAACAAATAATCTAACACATTATAATAAATTGCTTTTTTCGCATATTCAAAATCTTCATGACCAGAAATAATTAACACTTTAATTGTTGGATATTGATTAGACAAACATTCAATCAATTGCAATCCATTCATGTAAGGCATATTAATGTCAGTCAATACAATATCTGGAGTTCTTTGTTCAATCATTTCCAAAGCTTCATTTCCATCTTTCGCTTGTCCAACAACCTGAAAACCCAGTCGATTCCAATCGACTAGGTCCACCATACTTTCTCTAATTTCTAATTCATCATCCACAATTATAATAGTATACATACTTCCCCCTATCTTAATCCATTACACTACGATTTCTACTCCACCAATTTGACGAATCGATAATACATGACAACAACCTTCTCCAAATAATT
>CAYJJS010000007.1:0-67263 GCA_964370645.1 uncultured Erysipelotrichaceae bacterium | reverse complement strand
CGCATGAACACCATTATTATAAACTTTTGAAACTTTTTCTAGTTGTATCATAAAATCACTCCTATTAGGCATTATACCACAATTTTAGTTGTTTACGGTTGAAAAATAAAAAAGGGCAAAAAAATTT
Organism: uncultured Erysipelotrichaceae bacterium; assembly: GCA_964370645.1. GTDB lineage: Bacteria > Bacillota_I > Bacilli_A > Erysipelotrichales > Erysipelotrichaceae > CAMQRS01. The sequence continues at coordinate 67,136 of CAYJJS010000007.1, read as the reverse complement.
ATTTGCCCTTATCCATAGGTAAATCCTTCTCCATGCACTTCATTAACATCATTTACAATTAAAAACGCATTTGGATCAATTGACTGAATGATTTTATGCGCGTAGGGGAATTGTTTTTTTGAAATAATAACCATTAAAATTTGATTATCACTTCGCGTGTGCGCCCCTTGCGTTTTAATAATTGTTCCTCCGCGGTCTAATTTTTGTGACACCTCTTTATATATTTCATCGAATTTATCTGAAATAATCATGAGTGATTTCGCTTCACCTATACCAAACATCATCATCCTGTTTACCATATAAGCGCCCGAAAATACAGAAAGCAAACCAATCAACGCTGCCTCAATACCATATACACTAACCCCAAACAGCACTGTTAATGCATCCGTAATCAAGACTAATCTTGCCAATGGAATATGTGTGTATTTATGAAATACAAGAGGAGGGATATCCATTCCCCCTGTTGTTGCCCCAGTAGAGAACACAAGCCCCACACCAGCACCAATTAATAAACCACCATATACAGAAGCCAAAATTTCCTGATTAGTAATCACATACATATCTGAAAAATGTGTCACAATAGATAAAAACACTGGATACATAATAGTAGAAAGCAAAGTTTTAATGGCAAACCCCTTTCCTAACATTAGAAATCCAATGAAAAATAAAATTACAGTTAACACATTGATAATTAATGTAGCATCAATGGCAATTACACCGCTCAAAGCGACAGCGATACCCGCAACTCCACCAGATAAAATATTATTTGGAATAATAAATAACCCTACTCCAAGCGCAAGAAATACATTTCCCAATGCAACCAACAAAATATCTTTAATTATGACTCTTTTCATATGAACACCTACTTTACTTGTTCTTTCAAATATGCGAATATATAGCGATCAATATCACCATCCATAACACCCTGAATATCTGTACTCTCGCAGTTAGTACGATGATCTTTCACCATCGTATAAGGACAGAACACATACGAACGTATTTGTGAACCCCATTCGATTAACTTTTGTTCCCCTTTTACTTGTGCTATTTTTTTCTCTTGCTCTTCAATTTGTAATTGATATAGCTTTGACTTCAACATCAATAATGCTTGCTCCTTGTTATCGTGCTGACTGCGCCCACTTTGACACTTAATACTAATTTTTGTTGGAAGATGTGTTACACGTACTGCGGAATCTGTTTTGTTTACATGTTGCCCACCTGCTCCACTACTACGCATCGTTTCTATTTCTATATCTTTGGGATCAATCTCTATCGCAATCGATTCATTAAACTGAGGCATTACATCCACACTTGCAAAAGAAGTATGTCTTCTACCTGAAGAGTCAAACGGTGAAATACGCACTAATCTGTGTACCCCTTTTTCCGCCTTCAAATATCCATATGCACTCTCTCCTTCAATCAAAATCGTCACACTTTTAATACCCGCTTCATCCCCTGCAAGATATTCTAAGACACTGATTTTGAAATCATGTTTGCTTGCATAGCGCGAATACATACGATAAAGCATTTCACACCAATCGCAACTTTCGGTACCCCCTGCACCTGGGTGAAGTTCTAAAATCGCATTAAAACGATCATATTCATGAGACAATAGTGTTTTCACTTCGAACTCATTAAACTGTGTTTCAAATGCAACAAACTCTTCATACAGCATTTCATGTAATTCATTTTCATATTCATCTTTTAACACAGCACAAAGTTCATACAAAGCATCAAGCTTTTCTTGTAGTTGTGTTTGTGTTGTAATCAAAGACAGCAATCCATTACATTCTCGAATTTGAACTTGAGCTAGAGTAGGATCATTCCAAAAACCCTCTACTAGCTGTGCCTCTTGTAATTCTTGAATACGTTTTTGTTTTTCAACTAATTCAAAGAGAGTCACTCAGCTCTTTGAATTTGGCTTCGTGACTATCTAAATTTGTTTTTATTTCATACAGTTCTAGCATTACGCTTCACTCTTTCTAATTTCTAATTTTATAGCAAAGAATACAATTTCTCTAGAAATTGATTTTGACATATCCTCAAACAATTGGAAACCTTCTGAAACATATTGTTGTAATGGATTTCCTTGTGCATAAGAGCGCAAGTGAATTCCATCACGTAATTTTGACATTGTATCAATATGTTCTACCCAATTACGATCAATAGTACGTAAGACGATATTTTTTTCAAAAGGTGCGAAATTCGTTGTTTCTTCGCGAATTTGAGATACTTTTGAATCATACTCATGCCAAGTAATTTTTAAACAAGCATCATATAATTCATCATTAGCTAAACTTGCGAACATTTCTTCATTAACCACACCTTCTTGAAACCCAATCATTCCAAGCGAGTTCACAAGTCCTTTGTGATCTACTTCACCACGCTCATCACTATTAGCAGCAATAATTTCAGAACATACTTTTTCAAACATATCTTGTACAATGTTGTGCACATCATCATGATCTAATACATAATTACGCATAGTATACATAATTTCACGTTGTTGACGAAGCACATCATCGTATTGTAATAATTGTTTACGTACGTCAAAGTTTTGTCCCTCAACACGTTTTTGGGCTGAAGAAATAGCTTTCGACACCATTTTAGATTCGATAGCTTGTCCCTCTAATGATGAAAACGCACCCTCTAATAAACCTTCTCTTCCAAATCGAATCATCAAAGTATCTTTTAATGATACAAAGAAACGAGAATATCCAGGATCTCCTTGACGTCCACTACGCCCTCTCAACTGATTATCAATACGTCTAGACTCATGTCTTTCACTACCTAATACAGCAAGTCCACCTAGTGCTTTTGATTCTGCACTCAACTTGATATCCGTACCACGTCCAGCCATGTTTGTCGCTATCGTTACTGCACTAACTTGTCCAGCTTTTGAAACAATTTCCGCCTCACGCGAGTGATTTTTGGCATTTAACACCTCATGTTTAATACGCGCCTTACGTAACATATCGGAAATCAATTCCGAAACTTCTACCGAAATTGTACCTACAAGTACTGGCTGTCCACTTTCATGCACTCGTTTTACTTCTTCTACCAACGCATTATATTTATCTTTTGCAGTAGCAAAAATCGCATCTGCATGATCCACTCTTTGTACTGGACGATTCGTTGGAATCTCCATTACTCGCATATTATATATTTCCAAGAATTCCTCTTCTTCTGTTTTTGCCGTACCTGTCATACCCGCTAGTTTTTCATATAGTCTAAAAAAGTTTTGATATGTGATTGTTGCTAGTGTACTTGTTTCTTCATTGATTTTAACACCTTCTTTAGCTTCAATTGCTTGATGCAACCCATCTGAGTAGGCTCTCCCCTTCATTAGACGTCCTGTAAATTGGTCAACGATTACAATTTCATCATCAGCAACGACATATTCAACATCTTTTTGCATGATTTTATTCGCACGCAAAGCCATATTAATATGATGTACTAATTGTGTGTGTTCAACATCATACAAATTTTTTAATTTGAAACCACGTTCTGCCTTCGTCACTCCATCTTCACTAAGTGTTACATTGCGTGTTTTTTCATCAATCTTATAATCTCCATCTTTCAAATGTTTAACAAACATATCACTTTGTTGGTATAAGTTTGCGGTTTTCTTTTTCCCACCAGAAATAATTAATGGTGTTCTAGACTCATCCACCAAAATCGAGTCTACCTCATCGACAATCGCACAATGCAAGCCACGCATCACACGGTCTTGTACTTTTGTAACCATATTGTCACGCAAATAATCAAACCCCAATTCGGAATTAGTAGTATACATAATATCACAATTATATTGATTTCTTTTTTCACTTGGTGTTAAAGCGCGCGCATTCACCCCTACACTCAATCCCAAAAACGAATAAATTTGTCCCATCCACTCAGCATCACGTGCTGCCAGATATTCATTTACTGTAACAACATGAACACCTTTTTGTGTTAATGCATTCAGATAAATTGCCATTGTTGAAGTCAATGTCTTCCCTTCACCTGTACGCATTTCTGCAATATCCCCTTGTTGCATTACGGTTGCACCCATAATTTGCACTTTATATGGATATTCCTTAATAACTCTTTTTGCTGCTTCACGACATACAGCAAATGCTTCAACCATTATATCGTCTAATGTTTCTCCATTTTCTAATCTTGTTTGAAACTCCTTTGTTTTTATTGGAAAATCAGCATCATCATATACTGCGATTTGATCCGCTAATTTTTCTACTTCATTTGCAATCGACTCCACTTTTGCTAAACGTCGTTTTTCCCCACTGAATAACTTATTAATCAATCCTGCCATAAAATTCCTCCTAGCATTACCTAATGTTTATTATAACTCAACTACTCTTTTAAAAAAAGAAAAAAAGTGAGGTTCCTCACTTTTTAAAGGTTTTAAGCAACACGAATGTTTTGCGCTTGTAATCCTCTGTCCGTTTCAACTAAATCAAACTCAACAGATGTGTCAGGTTCTACAGTTTTGTAACCCTCCATAACTAATTGAGAATAATGGAAGAATACGTCTTTTCCATCTTCTACGGTGATGAAACCGAATCCTTTTTCAGGATTGAACATTTTTACTTTTCCTTGCATCAATAATTCCTAGACCTTTCTATGCATAATTACATAGTTACATTATACCTTTAACTTTGATAAAACACAACTACTATTTTTTTATTGTCTAGTAAAACAATATGTTATTGTTCTTTGCGTTCTACATTTCTTGCTTGAATACCCTTTGCATCATCCACAATATCGAACAATACAGCCTCTCCATCAACAAGAGATTTAAATCCTTCTCCATTTATGTGTGTATAATGTACGAATACATCTTTACCTTGTTCATCCAAAATGAATCCAAACCCTTTTTCTTTATTAAACCATTTCACTTTACCTTCCATAATGCAGCACCTCCTTACTTCGACTTAAGTATATTTCTTTTCGAGTTTTTTGCATACTCAATTTCATCGCAAGATTCGACAAAGAGAGCATTCGCACTCATCACAAGCGCCTTTATTGGCAACGGATGATTTCTCAAACATGCATAACTAGATTGTAATGTCGCTCCACTTGTACATACATCATCAACGATTAATAATGGTGTTTGTGGTATCACAATACCCGCTCGCAAGCGAATCACGCTTTTTATATTATCTCGATTTGAAAACGATTGTGAAGATTGTTTAACTTTTTTGGACTTTTCAAAAAGTGTCACTTTTTCCAAACTCACATTTGCAAACATCTCTTGTAACGCATAAAAACCTCGTTCTTTATTTTTATCAATATGACTTGCAACCAACACAATTGTATACCCACGAAATTTGTCGTTAATTTGTTTCACAAATCCATTCAAAAAAACATCTTTTAGCGCAATATCTCGACATTCCTTGTATTGAAATAATAGCCCCTCCATAAAATCATCATATAGAAACAATATATAAATATCTAAATTTTTAAACCTATATTCTTTATTTATCACTTGAAAACGACTCCTACATGCAAAACAAACTACATCCTCCTCCTTAAACAAGTACATAAATATAGTTGCACCTTCAATCTTAGATGCAAAACATATCTTACATAGATCTTTCATTCATCTTTTCTAGCGTCTCAATACATCCCTTTATTGCTGGTGTTTTCTTTCTACACAACAAAATAGCACGCGCACCGTCTTCTTCCATTGCTCGCCCAACCCTTCCAACAATTTGAATTAAACTTGCTTGTGAAAACACCATATGTTCAGCATGAAAAACAATTACTTCAACACCCTTAATCGTAATCCCACGCTCCAAAACAGTAGTTGTAAACAGTACTTGTAAACCCTCTTCGCGAAAATTTTGCAAGCGTTGTTCTTTGTCCTCACTCTTGGATGTAAAACTTGCACAGGAAAAATAGAGTGAAAATATTTTTTCCATCGTTTTTGCTAAAGCAATGGTTGGCACGAATACAAGTGTCTTTCTTTGCTCATAGGCTTTCAACAATACAAGTAAACGTATCCACAACAACCATCCATATCCTTTCACGATTATAGGGATAATTAACGCACGTCCATGTGGTCGTATAAAAAGATCCACCATTTCCAGAGTACCTAAATGTACTTGTTGTAAAAGCTCCTCATCTGGTGTAGCTGTTAGGTACATAATTTGGCCACGACAACTTTGCATGGCAATCGCCTGTAGAACTGGATTACCTGCATAAGGAAATGCATCAATTTCATCCATAATCAATAAATCAAAACATTGAGGGTATCGGTATAATTGATGCATCGTACACACAATCAAATCGGCATCAATCTGCTTTGTCGATCCCTCACAAACAGCAATCACAACTAAATTCTTAAATGCTTCTTGATATCGCTGCCTAAGCTCTAATACCACTTGTCTTCTTGCAATTGCTACACATACCTTCTTACTTTTATTTAAATATTCTTCTATTGCTTTCATACTCATCTCGGTTTTACCCGCCCCTGTAGCTGCATATACTAGTACATTTTGTTTTTTCTTTAAATATGAGGATATTTTATGCATCACTTCTTTTTGATATGCAGTGAGAGTATAAGGTAAGTACATCTTGCAAGACCCTTTGAATGTTTTAAGCTTCACACCTTTTGCTCTCTCATTCACGTTCACTCGCATAAACATAACACACTTCCTACAATATGTAACGCCTCTATCATCATAAAAATATTTTGGATCTACATTATTGCATCGCAAACACTTCATCAACACCTCCTCACATGATATATATACAAAATAAATGGGAAACCCTAACAATTGTACAAACAAAAAATTATTTACTAATATAGATGAAAAGAGTAAACTATACTATATAGGAGGATGAATAGACTATGAAAGATGAACAACTATTAGCATTATTAGAAAGAAAAGCAAATTACGACACTCGTACACTAGCTGATATATTACAAAGTGATGAACAATCTGTCTTAAATAAATTAAGTGAATTACAACAAGAACGTATTATTTGTGGATATCATACAATCATTAATTGGAATAAAACGAATACTGAGAAGGTCGCTGCAGTCATCTTCGCTGATGCTACTCCCGAACGTGAATTTGGATATGATCGTATTGCCAAAAAGATTTATCAATATCCTGAAGTAGAATCAATGCATTTAATGAGTGGTAGAAACGATTTCATCATGCGAATCAATGGTTACTCTATGAAAGAGATAGCAGATTTTGTGGCAACAAAACTTGCTTGTATCGATGGTATCACAGCTACATCCACTCTAATTGTGTTGCAGACATATAAATCAAATGGTTTCATTTTCCAAGAGGATGAAGAAAAACATGAGCGATTGGTGGTGACACCATAATGGACTATAGTAAAGTATTAAGTAAAAAAGTACAATCAATCAAACCAAGTGGTATTCGCCGTTTTTTTGATTTAGCAAACCAAGTGGAGGGAGTTGTCTCTTTAGGGGTTGGAGAACCTGATTTCGACACTCCTTGGCAAATACGTGCCGCTGCCATTTACAGTATTGAAGCAGGAAAAACTACGTATACAGCAAATCAAGGACTACCTGCGCTACGCAAAGAAATCTGTGCGTTTCAAAAAGAAAAATTCAATCTGTCTTACACCCCTGAAGAAGTTATCATTACAGTAGGTGGAAGTGAAGCAATCGATATTGCATTACGTGCATTAGTAGATGAAGGGGATGAAGTTATCGTTCCAACACCTTCTTATGTTGCCTATGAACCGGGTGTTCAATTAGCTGGGGGTGTCGTTGTTCCTCTAGCACTAACTAGTGAAAACAACTTCAAAATCACTCCTGAAGCACTTCTTGCTTGTATTAGCGAAAAGACAAAAGCCATCTTATTGAACTTTCCAAACAATCCAACTGGGGGAGTTATGGAACACGATGATTATGCCCCACTGGTTGAGATTATTAAAAAACACAACATTATGGTATTGAGTGATGAAATATACTGTGATTTAATCTATGAAGGTAGTCACGCTTCGCTAGCACACTTCCCTCAAATTCGAGATCAAGTATTAATCATTAATGGATTCTCTAAAGGTTTCTCAATGACTGGTTGGCGTTTAGGTTATTTAATGGGTAATGAAGAATTGATTGCACAAATTAATAAAATTCATCAATACGTTATTATGTGTGCTCCAATCACTTCACAATATGCAGCTATTGAAGCCTTAAAATTTGGTTCTAATGCAGTAGAAGAAATGCGTATTCAATATTTAGCAAGACGCAATTTCATTACTAAAGCATTTAATGATTTAAACATCAAGACACACATACCAAAAGGGGCGTTTTATATTTTCCCCGATATATCAAGCACAAATATGAGTAGCGAACAATTTTGTGAGCGCTTATTAGAAGACCAAAAAGTAGCTTGTGTACCTGGAACAGCATTTGGGGATGCTGGTGAGGGGTTTATTCGAGTTTCTTACGCATATAGCATTGATGAAATCCGTGTCGCAATGAAACGTATAAAACAATTTTTAATTAATATTAAATATTTAGACGAAGAAAAAGTGTAGCAAATTGCTACACTTTTATTGTATTCCGATGATATATGTTTTTTACACACTATATATCCATCAACTTGACTGCTTCTAATAGAGTTTTTTCAAATGCTAGTTTACCATATTCATCCACTGCAGTTTTATCTTTTGGACCGTGTGTCAAACAACCCGCACCTCCAATGCAACCTCCAACACAGGCCATTCCTTCAATAAAATTTGCGTCAATTAAATTTTTAGAAGATTTTAATATCGCTACCTTACAAGCTTCTATTCCATCACATTTTTCTGCTTTTAGATCGAATACTAAGGCTTGTTCTTTTATTGCTTGTGCAACTGCATCGGATAACCCCCCACTTCTAGCAAAAATACGACCAAAATAGGAAGCATTATCTAGTACATCGACAGGTAGTTTCTCTAAATTTAAATCACGACTATCAAATAGTGCTTGCAATTCTTCAAATGTTAAAACACTATCAACATAAGCGGAAACATTTTTCGACTGAAATTCCATTTTCTTAGCTGTACATGGCCCTATAAAAACAACCTTTGCTGTTGGATCTGTCTCTTTGATATATTTCGATATCCTTGCCATAGGCGACAAGTTATGTGAAATATGTTGCACAAAGTCTGGGAAGTTTTGTTCAATGTACATCACAAATGCCGGACAACAAGAACTCGTTAAAAACTTTTTTTCTATAAGTTCTCTAGATTCCTCCAATGCTACAGCGTCGGCGCCAAGTGCTGCTTCTACAATAGTATGAAATCCCAACTCTTTCATTCCACTAATCACTTGACCAAGATTAGCATGTAAAAATTGACTAGAAATGGAAGGCGCTACTACCGCATATACTTTATATTTTCTATTCCCCTTAGCATTTTTGATAATATCTATAACATTCAATATGAACGATTTATCCGCAATAGATCCGAATGGACATTGATATACACAGGCACCACAAGCAATACATTTTTCATTGATAATTTCTGCACTATTATCTTTCGCCTTTTGTATAGCTTTTGTTTTACAAGCACTTTCACATGGTCTTTTTCGACTGATGATAGCATGATATGGACATACTTTTGCGCACGCACCACAATCTCTACATTTTTCTTCATCAATTTGGGCGACATAATTTTCATCAAAAGAAATTGCATTAAATCGACACGCTTCTTTACACCTATGTGAAAGACATCCTCTACAAGAAGACGTTACACTAAACCCTGAAACAGGACATTCATCACAAGCAATATCAATCACCTCAATAACATTTGGATTGAATTTGTCCCCTCCCATCGCTAATTTGACGCGTTCCGCTAAAATCGCTCTTTCTTTATATACACAACAGCGAACAGTAGATTCTTTACCCGTTACAATTTGTTTGGGAATATCTGTAATATTTTCCTGAAGAGTATTGTTCCAAGCATGTCTAGACACTTCCCTTAAAACTTTATACTTTATATACTGTACCTTCGTGTCGAATGTTTTCATATCCATTATCCCCCTTCTAAAAATAGCTCACTTTAATATTTTTACCTATCGTATTTAAACAGTTTGCCAACTCATCAATAAGTTGCATTTTTATATTAAAATTAATCGGCAAATCAGGATTTTGATGTGCTGGATTAATTGCCTTTCCCACATAAAAATGAATATCTGTTGCCTCTTCAAACAGTAGTCTAGCAATGGCGGAAGCCCCATCTTTACTTACACTCCACTGTGAATAATAGAGATTATCTTTTGCATAATCTATTGCATACATCAACACTTTATTGATTGTTATAACACCTTCAGTAACCAAATCCACACCCTCAATTTCTGCTGTAGGTGGCACATCTGAACAAGTAAAGTTAAGTGATGGAATAAGCTCTTTATTTAAAAATTTCGCAGCTATGCTTGCTGTTGTTCCACCACAAATAATATGTTTTCCCTCTTTAGAAAAAAACAAAGACATCATTCTATCCGCATCATTTCGATTAGATGGTGGTCCAATGATTAAATTCATCGGAACCCTCTTTCTCATCTTAATCGTACAAGCTGTTGTGTCATCGCCCGGTTTCCCTCCATACAGGGAATAACATTCATTTAAAAGCACAGTGTTCAACGTCTTAGCAGCAAACCCCACATTACAAATTGGCTCTAAGTATTCAATAATATTTGACCTTTCCCAACCAAAATTTAATACCTTCCCTACACCTGCATGAATACAACCATCACTCATCAAAAAAAATGTATCATTTTCCTGTAATTCTATACTGGACATTGAAATCTTTTTACCATTTATAATCGTTTCACTATAATTAAATTCATAATTTTTTGCATCCCTAAACAAAATAACCTTCGGATTATCATATTGAATAATTTCTGCAACTTTATTTGCACTAAGTATTCTCACTATGGTAAACGTGGAATATGCTACTCCTCTAGTAGCACACACTGGAAGTGTATCTGCAATTGTCTCGACACAATCAATGATACTTAACCCCTCTGAAATCATTGTCGATATAATCTTCGCAGTCAAAGTAGATAGTATATTTGCTTTCACCCCACTTCCAAGTCCATCAGCTAAAACAACAGTAGTAGATCCATCTGCACTTTCAACTACACAAACTTGATCACCGCACAACTCCTCACCATATTTATTTAAGCTGCTGAAACCAATATCTGGACATAAATTAATCATCTTCAATCGACCCCTTTAGCTTTGTTAATGCAATTTTTGTCTCTGCTGCAGTCTCTCCTAACAAAGAGGCGATTTCATGGACAACACGCATTTGTTTTTCTATCACTTTATCCGTTGTTTCTACTGTTTTTTTAATCATCGCTTCCTTTTTCGCTCTTTCCTCTTCTTTTTCTGTGACATCTCGCATAATACAAACAAGCATCTTATAATGTTTATCAAAAATAATAGTTTGGTGAACATATTTGTTATACTCAGGCAAATATACTTCTTTGTCTTTTATAGCAATTCCACTTTGAAGAACACTTATAAAATCATTTGGATCTAGAACTTTGATAATATGTTCACCTAAAATATCTTGTTGAGATCGTAAATTTAGTAATTTTACAGAAGACTGATTTGCCCTTTGAACCTCCAAATTATCATTTAAGACAATAATAGCATTGGGTGAATTGTTAACTATTAATTCAGAAAATGTTTCTGCTTTTTCACTTAAAAAAGGCAAACACATTGTTAAGTCAGCTTTTGCATGGTACACAGCTTGTGCCTTTTCTCTACACGAGCTATAACCACATGATCCACAATTCAGCTCATCACTCTTCGTTTCTTTCCCAATTTGCTTTAATATTTTTTCGATATCTTCATTTGATGGGGCTACATTATTACATCTAATTGGAGCAAATTGTTTTTGTAGTTGCTTTTCAGATAAACAAGATACCTCAAAGTCTTTTTCACCAGCATATTCCTTGATAAGCAAATTATCAGCAATAGAATTTTTCCTATTTTTTTCCATAACCGGACCACCTATGCAACTTCCTACACAAGCAGACATCTCAATTAAACATTTTCGTACTGTTCCTTCGCGTATTTCATCCAATACTTTCATACAACTTTCAATACCGTCAACTGCGAAATATGCGTAATTAGGATCTCTATTCGTAATCGTCTTTAAAATCCCCCCAGCAGTTGGAAAAAATCTAGCTAAACTAGATTCATTCTCTTCCCTTATTCCTTCCTTCATTATTTCCATTCCCTCTTGATGAACCCATTGACTCAGCTCCTCAAACGTTAAAACTTCATCAACAATCCCTTCGTAATAACCCGCTTCATCCTTTTTTGCTACACAAGGACCAATAAAAATAACCTTAGCGTTCGGATATCTTTTCTTAATATCCAAAGCGTGTGCCTGCATAGGAGATACCACATCAGCTAAATACGATAACAAATCCGGATAATATTTTTGGACTAACAAATTCACAGAATGACAGGAAGAGGTAATAAGCACATCTTTTTTATCCTCCACAATCATCTTTTCATATAAACTCTTAACCATTGTGGCACCAATCGCAGTTTCTTCTACATGATGAAAACCAAGTTTTTTCAAAATACCATCAAGCACTTCTATTCCAACTCCATCATAATTGGCGATAAACGCAGGAGCAATCGATGCAATAACTGGCATACCCGAATGAATATGCACCTTACTTGCCTCAATACTACTTTCAATTTCCTTTGCATTTTGCGGGCAATTCACGAAACATTGTCCACACAAAATACACTCTTTATCTATTATCTTGGCTTGCCCACCTGAAAATCGTATCGATTTAACTGGACAACAACGTATGCACTTATAACAATTCTTACAATTCGATTTTTTTAATTTAAGATACTTAGTCATACACGATTCCCTCTATTATACTTTTTGAAGTATTTCTTTTTGAAAAAACAACTCTTCTTGACCTGGCTTAACTGAATGTATAATATCATTCACGCTAACACATACACCTTCTTGACAATTTGCCATGCAAAAAGCACCTGACAATCTAATTTTATTCTGTAAATCGTGTTTTTTAATTAAATCTTGAAGTGCATCAACCACATCTTTAGACCCCTTCAAATGACACGAGCTTCCAATACAAACCTTAACTTTCATGTTCTTCTCCTCATATGTCTACTTGTTAATATTTTAACAAACTTTTATTTCTTTGTAAACGTTTACCAATTCAATGAATATGAATAAATACAAAAAAATCTACCGCTCTTTATAGCAGTAGATTTTTACCATGCATTATCGAATATACTTTTATTGTATTAAAATGAAATCAGTAAAATTGTTTTCATCATCCTGCATACATTCTTCACGTAAAACAAGCCCATACATTTGTCCTGCTTCATGCCTACACAACACACCACAGTGCTTATCTAACACATGTTCAGATATATATTTAGCTCCAATAGCAGTATCCTCTAACTCTTGCCATTGTGCATCTGGATATTGTGTTTGCAATGCATTTTTACACTGCAATAATGCCTGCACATGCGATGCTACAACCTGTATATCACTACTTTCATCTATACTATACAAATGATGTTGAATTTGTAAAGTTGTTTGTTGTAAACAGGTATAGGTAATACCTGCTAACGCATTTTTTGTCTCGATTACTTCTCCTCCTAACGTATTTTTTATTGCTAGTACTCCATAATCTACTTCTTTTTTCAACAATGCATCAACTACTTTTTGTGATTGTACCAAAGCTATATATTGCACATCCATAAATCCATGCAAATGCGCTAATTGTTGTGCTGCAACATAAGAATTACTTCCCAACATTCCTTGGTATCCAATTTTAATCTTACTCATTATACAGAAGACCCGTCATATTCACCAATACTTTTCGCAACTAGTAAATTCGCAGCCAAATCTCCTTGTACGTTAATCGTTGTAAATGCCATATCTAATAATCTATAAAAACCACTAATTGGACCCATTAGGTCGAATGGTAAGCCAACAATCGATAAAAATGAGGCCCCCAATACAATTCCACCACCTGGAATTCCCGGTGCTGCCATATTCAACAAAGTAGCTACACCAATTAAAAAGATGATTGTAGATAACTCCATATTCAAACCATAAAAATCAGATACAAACACTGCTAAACAACAAAATGAAACAGCTCCACCACACATATTAATCGTACACCCCAAAGGCAATGTAAACTGTGAAATCCCTTTTGGTGCTTTTAAATCATCAACACTTACTGAGATTGTTGTTGGCAACGCTGCTGCTGAACTAGTAGTCGCTAATGTTACTAAAGCAACTTTAAAGCTATGTTTCATAAAGGTAAGTGGCTTTACCCCTGTATACAACCATACAGGAAGAACCATAACAACTAGGTATACAACAAAACATGCTAACCAACAAGTTAATATATATTTTGCTAAAGCGCCAAAAATACCTGCACCGTATTGTGCAATGGAAAACGCCATCAGCGATAATACTCCAATTGGTGATAACTCCATAAAATACCCAAGCATTTTGAAGAATGCCTCCGATAAAGAATTGACAAACTCAATAACTGGTTTTCCCTTTTCTTTGATTGATAAAACCGCAATCGCAAATATAATCATAAAAATAATCACTGGCAAAGTACTACCTTCTGCTGCTGCAGATATAATGTTTGTTGGAAATATATTCAACAAGAAACTTTCCACCGTTGGTGTAGTAAACTCTCCAGCATAGCTTGGCGCATTTTCAAACACCGTATTTAAACCAGGACGAATGATCCATGCTAATGTCAATGAAATTACAGCAGACACTACAAATAAAACTACATATATCAAAACTGTGCGAAACCCTATTTTTTTCAATAATGTTCCATCACTAATATTCGCAATCCCACAAAAGACTGCCACACTCACAATTGGTATAATCATTAATTTGATTAAATTCAAATAAATATCACCTACAACCTTCGTCGCAATACTAAACTCTGGAAGTAGCATCCCCAAAATGATTCCTACGATAAAACCGATAGCCACTCGTAAAAACAAATACTCTTTTTTAAATATCTTCTTCATACTCTCTCCTTTTCCCACCATGATTATGTCATAAATTGAATGACAATCATACATAACTTTTCAATTTAACGAAAAAAAATGCAGATATCTGCATTTTTTTATCATTATTCTGTTCTTAAAGCCAATACGGGATCTTTTTTTGCCGCTGCTTTCGCTGGCGATAAACCTGCTAATACAGTGATTCCAACACTAATTAATATTAATACAACTGCACTAATTACAGGTATACCTACAACTAATGTATCATTTTGTAAAATATTTTGTAGTACTGCTGTAATTGGAATATTCAACAACATTGTAACACCAACACCTAGAATACCCGAACACAATCCAATAATTAATGTTTCTGCATTAAATACTTGTGAAATGTTTTTCTTCGATGCTCCAAGTGCACGTAAAACTCCAATTTCTTTTGTTCTTTCCATTACTGAAATATGCGTAATAATACCAATCATAATACTAGAAACGATTAACGATACTCCTACGAATGCTATTAACACATACGAAACTACATCAATCATTGTTGTAATCGATGAAGTCATCATTGCCACCATATCCGTATATGTGATTTGATTTTCTTCACTTACTTCTTCATTATATTCTTCAATTAAAGCAGTAATTGCATCCTTATCCTCAAATGTATCCGCATAAATATTAATAGAAGTAGGTGAATCATAACTCACTTTTCCAAACATCAACATATTTTCATCATACGTATTTCCCGATAAATTTTCATCATAATATGAAATAAGCGTTGCATCGTCTGCCTGTGTATTTACCCACTGATCCAACATAGCAGCCATACTAACCTCATCCATAGCCATTGCGCCTGCGCCTGCAGTCGCACCTGAACTATACATCATCATTGCATAGAAGTTTGCTTTTTCACTAACACCTAAACCTAATAAATACGCTTTTGTATCTACTACTTTTTGCGCATCATCAGCGGCAGTAAATTTTGTATTTGTCATAATATTTACTTCAGGATTTGCAACTTGCGCTTGCACTACTTCACTTGCATCGGTTTGCTCAATTACATAATCCGTTAGTAATGATGTATATCCAATATGCGTACTCAACGGTGTTACGGTTGCCCCTTCATTCGCGGAAACAATTCCAACCACTTTTAAAGTCGTTGCATCATCTAGCAAACTTGCTGTAGAAGTATACTCACTATCTTCTACATACGTGAATGTTCCATCCGCATTTTTTTTGTAACGATCACTTGCTAAAACCATTTTAAACTCATGATTTATAATTTCTTCATAATCTAGCTTTGTTGGTTCAATTTCTTCATCTGCATCCACTTTTTGCGCCACTTCTTTGTATTCGTCTGCACTCATAAGCCCTAGTTGATATAAAACCTCAACACTTACCTCATTGTTTGAATCCAACACTAAAATCACTTCATCATAACTTGTTGGCCACTTTCCATAAACAACTTCATAGTTGTCCTTCACAATATCTCCTACTACATCATCTTTACCTTTTGCCATTTCTGAAAAATTAGAAGCTCCTTGTGAATTTCCTGAACTACTCATCATTGACTCAAATGGATTAACTTGTGTAACAGCACTACCACCAAGTAATTCAGATGCATCAGCATTTGAATTTACCACTTTTCCATCTTTATCATAAGAGAATACATTGAAATTCACATTATAAGAATATACTACACCCGTATCACCCACATGGTTTTGTAATTCCCCATTTGGATCATCCACATACTTTTTAAATTCAGTAAGGTTGTTTTCTACTGTCATATTTTGAGTCGCCGTCAATTGTGCAACACTTGAATATACAGCATCGTCTTGATCCTCCTTACCTTCTGTTTCCATCGCCCCCATAATATTTTCCATATTCATCGTTTCAGAAGTAACACTTACTGGGTAAGCAGTCATCGTATCTCTTTGTAAGTTTGTAATGTATGTGTTTACTCCATTTGATAAAGATAATATCAACGCAATACCAATAATTCCAATAGATCCTGCAAATGAAGTTAAAAAAGTTCTTTTCTTCTTTGTTTTTAAATTATTGAAACTTAAAGACAAAGAAGTCTTCATTGACATTTTTGCTTTATTTGGTTTCTCTTTTCTAGTTTGTGCGCCACTTGTCTTCACTGGTACAAACGGATTGGAATCACCAACAATTTTCCCATCTCTAACTTTAATAATACGAGAAGAATACTCTTCCGCTAATTCTGGGTTGTGCGTAACCATAACAACCAATCGTTCATTTGCAACTTCTTTCAACAACTCCATAATTTGCACACTTGTTTCACTATCTAATGCACCTGTTGGTTCATCCGCTAATAAAATATGTGGATTATTTACTAACGCTCTGGCAATTGCCACACGTTGCATCTGTCCTCCTGACAATTGATTTGGACGTTTATGGACATGCTCTCCTAAACCCACCTTCTCTAATGCTTCTTTAGCTCTAGCTTTACGTTCTGCCTTACTAATTCCTGCGATTGTTAAAGCCAACTCTACATTTGACAACAATGTTTGGTGTGGAATCAAGTTATAGCTTTGGAATACAAACCCAATCGTATGATTACGATACGTATCCCAATCACGATCTTTATAGTTTTTCGTAGAGATCCCCTCAATTACTAAATCCCCTTTATCGTAACTATCTAACCCACCAATGATATTTAATAATGTTGTTTTCCCTGAACCACTTGGTCCTAAAATGGAAACAAACTCATTTTCTCTAAAATTTACACTTACACCATTTAACGCCTTTTGAACTAGTTCCCCAGTTCTATATTCTTTTTCAATATCAAATATTTGTAACATATGTGATCTCCTTTTCTATACACGAATATCTTAGTCGCACTATCTCAACTCAATCTCAACTGTTCCTCAAATTTAATTTAAGATTGCTTTTTTTTATCTTTTCGTGTTATAAAAAGCATAGAGGTGATTTTATGATAAATATCTTAGTGGTTGAAGATGACCGCGATTTATGCGAGTTGTTTTGTAGTGTGTTGAGCAATGAAGGATACACTTTATTTGCTGCATATAATGGATTAGAGGCATTCGATATCTTAGAGGAAAACGAGATACATTTAATTGTTACAGACATTCAAATGCCACATATGAATGGATTTGAATTTATACAAAATTTGCGTTTTTCTAAATATGAAATGCCTATTTTAATTGTCAGCGCAAGAGATACTTCATTTGATAAAAAAATTGGGTTTCAATCTGGAAGTGACGATTATATGGTAAAACCGATTGATATAAATGAGCTAGTATGGCGTGTGCAAGCTTTACTACGTCGAAGTCAAATTCAATCACAATCGAAAGTGAAATTCTTAAATACTGAATTCCACAAAGACACTCTAAGTGTGCAATACCACAATACCTCCATAGCTCTTGTACAAAAAGAGTTTTACTTATTGTTTAAATTAGTTAGTGAACCAAATCGTATTTTCACTAGAAAACAATTAATGGATGCGGTTTGGGGCATTGACACGGATTCCGATGCACACACATTAGATGTACACATCAGTCGCTTACGCGATAAATTTAAAACCAATAAAGACTTTCAAATTGTTACGGTTCGCGGGTTAGGATATAAGGTGACTATCAATGATTAAAAAAATTGTAGAAAAAATTCGTCATATACAAATTGTTGTATCTTGTGCGCTTGTTATTTTCATCTCATTATTTATTACTGCAATCTTCGTAGAAGTGTTACGTACTATATTAACCAATCACTTTAATTTTGGATACAACCGTATTGTTGGAACTACAATTCTAGCGCTAACTAGTATTACTATGGGAACTATTATATCTGCAATGCTGCTTAGAAAAACGAATCGAATTATTATTAAAATTAGTGACGCCACAAAAGAGATTACAAGTGGTAATTATAATATTCGTATTGATGATGAAATTCGAGTTGAAGAATTACGTGTCATGGCACAAAACTTCAATACAATGGCACAAGAACTGTCATCGACTGAATTATTGCGTAACGATTTTATTGAAAATGTATCCCATGAATTCAAAACCCCAATAAATGCAATTGAAGGCTATGCAACTTTACTACAAAATGAAAATATAGATAAATCAACACAAACATTATACATAAAAAAAATCATTCAAAGTACGAATAGGCTATCTACGCTTTCCAACAATATCTTATTATTATCAAAGTTAGAAAACCAAGAAATCAACTTAAATCGTGAACTTTATAGTTTGGATGAACAAATTAGAGAAGTTCTTCTTAGTCTAGAAGCACAATGGAGTGCAAAAAACATAGATTTACAATTAGAATTAAATGAAATATGGATTTTCGCAAATAAATCATTAATGTTTCATGTATGGCAAAACCTTATTGCGAATGCCATTAAATTTTCATTCCCTAATGGGTGTATCAAAATACAAATCAGTCTCTCTCAAACGATTAACATATTGATTCAAGATAATGGTTGTGGGATTGAACAAGAAAGCATGGAGCGATTATTTGAAAAATTTTACCAGGGTGACAATTCTCGCTCGAAAGAAGGAAGTGGGCTTGGTCTATCCCTTGTAAAACGCATCATTGATTTACATGGTGGACACATTGAAGTACAAAGTGTCAAAGGACATGGTAGTGCATTCATGTTACATCTACAACGTTAAAAATGCCCAGCTAAGCAGCAGGCATTTTTTTTTCAATATATTGTTCTATTTGTTGTTCATACGCAGCAATAATTTTTAGCATTTCTTCATACGTATGCATTTTTGCGAATTGATCTTTTATCAAATGTGAAGAAGGCATCCCTTTGATATACCAAGTTGCGTGTCCACGCATCTCCTTCATAGCTATACTTTCTCCTTTTAAAGAAATTAAATTCTGAGCATGTTGTTTGATTAAAGCAAATTTTTCTTGATATGAGATTTCTTTTTTATTTTCACTATTTGCTAAAGCATCTACACATTCCTTCAATAAAAAAGGATTTCCTAATACACCTCTACCAATCATAATTGCATCACATCCCGTTTGTTTCAACATGGCCTGCATATCTTCTACACTTTTAATGTCTCCATTTCCGATGACTGGTATAGACACAGCTTGTTTTACCTGACGAATGATATCCCAATCTGCTTTTCCTTCATACATTTGCGCACGCGTTCTACCATGCACTGCAATTGCGCTAGCTCCTGCAGCCTCTAGCTTTTTCGCTAATGAAACAGCATTGATGTGTTGTGCATCCCAACCTGCTCGTATTTTTACAGTAACTGGCTTTTGCACTGCCTTTACCACTGCCTTTACAATGGCAACAGCATGCTCTTCTTCTTGCATTAAATAACTACCAGCTTTCGCCTTAATTACTTTCGTTACCGGACATCCCATATTAATATCAATAATGTCACAATCACTATTAGTGTCCAAGACCTTTGCAGCATGAACCATTGTATCAATGTCATAACCAAAAATTTGTAAGGACATTGGATGTTCATTTTCTAATACTTCAATCATCTTTAATGTACGCTCATTTTTGTAATAGATAGCCTTATCACTAACCATTTCTGCACATAACAACCCTGCGTTAAACGCTTTGCAAATCGAGCGAAAAGCTGCATTTGAAATACCCGCCATTGGAGCTACAACGACCTGATTCGCTATTTCAATATCCCTAATTTTCCACATTGGCATGCTTATCCTCGATTATTTTTTCAAGCGCACCTTCATCAAAGTGATATGCATTCGAACAAAATTGACAATGAATATCACAACCCTTATCTTCCTCAATCATCGCTTGTATCTCTGTGTCTGCAAGTGTAGAAATTGCTGCACGCATCTTTTCTTCACTACACCCACATGCAAAAGAACATGGCACTCGCTCTAATATTTTCACATCTTCATATAGACTGTGTAAAATATCCTCTAGCGTTTTTCCCTCTTGCATCAAAGTTGTCATCGGCTTTAGTTGTTGCACAATCTCTTCTGTTGCTACAATATCTTCTTCAGTTGCATCTGGCATCATTTGAATCAATAAGCCCCCACTATGAATAATGGAATTATCACTCTCTACTAACACACCCACTGATACAATTGAAGGCGTTTGCTCACTGAGTGCAAAATAATAGGCAAAATCATCACCAATTTCTCCACTTTGCAAAGCTACTCTTCCATTAAAATCTTCCTTTAAACTCATGCTTTTACGCACTTCCAAATATCCTTCTTTTCCTACAGCTACTCCAACCGCTAGTTTATTCGTATCATTATATTGATAGTGAACATGCGGCTCACCGACAAATCCACGCACTTGTCCATTGCTATATGCATCAACCATGATTGTACCAATTGGTCCACCACCATTCACAGTAATCGTTAGTTTTTCCTTTTCGCTTTTTAAATTTGCTCCCATCATGACAGCTACACTTAAAGTACGTCCTAATGCTGCACTCGCTGTAGGCCACAAATCATGACGCTCTTTTGCTTCTTGTACAAGATTTGTCGTATCACAAATATAAATACGTACACGCCCATCTCTTGCTAGACACTTTATTATTTGATCTTTCATAAGTTACCTCTCTTATCGCTAAAACATTATAACATGTTTTATTTTCCTTGCATAATAATATATAGATGTACGAAAGCTAAAGTATATATTCAAATTATTTTACTAAGGTAAGTGTTGTGATACAATAAAATAATTGATGAGGTATGAACATGAAAAACGCAACACCCGAAACACAAACCTACATAGAAAACAGTATTGAGCCTTCTGATCAGGACAAAAAACAAATGCGTATTATAAATGCGTTACTTGTTTTACTTGTTGTTGCATTATTAATTTTGTCCATTTATGGATATCAAGCAGGCTATTTCACTAACATAGAAGAACTTCGTGCACTGCTAAATCGTTTTGGTGCTTTCTCATTCATAGCATTCATTATCTTACAAATCCTACAAATCCTATTCCCTATACTTCCAGGAGGTGTTGGACTCGTTGCTGGGGTTGTACTGTTTGGTCCTATCTTCGGCTTTATTTACAATTACATAGGCATTGTGATAGGTTCTTTTATTGCCTTTGGGATTGCGAAACGTTATGGACGTAATGTCGTATATAAATTATTTTCTAGAAAATTAGCCGATAAATACTTTCATTGGGTAGATACTAAAACAGGATATAAGAAATTATTCGCTCTTGCTGTCTTCCTTCCGGGTGCACCCGATGATTTGCTTTGTTATATTATTGGCACTACTGCTATGACATGGAAAGAATATGCCTTGATAATATTACTTGCTAAACCCTTCTCCATTGCTATATACAGCCTAGGGTTAACTAGCCTACTATCACATTTATTATCCATCCATTTATAAACATGTCTAACATGTTTTTTTATTAATTTCATGTATATTATTTACGAACCTATAACTTTACACTATAATACTACTTTGGAGGCTTTCCTATGAAAACAATTGACTTAACACAAGGAAACATAACAAAGTTATTGTTACGATTTTCTACCCCCATCTTTTTTTCACTATTATTTCAAACTTTATATAACACAATTGATACCCTTATTGTATCTCACTACCTAGGAGATTCTGCCTTAGCTGCAATGGGTGCAACAACTTCTATTTTTGATTTATCCATCGGTCTTTGTAGTGGATTTGCAGTGGGATTATCCATCGTTGTTTCTCATTATGTTGGTAAAAAAGACTTACAACAAGTAAAATCAACAATCGCATCTTCTTTCATTATTACCGCATGTGTTGCCCTTTTTTTAAGCTTACTCTTATCTTTTCTAATTAAAGATATTTTAATACTATTAAACACCCCAGAAGAAATTTTATACTCTTCTTTATCTTATATTCATGTCATATGTAACACCCTAATTATTAGTGCCTTCTATAATTTAGTCTCTGCGATTCTTCGAGCTGTTGGTGATTCAAAAACACCTTTATTCATCTTATTATTCTCTAGCATTGTGAACGTAGTATTGGACTTACTCTTCATTGTAACCCTACATATGGGTATACAAGGTGCAGCTATTGCAACAGTGATAGCACAACTGAGTGCTCTACTCATATCATTATTGTATATTTCTAAAAAGCATAGTAGACTAATTCCAAACAAACTAAACTTCACAATACAAAAAGATATGTATAAAGAATTAATTGCACAAGGAACTTCAATGGCACTTATGAACTCGATTGTATCCGTGGGTACCATCACTTTACAAAGCGCAATCAATGGCTTTGGAACAAGCATTATCGCCGCACATACAATAGCTAGACGTCTACAGAGTATTCTCATCATGCCAATTTCGACACTAGTCAATGCCATCCCTACATTCGTATCACAAAATCGTGGAGCATTAAAGTACGATCGTATCAAAGAAGGAATAAATGCTAGCTTGCGCATAGTTATTGTATATTGTGCATTATTATGTATTGTATTATTCTTTTGTAGTGAAACTATCATCACTTTATTCTCTGGAAGTGACAATGTACAAGTCATCTCCACAGCGAATTCTTACATACAAATCAATGCTCCATTTTATGTTGTAGTTGCATATTTAATATGTCTACGCTCTGCCCTTCAAGGATTGGGAAAAAAGGTAATACCACTATTTTCTAGCATTATTGAACTAATTGGTAAAGTAATATTTGTAGTATTGTTTATACCTCACTTAGGCTATATGGGAGTTATATTGTGCGAGCCAATCATTTGGGTCTTTATGAGTATACAACTAGCATATGCTTTTTATACAAGTGAAGAAATACGTAATTTAAAAAAATATTAGTCACTCAAAAGTACGAACACTTCTTTAAGTAAGATGTATTCGTACTTTTTATTATCTTTCGCCAAATCTTTATGCTTTTCAGTAGATACTATGTAAGCATTCTACTATTATGCAAAAGAAAACATACATTATATTTTTAATAACAAAAAAGAGGAGTTTTTACTCCTCTCCATCCCAACAATATGTACATAACTTACATTTTTCTAATCCAATCGATTCAATCATATCATCCAATCTATGATATCTTAGAGATGTAAATTTTGAACGTTTACGAATTTCTTCACACATTGCTTCATATTTTTCACTATCTGGATTTGCATATTCCTTCAACACTGCCTCAGAAACATTATCACCTTCTAGTTTTTGAATTACTCTACGAGTAATTAAGTCCATTTCTGAACTTGATCTAGAGAAGTTCAAATATTTACAACCAAACATGATTGGTGGGCAAGCTGGACGTACATGCACCTCTTTAGCTCCACTTTCGTATAGGAAATCTGTTGTTTCTCCTAACTGCGTCCCACGTACAATAGAGTCATCAATTAATAATAAACTCTTGTCTTTAATTAATTCCTTAACTGGAATTAATTTCATTTTAGCAATTACATTACGTTGACTTTGATTCGTTGGCATAAACGATCTAGGCCAAGTAGGTGTATACTTAATGAACGGTCTAGCAAATGGTATTTTTCTTATGTTTGAATACCCAACAGCATGTGCAATCCCTGAATCTGGAACTCCAGCCACACTATCAATCGTATCAATCGTGTCACGAGAAGCTAATATTTCTCCACAACGATTACGCATTACTTCTACATTAATACCCTCATACGTTGAAGTTGGATAACCATAATATACCCATAAGAATGAACAAATCTTCATCTTTTCACTAGGAGCCTGTTTTACTTCAATTCCTTTTGGTGTCATCAGTACAATTTCACTTGGACCTAAATCACGATAGTGTGTATAACCAAGGTTTAAGAATGCACTACTTTCAAAAGTAGCACAAAATCCATCACTTTTTTCACCAATAACAATCGGTGTTCTTCCCATCTTATCGCGTGCACAATAGACTCCTTCTGGAGTTAGCACCAATACACTCATACTTCCTTCTACTTTTTCTTGGACATATGCTAAACCTTCTACAATCGTGTCCTTCTGATTGATTAGAGCTGCCACAACTTCATTATGGTTGATTTCTCCAATCGTTGTTTCCATGAATTGTGTCATACCTTGTGCAAAGCACTCATCCAATAATACATCTAAATTACTTACACATCCCACTGTAGAGATTGCAAAGGATCCATTTCTAGATCGCATCAATAAAGGTTGTGCTTCATTATCAGAAATACATCCAATTCCTAAATTACCTTTAAACTCATCCAATTCTTTATCAAACTTTGTACGAAACGGTGTATTCGTAATATCATGAATGGATCTAGAAAATCCTTCACCCTTACTATACGTTGCCATACCTGCTCTCCTTGTTCCCAAGTGAGAGTGATAATCTGTCCCAAAAAATAAATCTAACACGCAACTTTCTTTCGTTGCAACTGCAAAAAATCCACTCATGTTTAACCCTCCTACGCGATTAATGTTTAAAATGTCTTGTTTTTGTGAAAATCATAGCGATTCCATGTTCATTACAAACATCAATCGACAATTGGTCTTTGATTGATCCACCAGGTTGAATAATTGCACTCACACCTGCTTGAATGGCTGCCTCTACTGTATCTGGCATCGGGAAAAATGCATCACTCCCCATAACACTACCAGCACACTTACCATTCTCCTGTGCTTGTTCAATCGCAATCTTAGCAGCACCTACACGATTCATTTGACCAGCACCAACCCCAACACTCATGTTATCCTTAACTAAGACAATCGCGTTGGATTTTACATGCTTCACAATTTTCCAAGCCATCAATAACTGTTCCATTTCTTCTGCACTTGGTTTTTTATTCGTCACACATTCAAAACTGTCTACATCCATCTCTTTTACATCCATTTCTTGTACTAATAAACCATCATTTACATTCGTAACACGTAATTTATTATTCACTTCTAATGAAGTGTCTAGTTGCAATAGACGAATGTTTTTCTTTTGACTCAAAATATTAAATGCTTCCTCGTTAAAAGAAGGTGCAATAATAATTTCTAAGAAAATAGCAGATAACTTCGTTGCAGTATTTACATCTACTTCACGATTGAAAGAAACAATCCCTCCAAAAATTGAAGTTGAATCAGCCTCATATGCTTTATCCCAAGCTTCTTCTGCACTTGCTCCAATCCCTACTCCACATGGATTCATGTGCTTCATTCCTACACAACATGGTTCTTCGAAATCTTTCAATACTTCAATACACGCATTCGCATCTTGAATATTATTGTAAGACAATTCTTTTCCATGTAATTGCTTTGCATTCGCAATACTATATTTTGGATTATATGCCTTATAAAAAGCAGCACTCTGATGTGGATTTTCTCCATATCTCAAATCTTGTACTTTTTCATATGTTAATGTAAATGATTCTGGATATACTTCACCTACTTTTTCACTCAAATATTGAGCAATAATCGCATCATAACTAGCAGTATGTCTAAACACCTTTGCAGCTAAACGCGTACGTGTAGCCAATGTTGTTTCTCCATTTTTCAACTCTTCAATAACGACTTCATAATCACTTGGATCTACTAGTACAGGAATACTTGCATAGTTTTTTGAAGCACTTCTTAACATAGAAGGTCCACCTATATCTATATTTTCGATAATTTCTTCATGACTAACTCCATCTTTCAATAATGTTTGTTTAAAAGGATACAAGTTTACTGCTACTAAATCTATATAATCAATCCCTAGCTCCTTCACTTGTTTCACATGATCTTCATTATCTCTAACACAAAGTAATGCTCCATGCACATTTGGATGCAATGTCTTTACACGTCCATCCATAATTTCAGGAAAATTTGTTACTTCACTGATTGAGATGGTATTTATCCCAGCATCTTCCAATGCTTTTTTTGTTCCACCTGTCGATATGATTTCATACCCTAGTGAAACAAGCTCTTGTACAAAAGGAACCAATCCACTCTTATCTGATACACTAATTAACGCTCTTTTCATCATTTATCTCCTTACATACGCCATCTATTGTTTTTGCATAAATTTTATACTCCAATGCATGCACATGAGTTTCTAATGTTTCTAAATCCCATGTTGGATCTATTTTGATTGCTTCTTGATAAATGATACTACCTGTATCAATTCCAGCATCCACATAATGAATACTCACTCCAGTTGTATTCACTTTCGCATTGAATGCATCCAAAATACCATGTGCCCCAGGAAAGTTTGGTAAATACGCTGGATGAATGTTCACAATCTTATTTGGATATGCATTTAGCAAGGTATCCGCAATAATTCGCATGTACCCTGCCAATGCAATCAATTCAATTTCATATTTTTGCAAATACGCTAAAATTTGCATCTCGTATTCTGCTTTTGTCGCAAACGCCTTTGGATTTACAAACACGTATGGAATATTCAATTTTTCAGCTCTTTTTATTGCATATGCATCTTCTTTATCCACAATCAATAATTTGATTTTCGCATACTTCATACTAGTCGTAACTAATTTCTCAAAATTAGTACCACTCCCACTCGCGAAAACCCCTACATTTACCACGTTAAATCCACACTTCCACTACTCGTAACTTCACCTACTACATACGCAGTTTCTTGGATTTCATTAAGTAGTGACATCACTGTATCTACTTCACCTGGTTCTACAGCTAATAAAAAACCTATTCCCATATTAAACACATTATACATTTCTGCTTGTTCAATATTCCCTTTTTCTTGAATTAAATCAAAGATAGCAGGTCTTGGGAATGTATTTACATCAATAGTTACTCCCATTCCTTCTTTCAACATTCTAGGAACATTTTCATAAAAACCACCACCAGTAATATGTGACATTCCTTTTATTTGTACATCATTCGTTAATAAGTGTTTAATTGCTTTCACATAAATTTTAGTTGGTGTTAAAAGTTCTTCACCTAATGTTTTAGAAAATTGCTCATAGTATTCATTTGTATCTAACTTAGCATCCTTCAATAACACTTTACGAATTAAAGAGTACCCATTAGAATGACATCCACTACTAGGCAAACCAATTAACACTTGACCAGCTGCAATACTTTGTCCATCCAATAATTTACTTTTCTCAACAGCCCCAACACAGAAACCAGCAATATCATAGTGATTCGCACTATACATATCAGGCATCTCTGCCGTTTCTCCACCAATTAAAGCACATTCTGATTGTACACATCCATCAGCAATTCCTTTTACTAATTGTTCAATTTTAGTCGGTTCATTTTTTCCAACTGCCAAATAATCTAAAAAGTAAATAGGCATTGCCCCTTGCACTAATACATCATTCACACACATAGCAACTGCATCAATACCAATTGTATCATGTTTATCCACATCAAATGCAAGCATTAACTTTGTTCCAACACCATCTGTTCCAGACACTAGCACTGGCTCTTTTAAACCTAGCGCACTTAAATCAAACATACCACCAAATGCACCTAAAGAATCTTTAGCACCTTTAATTTTAGTACGTTCTACATGTGACTTAATAAGACGTACCGATTCATACCCTGCCTCTAAGTCCACTCCTGCTTCTCTATATTTATCACTCATTTTTGTTCACCAATTATTTTTGCATACGAGCTAACACAGCTTTATATGTTTCAATTAAATCACCAATATCTTGTCTAAATACATCTTTATCATATTTTTGGTTTGTATTTACATCCCATAAACGACATGAGTCTGGAGAAATTTCATCTGCTAACAATATTTCCCCATCTTCTGTTTTCCCAAACTCAATTTTGAAATCTACAAGTTTTAAATTCATACTTAAGAAGAAAGCTTGTAATAACTCATTAATTTTCAGTGTTTTTTCTTTAATAAACGCAAGTTCTTCTCTTGTCGCTAAACCTAATGCAACAGCATGATCATCATTGATTAAAGGATCACCAAAATCATCATTTTTATAACTCATTTCGAAAATAGGAGTATCTAAAACCATTCCTTCTTTTGCTCCTAGTCTTCTACAAAATGATCCAGCCGTAATATTGCGAATAATTACCTCAAGTTCAAATATTTTAACTTTTTTCACTAGTACATCACGTTCATTTAATTTTTCAATTAAGTGCGTTTTAATACCAGCTTCTTCTAACATATTGAAAATAATACATGAAATAGTATTATTCAATACCCCTTTACCAGAAAATTGGTCGTGTTTTTCACCATTTCCTGCAGTTGCATCATCCTTGTTATGAATAATGTATTCATTTGGATTTTCTGTTTCATAAACTTGTTTTGCTTTTCCTTCGTATAATAATTTCATTGTATTTCTCCTATCTTTTAAAGTAATTCACACCATTTGTGAATATATCTTGCATTTTATTTCCTTCAATATTTTTAAACAATCCTTCTTCATAACGTTCAGAATGTCCCATTTTACCAAAGATTCTTCCATCAGCACTTGTAATTCCTTCAATCGCTAATGTACTTGCATTAATATTGTATTCTCCATCCATTGTAGCGCAACCATTTGCATCTACATATTGTGTAGCAACCTGTCCATTTTCAAATAATTGTTTAGCCATTTGTTCACTTACCACAAACTTACCTTCTCCATGACTCATCGCTATTTGATGTACATCATTCACTTCAAACCCTTTCAACCAAGGAGACTTTGTTGAAGTTATCTTTGTAGATGAAATATGCGAAACATGACGATTAATATCATTTCTAAATAGTGTAGGTGCATCTGCATCTAACTTTTGAATATCACCATATGGTAATAACCCTGACTTAATCAAAGCTTGGAATCCATTACAAATACCTAAGATCAATCCATCATTTGCTAATAAATGTTGTACTGCTTCATTTACTTTTGCATTCATTAACACATTCGCAATAAACTTACCACTACCATCAGGTTCATCCCCACTAGAGAATCCTCCTGGGATCATCAATATATTAGCTTGTTTTATTTTTTCACTAAGAGTATCAATAGAATCACTAGTAGCTTGTACATCTAAGTTGTTAAATACATAAATTTCAGGTTTCGCTCCTGCTCTCTCAAACGCTTTATAACAATCATACTCACAGTTATTTCCTGGGAAAACAGGAATTAATACGGAAACTTCTTCTACACTTTGTTTTGCTTTAACTAACTCGTCACAAGCAAAAGTAGGTGTGTCAATTACACCTTCATCACTCTCTACGTGCGTAGGGTATAAATCTGCATAACGTTCTTCATTCGCCTTAAACGCCTCTTCTATTGTATATGTACATCCATTAATTATTAGCTCTTGTTGTGTTGTTTGTCCTAGCAAGATGAAGTTTTCAACATCTACTTCTTGCGTTGATTCCACAATTAAACTACCAATACTCAATGCATATAAATCCTCATTTGTTTGGATATCCACACCAACTTCATTACCGAAACTCATCTTAGCGATTGCCTCTGCAATCCCTCCAAATTTCACACTTGAAGCGGAAGTAATCACTCCTGTATCCACTAGATTTTTAACTGCATCAAAATTTTGCATACACATTTCATAATTCACAGAATAATCTTCATTAGGTGTATGTTTTACATAATACACATAATTACCCGCTTGTTTAAATTCACTAGAAATGATATTTTTCACATCTTCTGTAGTAATCGCAAAAGTAATTAGAGTTGGTGGTACATGAATATCCTTATATGTTCCACTCATTGAATCTTTTCCACCAATAGAAGGTGTTTTAAAAGCCACTTGTGCCTCCACTAACCCAAGCAATGCCTGTGTTGCTTTTCCCCAACGATCACTATCTTGATTTAACCTTTCAAAATATTCTTGGTTTGTTAATCTTGCCTGCTTATAACTAGCCCCCACAGCTACTAATCTCGCTAATGCCTCAACAACAGAATACGATGCTCCTAAATATGGCGAGTAAATACTTACATCTGGATTGTATCCATATGCCATTACAGTTGCTGTATTCGTAACTCCATCTACTGGAATTTTTTGTACACTTGCTTCACTCTCACTACGTTGATATTTTCCACCATATGGCATCAAGACACTACTTCTACCAATACTCGCATCAAACATTTCTACTAATCCACGTTGCGAAGCTACATTATCTTGTTTCAAATTATCCAAGAATGATATTTCTTTTTTTGCGAATGGATTTTTTTGTTCACCTGTGTAATCTTTAATCAATACATCTTGTGACATACGCACTCCATTCGTATCTAAAAACGAACGTGCAATATCAACGATTTTTTGTCCTTTAAAAGTAATAACTAAACGATTATCATCACTCACTCTTGCAACAATTTTCGTATCCAAATTTTCTGCATATGCATATGCTTTAAATGCTTCATAATCTTTCTCTTCAATCACACAAGCCATTCTTTCCTGAGATTCTGAAATAGCTAGTTCAGTTCCATTTAATCCGGCATATTTTGTTGGCACTTCATCTAAATTTACATGAATTCCATCTGCCAATTCACCAATCGCTACACTTACTCCTCCAGCTCCAAAATCATTTGCTTTTTTAATTAATGTTGTACACTCTTTATTTCTAAACAAGCGTTGCAAGCGACGTTCCATTGGTGCATTTCCTTTTTGCACTTCACTACTACATTTTGTTAAACTTGTTTCATTGTGCTCTTTACTAGATCCCGTTGCTCCACCAACACCATCACGACCTGTTGCTCCACCTAACAAAACAACAATATCTCCTGCTTCTGGTTGTTTACGAATTACATTTTCTTTTGGTGCTGCACCAACTACCGCTCCAACTTCCATACGTTTTGCAACATATCCATCATTGAATATTTCTTTCACATATGTAGTCGCTAAACCTATTTGATTTCCATACGATGAATATCCATGTGCTGCTGTTTTTGAAATAATACTTTGTGGAAGTTTATTTTCCATTGCCTCAGAAATTGGTTTTGTAATATCTGCAGCACCACTAATACGCATCGCTTGATACACATAACTTCTACCTGACAACGGGTCACGAATAGCTCCACCAATACAAGTACTTGCTCCACCAAAAGGCTCAATTTCAGTTGGGTGATTGTGCGTTTCATTTTTAAACATTACCAAATAATCAACTAGTTCACCATCCACATCTACCTTTACTTCAATACTACAAGCATTGATTTCATCACTAATTTCAATATCGTCTAAATACCCTTCTTTACGCAAGTATTTACCACCAATTGTTGCCATATTCATCAATGTAATTTCTTTTCCTGGTTTATTTACTTTCGTATGTAAATCTAAAAACAATTCATATGCTTCTTGTATTTTTTGTGTGAACGTACCTTCTTCAAAAGTCACATTGCGTAAAATCGTTTCAAACGTTGTATGGCGACAGTGATCTGACCAATATGTATCTAACACTTTAATTTCAGTTATCGTTGGATCTCTTTGTTCTTCTGTTTTAAAGTAGTTTTGAATATGTAATAAGTCGTTTAAAGTCATTGCTAAACCTTCTTTTTTCACATATTCTCTCGCTTGCTCTTCACTCATTTGAGTAAAGCCATCTAAAGTTATAACTGGCTCGATTTCAACATCCTCATTATTCTCTAAAATAGTTAAGTCTTTTTCACGCATTTCTACAGGATTGATCAAGAACTTTTTAATTTTCTCAATATCTGCGATTTCTACGTTACCTTCTAATACAACAATACGCCCACTTTTAATGATGACACCTTTTTTGTTATTCAACAGCATTAAACACTCTTGCGCTGCATCACTTCTTTGATCAAACTGTCCTGGTAAACTTTCATAAGCAATGAACGTTTTCCCACTCAGATCGACTGCATCAAACACCTCATCTGTAACCACTTCAGATAACACTTTTGACTTCAACAAAGATACATCCTCTGCATCTGCATTAAAAATATCGTATACATTGTATAACGATACACCTTCAACACTATCAATGCCAAGGTTATGCGTAAAGGCATGCTTCATAGAAGTAGCCTCTACCTGAAAGGCTTGCTTCTTACTAACATAAATTCTTGTGTTCATAATTATCCCTCGTATGTTTCTACTTCTGTTTGTTCTAAAACTTTACTTGCCATATCTTTTTTGAACGCTACTAATTTATTAGCTACCTCTTCATTAAAAGTACCAATAATTTGCGCCGCTAAAATACCTGCATTTGCTGCCCCAGCTTTTCCAATCGCAACCGTAGCTACTGGAATTCCCTTAGGCATTTGTACTGTCGAAAGCAATGAGTCCATTCCTCCCAATGCACTAGTTTGCATTGGCACACCAATTACAGGTAGTGTTGTATTTCCAGCAACAACTCCAGCCAAGTGTGCAGCAGCACCTGCAGCAGCAATCACTACTTTTGTTCCTCTTTCGATTAAACTAGTAGCAAAGTCATGTGCTTCTACTGGTGTGCGGTGTGCACTTAAAATTCTAACTTCATATGAAATATTAAACTCACGTAACATTTCCATGCAATTTTGCATTACTTCTAAATCACTTTTACTTCCCATAACGATACTAACTAAACTCATTTTCTTGTTCCTCCTAACGAAAATTAAAAAGCGTAGCAGAAAGTACACTCGTACCCCACTACGCATTTTTGAGTATTTAAAGAAGCATATTCAAACATTTTCATTTTATCTAACATTCAACATACCTCCTACAAATAAAAAAGAGCGCACGCACATTAAAAAAATGACAAACAGTTCATAGGCTAACAATTAGGTTGCTAGGTAGAGACTCATCGACCAAATTACGACAATTATACGAACGCTTCTTTTTGCTATTTCATAATACTAAAATTTATTACTTTTTTCAACATCTTTACATCTTTTTTTCTATAAAATCGTATGTATTTTAAAGGGACGACAATCTGATCTCTCTTATGCACAAAAGGAAACCGATTACACAGTTTCCTTTTCCTCTATTCCCACATAAATGAAAAACATACGATTTTTGCCATTTATGTCTTGATATGTTTTTAACACTGCATTAGGAAAATATTTCCTAGCCTCAGCTTCCATTCTTTCTTTTTGATCATAGCCCATTTCAAAAGCTAATATACTCTTCTCTTTAATTACTTTATGAGCATTTTCAAATATCATACGATAAAACTTTAAACCATCATCTCCACCAAATAAAGCTACATGTGGTTCATAATCTACTACACTGCTTTCCATTTGTTCATCCTGAGGAATGTATGGAGGATTACTAACAAGTATATCAACCTTAACACCTTCATCGATAAATGGTTGTAGCATATCACCGCACAAAAACGTAACTTCAGCATCTAGCTGTTTCGCATTTTGCTTCGCAACCGCTACAGCACCTTCAGAAATATCACTTGCAAGAACTTGCAAGTTCTCTTCTTCTTTCTTTAAAGCAATTCCAATGGCTCCACTACCACATCCTACGTCAATTAAAGTAATCGCTTGTCCAGCAAAATAAGTATCGTAATCAGCAAGTACATTGGCTACTAACTCCTCCGTTTCCGGTCGCGGAATCAATACCTGATCACTCACATTGAAAGTATGTCCATAAAAGTATTCATACCCCACAATATGTGCCAATGGTTCATGTTTCAATAATCTTTGTAGTTTTTCTTCATAAGTAGATAAAAGTTGTTCATCTACCTCTTTATCATACTCATAGTATAAATTATGAGATTGCATTTGTGCTATTTCCAACAATAAAAGTAAGGCACTTTGTTCCAATACCCCCGCTTCTTCACAACGTGCTTGCGCTTGTTTAATCAGCTCTTTATATGTCATTATACGTTTCCTGCTAGACGTTCTTTCTGATCTTGTTCAAACAATGCTTGTAACACATCGTCTAACTTTCCTTCCATGATACGATCTAACTGTTGTAAAGTAAGACCAATTCTGTGGTCTGTTACACGGTTTTGAGGATAATTATATGTACGAATCTTTTCACTACGATCCCCACTACCTAACTTAGACATACGCTCTTTATCTTTTTCTTCTTTTTCTTTTCGTTTAATTTCAGAATATACTTTTGAACGAATTGTCATTAAAGCTGTTGCACGATTATCATGTTGACTTCTCCCATCTTGACACTTAACACTAATTCCTGTTGGAACATGTGTTACACGTACTGCTGAGTCGGTTTTATTAACATGCTGTCCTCCTGCACCACTAGCTCTCATAGTATCAATCTCTAAATCCTTAGCATCAATCGTGAAATCTGTATCATCCTCAATTTGCGCATCCACTAAAACAGTAGCTGTAGAAGTATGAATTCTACCTTGTGATTCCGTTTTTGGAACACGTTGCACACGATGGCTTCCACTTTCAAACTTCAGCTTGCCATAAGCTCCATTCCCTTTTACCATAAATGAAACTAAAGCAAACCCACCTGCTTCATTGTCCACCATCTCAATTACTTCAACTTTGAAACCCTGTGCTTCTGCCCATTTTGCATACATACGATATAAATCAGCAGCGAAAATATTTCCTTCATCTCCACCAGCAGCTCCACGTATCTCTATAATCGCATCATTCATATCTTCTTCATCTTTTGGAATCAGTAAGATTTCTAAACGATCCAACAGTTCTTGTTTTTTTGGCTCTAACTCTTCTAATTCTAACTTTGCCATTTCTTTTACTTCATGATCATTTTCACTTAATAACTCATTAGCATCATCAATTCCTTGGCAAATTTCCTTATATTGTTCATACGCTTCTACAACTTGTGTTAAAGAAGCCTGTTCTTTACCTAGTTTCGCCATTTGTTTGCGATCTCCCAACACATCAGAAGACATCATCAATTCATTTATTTCTTGATAACGATTACTCATCGTTTCTAATCGCTCAATCATTACACTCATATTCTTTTCCTCCACTACATTTCATTATTGCATTCCCATTATAACATATACGATACATTCTCTTATGCAAATAAACACAAAAAAGAAGTGAATACTCACTTCTAATTGTTTTAAACTTATTTCGTTCCGTATTTTTTGTTGAATTTTTCAATTCTTCCTTGCGCAGCAGCGAAACGTTGTCTTCCAGTATAGAATGGGTGACAGTTTGAACAAGTATCAATTTTCAACTCAGTAGCTGTTGATCCTGTTTCGAATTCGTTGTTACAAGTACTACATTTAACAATAATTTTGTTATATGTTGGGTGAATTCCTTTTTTCATCATTTTCTCCTTCCGCCTTAAACACTTTGCGTGTTCAAAGTAAGTGCTAGTCTATTATAAACAAATATTTTAAAATAAGCAAGTATATTCTACAATTATTCAACGAATTGCTTTTCTAAATTCCACACTTCTTTAGCA
Organism: uncultured Erysipelotrichaceae bacterium; assembly: GCA_964370645.1. Taxonomy (GTDB): domain Bacteria; phylum Bacillota_I; class Bacilli_A; order Erysipelotrichales; family Erysipelotrichaceae; genus CAMQRS01. The sequence continues at coordinate 30,931 of CAYJJS010000007.1, read as the reverse complement.
TATTCTTCAATCGTGCGATCACTTGAAAAATATCCACTCTTCGCAATATTAACTAGACACATTCTAGCCCAAGCACTGCTATCCTCATAGCGTTTTTGAACTGCTTCTTGCGCTTTTACATAAGCATCGAAATCCGCACAAATAAGATACTCATCATTTTTGAACATCAATTCATCGAAAATAGCTTTGAATTCATTATCATTATCTGCAAACGTCTTGTCTACAAAAGCATTAATTACTTTCTTCAACGCATCATTCGCATTGTAGTAATCCCACACTTGGTATGTGTTTGAAGCTTTTAATGATTCCACTTCATCTGCTTTCAATCCAAAAATTTCAGCATTTTCATTTCCTACTTCCGCCACGATTTCCACATTTGCACCATCCAAAGTACCAAGGGTAATCGCACCATTCATCATAAACTTCATATTTCCAGTTCCACTCGCTTCTTTACCAGCCGTTGAAATTTGTTCAGAAACATCTGCAGCATTCATTAAAATTTCCGCAATACTCACACTGTAATTTGGAATAAATACCACTTTCATAAATTTATTCACTTCTGGATCTTCATTTATTTTTTCCTCTAATGTGTTAATCAGTTTAATGACTTGCTTAGCAAACACATAAGAAGGTGCTGCCTTTGCAGCAAAAATAAAAGTTCTAGGATGCATCGTGAAAGTTTTATCACTTTTAATTTTATTATACAAATACATGATGTGCATAACATTCAATAACTGTCTTTTATATGCGTGCAAACGCTTTGCTTGTACATCGAAAATAGAATGCACATCTACTTTTACATGACATACTTTTTCAATATAATCTGCTAAAATTTGTTTTCTCTTAAGCTTCACTCCCAAAAATTCTTCTTGTATTTTTTTATCATCCACATATTTCATCAACAATTCTAAATCCGATGGATTTTTAATCCAACTGTCTCCAATTTTACTTTTCAACATAGTAGCCAACTGCGGATTTGAATAGGCCAACCAGCGACGATGCGTAATTCCATTGGTTTTATTTATGATTTTATCTGGATAAATTTCATGGAACCCTCTAAATACGCTGTCCACTAAAATTTCACTGTGCAACTTTGCAACACCGTTAACCTTGTGACTTCCAATGATTGCCAAATTCGCCATATGGATTTGATCATATTTCACGATCTTTAATTCTTCCATTAAATCGCCACGTCCAATACTTGTACCTAGTTCAAATAAGAATCGATTTTGAATTTCCTCAATAATCATATAGATTCTAGGCAACAGTGTACGAATATAGTTTACTGGCCATTTTTCTAACGCTTCTGCCAAAACAGTATGGTTTGTATATGCCATACAATCCGTAGTGATATTCCAAGCTTGTTCCCACGAATAAGCATAATCATCCATCAGTATTCGCATCAACTCTGGAATCGCAAGAACTGGATGTGTATCATTCAATTGAATAGCCACTTTATCTGCTAAATTGTCTAATGTATGATAAACACGTAAATGCGATGCAACCAAGGATTGAATCCCTGCACAAACGAAGAAATATTGTTGTTTAATACGCAATAACTTCCCTTCTTGTGTAGAATCATCCGGATACAAACAGCTACAAATATCGCGTACCTCTTTAATGTAATTACCATAATCTCCAACCATACACTCTTCCGCAGGTTCTGCATGCCATAAACGTAATGTGTTTGTTAATTTTGTATCATTTCCTACAATCGGCATATCGTATGGTACAGCATTTATGACTGTGGAATTCACTAATTCCACTTTCATGAATCCCTCTTTTGTCATTTGTGGATTCACATATCCTCCAAAATGTACCTTCACTGTAGATTTTGGTTTACGTACTTCCCAAGTATTACCTAGCTTTAGCCATAAATCAGGCACTTCATGTTGTTCTTTGTTTTGAATTACTTGTTTGAAAAAACCATACTCGTAACGGATACAATTTCCATGCCCAGCATAATTAGAAGATGCTAAAGAATCTAGGAAACATGCAGCCAAACGACCCAATCCACCATTACCAAGTCCTGCATCACTCTCTAACTCTTCAATTTCATTAATATCTATACCGACTTCTTGTAACCCTTCTTTCACAATATCATATATTTGTAGGTTCATTAAATTACTCGTTAATAAGCGACCCATTAAAAACTCCATTGAGAAATAATACATCTGTTTTCCTTCGCTTTTTGCTAATGCATCCTTCGAATCCTTCCAATGTTCTCCCGCATATTTTCGAACTAACTTTCCTAATACAATATATTTTTCACTACTATGAGCTTGCGCTAAAGAACGTCCATATTCTTCTACCATCATTTGCTCATACTTGCAGATAAACTCTTCTTTTGTAAACATTCTATGTCTCCTTTTTTAATTTGTTTTTGTGGTGAAACACAATTGTAGAGAATCGTGGTACATTTACACTTATATAGTATCCCCTATAATCGACATACCCTTTTTTTGCACGTACCGCCTTTTTATTCACTACACCATTTCCATGATATTTACTGTCATCACTATTGAAAATTTCTTTATAAAACCCAGATTCTGATACACCAAAATAATGATCTTCATATGTGTTGGTTGACATATTCACAACTACTACTATCGTTTCTTCTTTTCCCTTACGAATAAAACTATATAAATTCTCATGACCATTATCTGCATCAATCCACTCAAAGTTATTCCAATCATAGTCACTTTCATACAATGCAGGATGATTGGTGTACACTTCTCCCAAATCCTTAAACATTACGCGAAATGAATCGTGCATTGGATACTCTAACATAAACCAATCATTCTCTATTTTCTCATCAAACTCACGCAATTGTCCATATTCATTAGACATAAAGTTCAACTTCTTTCCAGGATGCATAAACATATACCCGTACAACATTCTTGCTTGCGCGAACTTATCGTGGTATAGCCCCCACATCTTATCTACAATCGTCGCTTTAGAATGTACCACTTCATCATGTGAAAATGGCAAAATAAAGCGTTCGTTATAGAAATATGCCATTGAAAAATTAATCTTGTTGTGTTGATATTGACGATATACTGGATCTAATTTTAAATATGCTAAAGTATCATTCATCCACCCTAAGTCCCACTTGTAATCAAATCCTAAACCACCATCAAGCGTGGATTTAGTCACTCCATAGAAATCACTTGAATCCTCTGCAATCAACATCACTCCATTATATTCTTTCGACAAGAAATAGTTCATACGCTTGATAAATGCCAATCCTCCATCATTAATTCCACGTTCTCTATTCCCTTGCCAATAAATCACATTGCTTACTGCATCCACACGCAATCCATCAATATGAAACTCATCCATCGCATAACTAGCAGCACTCATTAAAAAGCTTCTCACTTCTTCACGCCACAAGTTAAAGTTCGCAGTTCCCCACTCACTATACGCATTTTCATCTTCCATATATTCAAATTGATGTGTCCCATCAAAACGTACTAATGCAAAATCATCCATCACGAAATGAACCGGAACAAAATCAAAAATCACTCCAATATTGTTTGTATGCAAATAATTTATTAGATATTTTAGATCTTGTATACTTCCATAACGTGAAGTCATAGCGTAGTACCCACTACTTTGATATCCCCAACTTCCATCGAAAGGATGCTCTGTAAGTGGCATAAACTCTATATGTGTAAAGTTATGCTCTAATACATATTCTGTCAACTCTTTCGCAATTTTTTTGTAGTTCACACTTCCATTTTCATCATGTTTCCAACTACCTAAATGCACTTCATAAATATTTAATGGACGATCGAAATTTTTAGTTCGATTTTTCATCCACTTTTTATCTTTCCACTTTTTATACGCTTTATTCACTACAACGCTCGCCGTTTTTGGTCTCTCTTCATTATAGAAGCTAAACGGATCGCTTTTATCTTTCACTATCCCATCAGCTTGCGTAATTCGATACTTATACATATCCAACTCTTTCGCTTCTGGAATATATAACGTATATACCCCCTGCTCATATTCTCTATGCATTACATGATTGCTACCATCCCAATCATTGAAACTTCCAATAACTTCTACTCGTTGTGCATTTGGTGCCCACAGCGTAAAGCGTACTCCACTTTCCCCTTCATTTAACAGTTGTGCCCCAAATACTTTATATGCGTGTATACATTGCCCTTGAAAAAACGAATCAATGATTTCTCGTTCCATCTTCAATACCCCCTATTTATTTCTCAAAATAATCTATACAACTACGACTCTCTACCATCCCTTTCAACAAAGCCCCAATTTTCAAATGGGTTGGATGAATTTGATATGCAGACAATGCTTCTACATTGTCAAAAGCACTATCCAACATCATATCAACATTGCTTGTATCTTCTGGATTACATATTAAAGTAGCATATTGCAGCCCCTTTACAAGGGGTTGCAATTGCTCTAACAACTCTAGAAATGAGTTTTGGATGCATTGACGTTCTTCATAACTCACACTTGCATCAAACTTCCACATCACGACATGTTTCAACATATTACACCATGTATTGTTTCATTGCTTCTTTCAGTTGTTCACCTTTTTGAGAAGCATTTTCTGCGCTCGTACCTTTTACACAATAATAAAATTTACATTTTGGCTCTGTCCCACTTGGACGAATTGCAATCCAACTTCCATCACTTAAATAATACTTTAAGACATCTGAAATTGAAAATCCTTCTAAAGTAGACTGTACTCCATTTTCACGAACTACACAGTCCTTATAATCTTCATAACGAATCACATCATATCCACCGATTTGAGCAACATCACTTGTACGTAATGAACTTAAAATCTCTTTAATTTTCATAGCCCCTTCCTTACCTTGTAAAGTAAGCGCTACTTGACTTTCTTCATAATAACCATGTGTTTGATATAAATCTTCCAATACATCTACTAATGTTTTCCCTTGTTCTTTGTAGTAACACGCTGCTTCCGCTAACATTAAACATGCTTGTGGTGCATCCTTATCACGTACAAATGGTGCAATCAAACTACCATAACTTTCTTCATATCCAAAAACATATTGTTTCTCATTTGTTATTTCATACTTAGCTACTTTTTCACCGATGAATTTAAATCCTGTCAATGTCTTTTCTGTTTCAACACCATAATGTGTCGCGATTTTTTCTCCCAAATCACTTGTTACTACTGTGTTAAACATAACTGGATTTTTTGGCATTTTATTTAATGCTTTTAATTGTGAAAAGATATATTCAATTAAAATACTACCACTTTGATTTCCACTCAGTAAAACATATTCACCATCATGCTTTACTCCTACCCCCATACGATCGGCATCTGGATCACACACTAAAATGATATCTGCATCTTCTCTTTGTGCATATTGTAAACACAACTCATAAGCTGCCTTTTCTTCTGGATTTGGTGTTGGTGTATTTGAAAAATCAGGATCTGGTGTACATTGTTCTTCAACCATTACAAACGCATACCCAGCACGTTTTGAAACCTCACGGACTGGAATATTAGCAGTCCCATGTTCAGGTGAAAACACAACCTTCACTTTACTCTTATCAATCTCTGGATGTAATTGAATATTTAATACCTCTTGATAGTATGCTTCATCAATTTCTTTTCCAATTGTTACTATTTGTTCTTTTTGTTCATCACTACAAGTTGTTTGGATTGCTAATTCATCCTCAATTGCATTCACACGATCAATCACTTGTTTTGCTAACGCTGGTACTAACTGACATCCCTTATCATCGTATAATTTGTACCCATTATATTCTTTTGGATTATGCGATGCCGTAATTACAATTCCCCCAGCACATCCTAAATGTCGAACTGCAAACGACAATTCTGGAGTTGGTCTTAAACTTTCAAACACATAACTTTTCACTCCATAGCTGGCTAATACACTTGCACTTACTTGTGCAAATTCTGGTGACATATGACGATTATCATAAGCTATTGCAACCCCTCTTTGCATCGCCTCTGCTCCTAAACTAACTAGATATTGTGCAAACCCAACATTTGCTTTTGCAATCGTATGCACATTGATACGGTTTGTTCCAATCCCTAATAAACCACGCATTCCTGCTGTCCCAAATTCAATATTTGTATAAAATGCATCTTCGATTTGTTTTTCATTCATTGCGCTTAATTCAGCTTTCAAATTAACATCTAAATTGGCATGATTTGCCCATCTTTCATAGTTTGTTTTGTACATGTTTTTCTCCTTTTCCTTTTATTAAAAAAAGGTGGCAAGCCACCTTCATTGTTTGTTTAATTACCCAATAATTTTTTGAGCTTTTAAAACTTCTTCAATCGCTGTGATTGCTGCTTCTTCGTCTTCTCCATCACAAGAAATTGTAATTTCTGATTGTGTTGGGATTCCTAAAGACATTACACCCATGATTGATTTCATATTTACTTCACGACCAGCGTAAGAAATATTAATTTCACTTTTAAATTTACTTGCTGCGTTTACTGCAACTGTTGCTGGACGCGCGTGTAATCCAACTGGATCTACTACTGTAACTGTAATTTGTTTCATTATGTTTCCTCCTAATGTATCATACTTACTATTACTATTTTACACTAACTTAAGTGTATTGACAACTTCTTTTTTTTAAATCAAGACAACTTTTAGTCGCTAATATACGTCATAACAAACCGCTTTCAATAACTCGATATTTTTTTCATCTAAAATTGTAGCACTTTGTTCAATCGCCTTATGACCTGCGTTAGAATCGTATTTATCAATATAGAATTTATATATCTCTCCACTCTCTTCTTTCATACGCACGCAAGTGATTTTTTGTATCACTACCTCTTCCAATATTCTCTCTACTTTTTGATTAGCGCTATTCACGTATCCATTTGCATACAACGCATCTAAATAATCGCCAGTATACGCCTCTCTTGTAGTACTAAGCAATGCATCTTGATCATCATATACATTTACTATAGTGTAACCCACCGCAATCAAGCCAATTTGTTCTAGCACCTTTTGATCTGGCAATAATTTTTCTTGTAAATCAATCACTTGATTTTCTTGCAACAGTAAAGTTTCTTCCTCATCCATCATTGTAAATATTTCATCTTTTACATAAATCTGGTTTTGTGCCAAACTCTTTACAACTTCTTCCACTTCTTTTGGTGCACTGCACCCCACTAACAAACAAGTGATACAAATACCTAGTAGTACTTTTTTCATCATTACCTCTCTATTTATGATATGTTTCATTATTGTTTATTTTATAAGCACGATATACTTGCTCCAACAACAGCACACGAACCATTTGATGTGTAAAAGTCAAATCGCTCAATTTAAATCGTGCATTGGCTCTTTGAATTAAATCTTTAGACAAACCTAAGCTACCACCAATAACAAAAGTAATATCGCTATGTCCATACGTTTGGGTTTGACTAAGCATGCCTGCAAAGGATTCGCTCGTATAGGTTTTACCATGTAAGTCCAAAACAATAACATATTCTTTATCTTTAATTTTCTTTAAAACACGTTCCCCTTCCAGTTGGAGTACTTGTAAATCTTCCGCCTTAGATTGTTTATTGGATATCGACTCATCATTCACCTCTACTATTTCAATCTTTGTGTATGGTTGCAATCGTTTTACATACTCATCCACTAAACTTCTCAATGCTTTTTCTTTAAGCTTTCCTATCGCAATTATTTTAATCACTAAAATCGTTCTCCCCCAATTACTATTTCAAATTGTTTTGCACATCGCACCTTGATTGCATCTAGACTCACAGATTGTTTCTGAAACACCTCATGTAACACGTTATAAGCTAAAGCAGGATGATTTCCTTCCTCACTTAGATGCGCTAAAACGATTTCCTTTGTATTTTCACCAACCAATTGAGATAAAATATAGGCACTATCTTCATTACATAAATGCCCTTCATCCGATATAATTCTTTGCTTTGTGAAATAAGGTCGATTTGTTTTCATCAACATCTCCACATCGTGATTACTTTCAAAAATATAGTAATCCGCATTCGACAATAGTGAATAGTATGCATCTTTAATATACCCAGTATCTGTAATATAAACCAATTTTTGAGTGTGAGAAGTGACAATATAACCACTACATGTTCCACTATCGTGTGACAAAGGAATTTCTTGTATATGTAAAGATGGCAAAAACACCTCACTCAAATCTTCTAACAAGTGTAATTTGGGAATATCTAGACTTGCTTTACTATACACTGGAATGTTTTGAAACATCTTCAATTGTGCTACGTGATCACTATGTGCATGCGTAATAAACAAGGCATCACTATCATTATGATTGTATTGAAGGCGCTCAAAACTTTGTGTTAAATATCGTTTTGTACTTCCACAATCAATAATGATGCTACTCTCGTTGTTTTTAACAATACAACAATTCCCTTTTGACCCACTAGCCACTAATGCAAATTTTATCATACACACACTCCTAACTACTTTAGTCATTATATCAAAATCAGGCATACAAGAAAATCTTTAAATTATATAATTGTCGAAAATGAAAAGTGAAGTGTTTGTGCACAACGTAACATTGTACACACTCACTTCACATTAAAGCTTATTTCGCTTGTTTTATTTTGAACCTTACACCTATTCCTAGTAAGAAAGAAATCAATACAAGTAGTATATAACTAGCAGTATTTGATGTATCCCCTGTTGAAGGCGCAACACTTTCTTCTACTGCTCCATCATTAGGCACTTCACTTACCCCATATACCATAGTAGTTTCATAAACATTTGTCGCACTTACTATCCACAATGTATATTCTCCATCTTGTAAAGCATTTAAATATGTTGGAAGTAACGAAACAATGATAGAACCATCAATCACTTCAAACATAGAGGAATCTAATTTCATCCCATCTACAAATACGCTATCAAAATTTTGAATACTTTCATTTGCAATACGATATGTAAATGGATCCTTTTCATCATTCACTTGTATTGCATCATATATAATTGGTTTCATTTGTAGTGTATTCATTGCTTCTTTAATTGCTACTACGTATGCATCCACCTCACTTTGTTTTGTTATATCTAAGTCATATTGAACAGCTGCAATGGCAGTATCCACTATTTCAAAGTTAACATATAGAGAAGGGAACAATTCATTCGCTTGCGTAATGACTGTGTTCACATTACTATAATCCGCACCTTTATACTCTAGCATTTGTATTGCTTGTGTAATTGCATTTGCCATTTCTGTCACCTGTGCTTGTTGTGTTGTATTTAACTCATAGTTTACTGCATCCACTGCTGCTTGTACAACCTCATAGTTCGCATATAAATTTTCATCTAACATCTCAAGTGTTTGTAATACCTGTGTTATCTCTGTGTAATCCGCTTTTAACGCTATTGCATCAACGGCGTCTTTCACAGTGTTTATAATATCCTCGATTTCTTCTACATCGCTTGCACTTTCAATATCACTCTCAGCTTGTTTTAAGATTTCAACAATTTGTTGCTCTTCTGCTTGCGCATACAGTTGTAAATCTACATACGACTGTAATGTATCCATTGCCATTTCTTTTTCCATATCCAACGAGATAACTAACAATGAATTTGCATACGTCATTTTCACAACCGCATCTGATACTTCTTTATTCGTCGTCGCTTGTGCAAGCATATCTACAACTTCATCTAATAATTGCACAAATTCCTCCCAACCAGACTCATAAGAAGACGCTTCATATTGCTTGTATGTGTCATACAAATTTTTTGCTTCCTCCACATAAATTAATTGATTTTTCGCTTCAATCATTTCTGCATAAGCATGATCCACCATACTTTGAGATGGCGTTGTTGCATCCATTGTCACTTGTGCGAATTGCATTGTTTCTTCTAACGCATCTACACTCGCTTCAGAATATATATCCAAATCTAATGATTGTATACTATTTAACACTTTCTCTAGCTCGGTTTTGTCTGCTATCTCATAGATACCATCCGTGTATTCAAACACTTCTAATTCTGCCACGGAACAACTCGCGCCTGCCGTTGAAGAATGTACTACAAACTTCACATAACGTGCTTGCAAAGGTATAAATTCAACACTTTGTGTTGATGCACTTGTACTAAAACTTCCTTCCATAAAAGATGTATAATTCACACCATCTTCACTAACCTGTAATTCATACTCCATTACTCGCCCACTACTTGCATTTTGACGTGGTGTATATGCAAATTTATAAATACTTGTCGATTCTTGTAAATCAATCACGACATGTTGAGGTAAAGTTTCACTCCCTCCCCATGTTGAATGCCAATATGTATTTGGATTTCCATCAATCACATTCGATGCTGCCCCATCAGTACCTTCTTGTGCACTACTTGAATGTTGTGAAGAGTATGACGCAATCGTTGTGTTTGATATTTTCGTTAAATCCAATATCGTAGTAGATTCTATAACAGGCTTCATTGCACTCATATTTTCAATGTACCCTGCACCAATATCCAATGATGTTGTTTTAACTACACCTTGTACATTAGCTGGTAATCCCACTTCAAACTTAACCGCATTGCTTCCACTTCCACTTACATAAACCGCGTTAAAATTTTGATTTGCGATTTGCATTTGTAATGCAACTTCACCTCTCACAAACACTGATTGATCTAGGTGCATTGTTACTTGTAAAGTATCACCCTCAATATTTGTATCGTATGAAATTACTTTTGGTGCTTCCATTTGTTGCTCCACTAAATCTGCAGTTATCCAATTTTGATCAAATTCTGCATATTCTATCAACAATTGTCCTTGCGCATCATCCACTTCATATAGAATACCAAATTGTTGTACCCCTTGTGCATTCACACCTAAATCTGTAATACACGAATATTGAAAATGCCCCTCATAAAGTTGTTGTGAGTGTGTCCATGTAATATCGCTACTACCCGGTGTTACTTCACCTAAATATACAAATCCATCCATTCTACCAGTATATTTTGGATTTGATAACACAACATATTCTTTTCCATTATTGTTATAATGGAAAACACTCATTTGACAATATACATCATTTATTTCATCTATCGTCTCAATGCTATCCCAAGTCATCCCTTTATCCGAGCTGGTTGCAACACGTACCTTACCACTCGTATTACGCATAAACATTTTAACTTCACCATTATTCAATTGAATAAGTTGCGCTTCCGTTACCATTTTCGAACTATCGTTCATTGTTTCACGATCTGCTCCTAGTAAAATATTTGGTGATTCTCCAAGTGTCCACGTTTCTCCACCATCTGCACTTAAAATTACTGCACTACTTTGGCTTCCCCCAACATTTGCACTCGCACTATATACTGGGAATAAAAGTTCTCCACTTTCTAGTTGTATTCCAACACCTGGACCATCCCCAATAAACTTCATCCAATCTTCTTTTACTTGTGGTGTGATATCAATAGGATTTGACCAAGTTACCCCATCATCATCAGAATATGAAATCCATAAATAATGTGTTCTTATAACACTCAACTCACCTGCATTGCTTCCGCTATACAAGTAAGCATTCCCCACATATTCACCATTTTTATATAAATTCCCTAATTCATCATAAGGTGCAGCACATTGTGTAATCATCACATATTCACTGACATCCCCTTGAGGTGTATACACAACACCATCTTCTCTTACAGTATATTCTTCACCAGCATCATTCAATAAAACTTGATACTGTTTACCCTCAATCTCCGTATATCCACTACCCGTTTCAAGAATATCCGAGTTCATCAGTCCAACACTTTCTGGAAACATATCATAAATCATCAATATACGACCTGTTTCTTCATCTTGAACCATAGCAGCATCAATTAAAAATGCAGAAGGTGTTGAGTTATTCGAATCCACTAAATCCACTACTACATGTGGATCAGAGAACGTTGTTTCACCAGCTTCTCTGCGACGTATAGATATATCTATATTACCAGCATCTGCTGAACCAGTAATTCTTTTATCAATCGCAGCTAATACCGTTCCTTCTTTTGTTGTTAGTAGCGAAGGAATACGATATGAATTAGAATCATCGTATCCACTATAAAACATTGCTTCCGCTTCTTTAAAATACGCATTACTTAAATCTGGTTCTAACCCCGCTTCCCAAAGTGTAGCACTATGCTCCGCTAAAATATCGAATTCGCTATAACCTATATCATATACCACAATATTATCTATAGCTCCAATAAACGTATGATTTTCGCTACCTGCAACATGACCAATACTAATATTTGTACTATTCGCCACACGGTCATAGTACCCAAATTCAGCGTCACTAATACTTTCAATAAGTTCACCATCTAAGTAGAATTTAAATGTATCATGATTTTTAGTAATACTTAATGTGTGCCACATCATATCTTGAATAGACACATCGGTTGTATTTAAATCTACCACTGTGGCATCAAAGGCAATCGTGTTTAAAGAAGGATTAATCAAGATTCCACTATATTCACCTTCGTCGTTATTTATCGCCATCAGTGCCTTTTCACCTTGTTGTGAATCATTCGATTTAAAACGAATGGTTGTACTTCCTTGTGACAAAGCACTTAATGTAGCTACATTATCATAATCGTTGATAAGATCTGCATTTATACCCTCATAATAGCTTCCATCATGTCTATATAAAACCCCTTCACTAGGCACGTGATATTCCATTACTTCCTCTTCATTTAATGCATAATTGAACACCTCAATTTGTGCAAGAGTACCTGTCAGTGGATATCCATTACCACCATTACCACGCATCCCTTTTCCAAACCCTACAAAGTCTGCATTATCCATAAACCCACTTGTGAAATTTGAGCTAACTGACTTTGTATCATGCAATTCTCCATCAATGTAATACTTTAAAGTACTACCACCTTCAAACACTACCGACAATTTATGCGGTTGTGTTAAATCAATACCTGCTAGAGATGTTGTTGTAGAGCTAACCATGTGTGATCCACTTTCATCGCGTGCTTCTATACCTAACGTTGTACCATTAATATATATTGTCACATAGTTTGAAAATGCATCTTGATCCCCTATAAAAAATAATGAATTTACAGATGAACCAGTCACTGTAAATGTAGTATGCATTGTAAAACTAGTCAGATCTTTTAACCCCTCTACATCTGCGCTTGCATCAATGAATCCTTCCCCATTTTGAATAGACGTTGTCTGATTGCTTGCATAAGCACCAATCATCCCTTGCGTTGCTTGGACATCGACGATATCCGCATTCGTTAAAAACATACAAAAACACATACATAAACACAATACCCCTTTTATAAGCTTATTCATATATTCCCCTTTCACTCTATCAGAGTAACCGCTTACAATACCATAGTATGATTGTATATAAAAAAACTTATATTTGTCAACAAAGAAATGATTCAACATAAAAAAAGTAGAGATTATCTCTACTCTTGTATTTCCATTGATTTTTCGACACTATAAAATGCATTGATTGTTTTTTGAAAAGATAGACGTATTTTTTCTAAACCTCCATTACGGTGTTTTTGTATATCTAGCTCTGTCTCTACTAAATCCGGTTTTACATCATTTTCTCGATCATAATAATCATCACGATACAAGAACATAACGATATCCGCATCTTGCTCAATTGCTCCAGATTCACGCAAATCAGACATCATTGGTCTTTTATCTGCCCTTTGTTCCACTCCACGAGACAACTGTGACAAAGCGATAACAGGTACTTCCAACTCCCTTGCTAAAGCTTTTAAGGATCTTGATATTTCAGAAATTTCTTGCTGTCTATTATCTTTAGATTTACTAGATCCACTAATTAACTGCAAATAGTCAATAACAATCATATCTAATTCATGCTCAGATTTTAACTTACGACACTTTGAGAATATTTCAGGTATTTTTACAACTGCACTATCATCAATAAAAATCTTTAAAGCAGACAAAGCGTTTGCACCTTCACTCAGCTTGTTTACTTCATCATTACGCAAGTGCCCGCTACGAAGTTTATTTCCTTCTACACGTGACTTCGCACTTAAAATCCTACGCATATACTGCTCCGCTGGCATCTCTAATGAAAATAACGCAATTGCTCCTGTATTCTTAGGTCTTTCTGCCGCATTTAATGCCAAGTTTAATGCGAATGCAGTTTTCCCCATGGAAGGACGTGCTGCCAAAATGATTAAATCCCCTCTTTGTAATCCATTCGTCAAACGATCCAAATCGTGATAACCTGTCTCAATACCAGTAATTCCACCACTTGAGTTACGCAATGCATTAATCTCTTCAATTACATTTGTAACAACTGAGCGTGAATCTTTAAAACTAGTCGCTTTACGTCGTCTTGTTACATTTAAAATTTTGCGTTCCGCTTCATCCATCAAATCATCTAAATCTAAACTTTCATCAAAACCTTCTTCTGCGATGTGTTCAGCAGCCTCAATTAAATGTCTAGCATAAGCTTTCTTTTGTATAATTTCAATATAATACTGAACATTTGCACTACTAACAGAACAATCACTTAAACTTACAACATAATCCGCTCCACCAACCATTTGTAATTGCTCTGTGTCTTGAAGTCGAGCAATTAGTGTTGTTGCATCAATAGGAGTATTCGCATGCATCAAGTACTCCATAGCATCATATATACGAACATGTGCATCAATGAAAAAATCTTCTTTCACAACATTTTGATCATATGCAACCTTCGCAACTTGTGGATACACTAACAATGCACCCAATATTGCTTGTTCAGCTTCGCTATTATTTGGTAATACTCTACTCATATAAACCTATTCAGATAGGTGAACTTTAACTTCACCAATCACTTTATTACGATATAAATCTACTTTTAAAATTGTCGTACCTAAACCATTTGCACCATGTGTATCAATAAACTTACGCTTATCCAACTTAATCCCATGTGTATCACGCAACTGTTCTACAATATGTTTTGTCGAAACACTACCAAACACTTTCCCACCTTTACCAGCTTTAATTTTAAACTCTAGTACGATATTTTGTAGCTCTTCCTTAATGACTTGTGCTTGTCTTTCCAATTCTTTTTCATCTGCTTCTGCTTGTTTATTTTGCTCATCCAAAATTTCTAAACTACGCTTTGTTGCTTCCACAGCCATTCCTTTGGCAATTAAAAAATTTCTCGCATAACCATCCGACACTTCTTTTAATTCCCCTTTTTTACCAACTTTCTTAACATCATTTAGTAGTATTACTTTCATCTTCGTTCTCCTTCTCTAATAAATAGGCATCTATCTTTGCCAATAATTGTTGTTTCATCTCACTTGGTGTTTCACTTTGCGACTGTGTTGCAGCCGCTGTAAAATGTCCACCACCATGCATTTCTTCCATAATTCTTTGCACATTAACATTTCCTTTACTACGCGCAGAAATTGCTGTCTCCTTTTGGGAAGTACGCGCAATAACAAATGCTGCTTCAATTCCCTTGATGGCAAGCATTCGATCCGCACTAATGGACATTAATGTCTTAGATAAACATTCTTGACTATTTACACAAGCAACAATTATGTTTTCATGTATAATCTGTGAATATTTCATAATATTCACTTTTGCTGAAAAATCATCAAACTCTTCCTTCAGCACATCTTCTGCCAAGATTGGGTCAACACCCATTTTTTTCAAGTTCGCTGCAGCCTCAAATGTTCTAAACCCAGTTCGAAGCATAAAACGGTTTGTATCTACCAAAATACCTACATACATAAAAGTAGCCTCAATTTCATTAATATCAACACTATCATTTATATAATCAAAACATTCCGTAAGTAGCTCACAAGTACTGCTCGCTCCAGATTCAATATAAATGACCACTGGATTTTTTATGACATTTTCACTGCGTCGATGGTGATCCACCACAACAACACGCTCCATCAATGATAACAAACGAGGCGCGTTGGTGTGCGCTGGATTGTGATAATCTGCTACAATTACCAAATCATTTTTTCGACACAATCGCGTCGCTTCTTCATCACTTATAAAATGATGTCTTTGTGATAAGGTCGATTCAAATTCATGCATCGCTTTATCTAAATACATCTCCATTCCACCGGATTTATTCACTATGTGTGCTTTTTTTCCAAGTGATTGCACCAATCGACTCAATGCAATATTTGCACCCATACAATCAAAATCCATCATCTTATGACCCGTTATAAATACTTGTCCACTCTCTAATATTGCTTCTTTAATCGCTTGACTCATAACACGAACACGTACTCTACTACGCTTTGAAACAGCTTCACTATTCCCACCATAATATTGTACATCTCCACCATACTCTTTTACAGCAACCTGATCTCCACCACGGCTTTGGGCCAGTTCTAGTAAGTCATTTGACATACTATCCAATAAAGATAAATCCGTAGTTCCCTTCGCAAATGCCATAGATAATGATATTGATAATTCTAACTCATGTGCTTTTTTTCGAGTATCATTCAAAATACTGAATTTATCATGTAAAATTTGTTGATAAATTTCTTCATTTAAAACTAAAATAAAACGATCACTACGCAATCGACGTATTGCCATACCATATTTCCTAGCCCACTCAACAACAGGTTGACGAAGTCCTAAATGAATTGCTGTCATTACACTTTCATCTTCATAAGCAGACACTTCCATATAATTATCTAAATGAACAATCCCCACTACACAACTTTCTTGTTTATAGCGATTTGCTAAACCTTCATATTTACTCACATCTTTAATAAACAATACGCGACTTTCTTGCTTACATCTCACTTCATAAACAAATCCATCCATGACTCCAGTAACCACATTCACTTCACCTTCAATTAAGGCTGCCATCTGAGGCAATAAACTAGTTACCTTTTTACCAATAAACACTTGATCTTTCGTGTCAAAGTAATTACTCACCCATGTGATTTCATAGTTTTTATCATAAATAATGACCCCAACTCCACCAAAATCTAGTGCTTCCTTCGCCTCATTTCCAAGCACCCTTGAAATTTGTATATCTTGCTCATATTTACTTTTTCGCATCGTAAACACAATCCAAATAACTAGTAATATATTCACTCCAATCGCGATTGCTGTTGCAATTGCAACTTCACTCCATCCTAAGTACAGCAAAAGAGATAATGCAATGATTTCCAAAATAAAAACGATAATTACTTGCATTTTGATTCTTTCAATATATTTCATACTTACCTCACTTTCTTGCTTTGTCCCTATTTTATCAATTTTTCACACATAAAGGAAGTATTAAAATCTATAGCAAGAAAAAAAGAAGCTTTCGCTTCTATTAAAATGGAGATACTGATGAAGTCATCATCGGTAACAACAAGTGGTATGTCATTACATATGTTAACAACGCTTGTGCAACTATCACAACTAAAATAGCATACACTCTCTTGTTTATATCTATTTTTGAGATGACCTCGAAATTTACGATCATAGCTACATTTGCCAATATAAATCCAAGTGCTAATATATAAATTGCATATTCAAATGAAACAAATCCAACAATCATTGCCAGTACTGATCCCAACGCAGCAAATACGTACGATCCCACTACAAAGTGTATTATCTTAACAAAGTTCATTTGCTCTTTATTCATTAAAGTACCCACTCCATAAATCGCTACAGTTGCACTCAATACACTTGTAACAACCGTCAACAACAAATAGAAAATAATTTGTGCATATGGAATTGAAATCCCCATTGACCCCATATATTGTGCAAACTCCCCTAATATACCATTAATGAAAGTTACAACTAATGCGATGATTGGAAGTACAATCAACGCTAAAATAACACTCAAACTAATCCAATCTGTACCTTTAACCATACCTTTTAAACCATCGTTTGGTTTCATAACAACATTCATCAACTTATTTTTCATCGTTTGAAAATCAAAGCCAGAAACTACAGTCTTACTCGTTGTGCTTTGTTGTGCACTTTGTGATGCTACACATTCGCACGTTCCTTCTACTAATTCTTTTCCACATTTTGTACAAAATTTTGCCATGTTCTTTCTCCCTTTTCTAATTAATATTTACTAAAATACGTAGACACATCATCTACCCATCTTGCTTTTACTACACCATCTTCTTTATATAATTCAAAATCCACATAAATCATTGTCCCTGAGTCACTATTTGTATCCGCTTCATCAAAGATGTTTGTGAAATCTAAAGTGTAATCGTATTCAATATCACACTCCATAATTAGCATCCCGTCCACTAACTCAAAAGATATGTCATCAAGCCCTGTTACATCAAAAGCACTTAATACACCATCATTTAAATCAATTTCATCATATGCACCTTCATTTAATGCATCCACTCCCAGTTCTTCAAAAGCCGTTTCATTACGTCTACCTTCGTATAGCGTTTCCACAAGTACTTGTGCACTTTCAACAGCTTGTTCCTCTTCCTCTTCACTTAAATCAAAATCCGCATAAGTATAATCAAAATAAGGATAATAATCATCTACTTCGTATTTAAATTCAAATCCATTCAAATCAAATTCGATTTCGTCAATCAACCCACTCATTACATAGTCAATAAGATAGTAATCTTTACCATCTACTGATTCTTGAAAATAGGATTTATCCACATCAATTCCACCAGCAGTAACTTGTGCTCCTTCTGGAACAATAATTTCATAATCTTCAATTCCAACATCAATTGGATTGTCCATTAACTCATATTTATCAAACAATACACCCACTTTTTCCCCTGTCTTAACAAGTGTAAAATAGATAGTATCTCTATATCCACTAACTTCATACTCCACTTCAACAAACACTTCATCACCTGAGTTTGACTCATCTACATAGACAACATTAATATTGCTAACGATATCTTCTTCTACTTCAATAAGCTCCTCATATAAATCTTCATTAAAGAAATCACTCTCCTTATAATTTACATAGTCCAACGCACAAGCCTTATTGTTTAGTACACAATCTGCCATCGTTTTAACCTGCGTCTCTACACTAAACTGACTGCTAATTACATTGTATGCGATTACTCCCAATACAATCACACCTACGACACTTGCAGCTGCTATTTTTTGAGTTTTAGTAAACTTTTGTAGAAATGGCTCTCTTGGCTCTTTTGGTTGACTTGGACCACTTGTCACTTCTTCTTGCGGTGTTTCCACAACTTCTTCTATACTTGATTGTGTAATATTCTCTTCATAATATTTATTCTGTTTACCACAATGCCCACAAAACTTAAAATTCTCTTCGTTCTTTCCTCCACATTCTTCACAAAACATACATCCACCTCTTTCTCTCTCAAGTCGATATATTACGACATTTTTCACAAATAGTCAAATCACCGAAAAAAACGCTATACATTTAGTCATGTATAGCGTTTACATTTAAATTATATCAATAATATGATCATTTTTTATACATATTGTACAATTATGAAATTGTATTAATGCATCATAAAGGGATTGTGTGTCTTTGCTTCCTGCACTTTCATATGCCGAGTGCATAGCCAATTGAGGAAGACCAATATCGATACAATGCATACTCACTTTTGTACTAGAAACATTACCTAATGTACTTCCACCAACCATATCTGAACGATTGGCAAAATGTTGTATAGAAACATTTGCTTTTTCACAAATTTGTTTAAATACTGCATTACTAATTGCATCTGTAGTATATTTTTGATTCGCATTATGTTTTACTACAATTCCTTTGTTTAAGTAGACACGATTTGTTTCATCACTTTTTTGTGGATGATTTGGATGTACAGCATGTGCATTATCACAAGAAATCATAAAACTTTTTGAAATACTACGTACGTAGTGCTCATTACTCTCACCAAAATTTTCATGAATACGTTGTAATACATCGTATAAAAAGGTAGAACCTGCACCTTGTTTTGAAGAAGAACCTACTTCCTCGTTATCAAAACAGGCACTCATATTTACTACTTTATCGTTTTCACTATCCATAAGCGCCTTAAAACTTGCATATGCACACTGTAAATCATCTAGCTTAGGTGCACTCACAAAATCATCATTCGCCCCCCACACACACGGTAATTGGCGATTGTACACATATAAATCTTTCGCAATAATATCTTCTTTTGCGATACCCATGTAAGAGGCAATATATTCATGTAATTCAAACTCTCCAAGCGCAATCATTGGCAATGTATCAACTTGTAAATTATATGTGTAACCTTTGTTAATCTCACGATTCATATGAATCGCAACATTTGGAATCATAAGTATATCCTTATCGATATTCACTAAGCAACCTCTTATTCCTGTTTCACTCTTAATCATTACACGACCAGCTAATGATAAAGGGCGATCAAAGAATGTGGACGCAATCAAACCACCATACATTTCTGTATTTAATTTTGCATAATTAGCTACGCACAAATCTCCATTTTCCTTTACCTTAAAGGTAGGTGAATCACTATGCGAAGAAGTAATTTGATATTGTATCTGCTCCACATTTTTCCCAACATGAAAAGCAATAATACTGCTACCATTACGAGTCACAAAATATTTACCACCTTTTTGTAACGACCACTTCTCTTGTTCTATTAATTCTTGATATCCATTCTCTACTAATTCCTGTTTCATATTTTCTACAGCATGGAAACAACTTGGACTACGCTGTATAAAATCTAATAATTGATTATTCATATTTACCTCACTATCTTAGTAATTATAATAAAAAAAAGATATATCGACAAGATATATCTTAAAGTTTCTTATTCCTCTACGTAAGGTAATAATGCCATTTGACGAGCACGTTTGATTGCTGTCGCTAACATTCTTTGGTATTTTGCTTTTGTCCCAGTAACACGTCTAGGGATAATTTTTCCGTTTGCCGAAATAAATCTTCTTAATAATTCGATATCTTTATAGTCAATCGATTCTACATTATTTTTTGTAAAGTAACAGATTTTTTTTCTTCCAACTCTTTGTTTTTTAAAAGCCATTTGAATACTCCTTTCTATCTATTTTAGAATGGTAAATCATCGCTTGCGATATCTAATGTATCATTTGCGAATTCTTTATCAAATGATGAACTTGTTTCATCTGGTGTATATCCACCAGCCTGCATACCTTGATTTTGTTGTGGTTGTGCATACGGCTGAGAATATGGTTGTGATGTAGAATTACTATTTCTAGATTCTAAAAACTGAATGCTATCTACAACTACTTCTGTAATATATACTCGCTTTCCGTCTTTATCATCATAACTTCTAGTTTGAATTCTACCTTCTATTCCAATTAACGCACCTTTGTTCAAGTATTGCGCCATTAAGTCTGCTGTTTTGTTCCAAGCAACACAGTTAATGAAGTCTGCATCTGGTTGTCCCTCTTGCTTGAATCTACGATTACAAGCAATTGTAAATTGAACCACGCTCGCTCCATTTGGTGTCTTTCTTAATTCAATGTCTCTAGTCAGTCTTCCAACCAACACTACTCTATTGATCATTTTTGTAGTCTCCTAACTATTTCGTTGCTTCGTCTAATTTCACTACCATCGTACGGATTACGTTAGTGTTGATACGTGTTAAACGATCAAATTCAGCGATTCCTTCGTTGTTAGCTGTTACATTCATCACTGTGTAGTAACCTTTTGTCATGTGGTTGATTTCATACGCGAACTCTTTACATCCCCAGTGATCCACATTATCAATGCTTCCTCCTGCGTTTGTGATAATCTCGAATAAACTTTCGTTTAATTTTTCACGAGATGCATCTTCTAGTGATGCGTTCACGATGTACATGATTTCATATTTTTTCATTTTGTACACCTCCTTCTGGTCTAATGGCCCTGTATGGGCAAGGAGTAAGAATATCTTACTCGCTATGGAATTATACCAATTTTATGTGTAAAAGTAAAGATAAAAATAAAAAAGTGAGACCCTAAGGTTTCTCACTTTATTTTATTATGATTTTTTATCTTCTTTTTTCGAACGTTTTTTCAAGAAGAAGAATAGTGCTCCTACTAAAACTGCTCCACCCATCAAGGCAACATACAACGTTGTATTTGTATTGTCACCAGTTGGAGGTGTTATAGAAGATTTAGCCGCAAAAGTGTGCGTAAAGACAAACACGTCTTTTGTGTATTGCATTGTCATCGGAGGTGTAACATCCCATGTTCCTTCCGCAACAAATCCTTGATTAGCTATCATTCCTGTTGGAATTTTTGATAATGTCGCATGTGCAGCAGCGTGGTTTGAGTGTACACCATCTAAGTAGAAAGTAACAACTTCTCTAATTTCTTCGCTACTTGCATCACTCCATGTACCATTTACTACACGGTAAATAACTTCTGTTTGGTAAATGTCTGCGATTCCATCTCCTGGTACATCCGGTCCATTAAGATCCTCTTCATCTTCATCTACTAAAACATCATCGTAAATGTTGATATCACCAGCTCTTGTTATAAAGTTATAGTTGTGCACATCTGTTCCTGTGATATTTGCAACTAAACCATCAATGTATAGTCCCACGCTAGGTGTTTCTACCACTTTATCAATGCCAACTTGGATATCGTCACCAGCGATAATTTGATTCATAGGCATTTCATACGAATACGCTGGTTCTGGCATTGTAATAGGATATTCAATATCATTCACACTTACTTGTACATCTAGTGGATAGATTTCATGTGTAAATGCTACAATTTCACTTTCAATGACAGCTGCCATTCTTACATTTGGATCAACCATCGTTGCCTTTACCCATAAGTTTTTAATTCCTGCTACATCGTGAGCAACAAATGTATTTAAAACATTATTGTCGAAAGGATCTCCTGTCGATGGTAATGATGGATCTACATCCGTAACAGCCAATGTGATACCTGCTGCATCTAAATCACGAATCAAAATTCCATCAACATATACCGCAAACATATCCAAACTTAAGCGGTGGTCTTCACTATCATAAGGAATTCTTGTACTTGTTGGAACCACTACAAGTCCAGTTTCTACTTCAGCTTCTTTTTCAAAGTACAAGTTGAAAGTTGTACTATCACCTACATATTTAGTTACAATAGAAGCCGTTGAGAAAATTAAATCTGGGTTGTCAATTAGTAATTGTGTTAATACAACATTTACTTCTTCAACGGTTTTTACATCTGCAATATACTCTCCTAAATTAGCCGCAAACGAAGTTTGTGCCAACTTCACATCTGAACCACTTTCTGGTGAGTAATAGAAATTAACCAACACTTCTTCTGCTTCTACATTTGGTGTATCGTATACAAAAGTCAATACATTTCCATTATTTACAATATCTCTTGATATTCTAGTTGTACGTGGTGTATATCCACTGATTTCATAAGCATTTGCATTTACAATTTGTGACATTGTTGTGAATGATTCACTAGGTAATAATGCCACTCCTTTCGCATCTACATACTCTACCGTATAAGAAAGCGTTTCTGCAGTTGTATATGTAAATACGATTTCATTTTTTGTTAATCCAATAGTAATAGATTTTGAAACATCATCTGCAACATAGAAATTAGATGGGAATCCTTTCGCAATAAGCTCACCTGAACTTTTCGCAAAATAAGTCGAAGTCACATCATATGACTGTTTTTGCAGTGATTGTCCAACTTCGTAAACTTGTCCAGTTGCCACATCCGTATATCTATGAATAATCGTTAAATCTAAATCAGAAATTGGAAGCCATTGTGCTACATAAGTTGCATCTTCAGTTACAGCCTCTCCCTCTGTTGCGAATTCTTCAGAATCCTTGTTTTTCCATCCATCAAAAATATAACCTGTTTTTGATGGTTGTAGCGGTAAGCGTAATTTGTCGTAGTTTGCATAATGCTGAATTACATCATCTACACCTTCCATATCGAAATCAAACGTTACATCGTATTCATTTTCAATCCACTTAGCATGCAATTGAATATTACCTGCAGGCATCGTTGTATCGAAATTAAATTCTGTTCCAGCATCAAAAGAACTCGTTGTATACCAACCATCAAATACGGCATTTGGTTTAGTTGGCGTCAAATCTAATCCTTCTTCAGTTATATGCTCTTGTATATTCTCTTGATAGAATACATCTGCAACATCACTAACACCTGTTCCATTGTTTAAATTTAAGTGAATATCGTAGGCATTACGAGTATAATAAAATACTGATATTTCATCATTTGAATCACCATCACCATCTAAATCTAACCCACCTTCTACTTCAGTTAATGATTCAATTGGTGTGAATCCTTCCATTCCAAGTGTAATTGGCTCATGATTACCACCTAAAACACCTTCGCTAGTACCACCTCTTTTGAAAGTAATACCATCTTTAACAATTGTTTCTTGACCGGTTAAATCTTCTCCCTCTAATACCTCAACCCAAGTATAAAGGTTTGATACTACAGTTGTAGAATAACCATTAAAATTAACTTGTTTATATGTTTCATAAGATTCTAGACGAGCAACTGGAATATGCCCCAATCCTATTTTCGTTTGATTTCCTGTTAACACCAAACGTGATCCAACACCTGAAGTTGGATCATGGAAGGTCGAACCAATAATTCCCCATCCATAATAATCAAATCCTTCATTCAATACGAATGTTGCACCATTTGCAGCATGTGGCCACAGCCCACTAATATCTTGTCCATACTTATATGTAAAACGATATTTCTCTACCGGATAAAACTGATGTGGTGGATATGTGTACGTAACTCCTGACGCTAGTGTCATCCCTAAAATCGTCCACTCTCCATCACCAGCTGAAGAATTTGCTAGTTGAAATTCTGCCAAATAAATTTTATTTGTATAATATAAATTAATGATTGTAGTACCATCTGCACTAACTTTATCATTATTTGTTTCCATTCTACCACTGTATTCACGATATGCATAAGCTGCACCTAGTCCCGAAGTATTTCCTGGAACTGTATTAATAAAACCGCTTAAATCAAGATCCGAAACCAAAGTGTCAACCTCAGCTCTTCCTTCACTTGAAGAATAGTATTCATATGTACTATCCGAATTGATTTGTTCATCACTTAATTTAAATGCGCTATATTCATAATAATCATAACGACTTGTATAAACTCTTACTACATCTTCTACTGTACCAATGATTCCATCTTTCTCTACATAGTAATTTACAATATATTTAACGTCTTCTTCTTCCCATACTGCAGTTAAAAACAGTGTTTCTGTAGGCAAAGTGTACGTCGCTGTTAAGGTTGTTGCATCATAGAAATTTCCATGTTGATCTTGGTATCCAGTTAAAGTATATCCAGCTCTTTGTGCATCCAACGCATAAGAAACATCTACCGTTTCTCCAAACAATCCATCTGCTGCTGGTACTTGTGTCGCTGCATCTGTTGTTTCAAACACAACAAAAACACGATTACGTTTATAGTTTACACTTAACTGCGTTGAACCATCTTCCGCAACAATACCTTCCATATGTCCATCTACAAAAGTAAACCCAGCTTCTTCTACAATTGGTGCTGTAACAAAAGCTTTCGGTGTTGCTGAAAGTGTATCAACCTCACTTCTCAGCGAACCATCTAAGTTAGGGTAATTATGTGTCACTGTGTAATTTACATCTGTCCCTACATAATCATATGCAACAATGATAACTTTCTCACCACTTCCACTAAGCATAACTTCACGTTGCGCTTCATCACGAATTTGATATTTTGCAACAGTTGGAGAAGCAACACTCACTTCATCACTTTGTGCTAAATCTGCTTGGTATGTTAAAGCAATCATTTCACCACTCGTTGCTACTCCTGGCTTACCATATCCAATATATTGGATTGTAAACGTATCAAACGTCGAAGAATCTCCTATATTTTTTTCATATTTTGCTGTTAGTGTGATAGTCGCTACATCTTCACTTGTCGCAAAAGTAGGAGTTAAAGTTGAAAGATTTACTAACTCTCTTGTATCATTCATCCAACCCACAAAACTATACTCTGCTTTGCTTGGTTGTGTTGCATCTTCTGGGTATGCAACCCCATCACCTGTATAAAATGGAACATTCAATTGTAATTGTGATCCATCTTCATTTAAGAAATTAACTAAGAATAATCTCTCAATTTCTCCATCTTCCCCTATTCTTGCTGAAGGCATTAACCCTTCTGATGTACTGTAATATTGTACATTCTCTAATTTTGCTTCATCTGTATTTTCTGTAGGTGCTTGTTCAACCAATTGTTCTTCAGCCTGTAACGATTGTCCATTCGATACATTAAAAAACGCCCCCAAGATTAAGAAAAATACAATTGAAATTTTAAATAATTTGCTTTGCATATCTCGTCCTTACCTTTCATTTAGTCCAAATCATTTTACCATCTTTCTAAATTATTTAACACTACATGTTATTACTTTTAGTTTGACAATAAAAGTATGTTGTTGTACACCATAAAAAAGGGATGAATTGAAACAAAAGCAATATTCATTGGCTTGTTTCGTATGCATCCCTTCTATTTGTTACTCATTAAACATAAATTCTCCAAATGCACTATCTACATGAAAATCTGGCACATCAGTCGCTGGATCTACCCATGAAATCCACTCTTGAACAATCTCCCCTTGATCATCCTTACTAAACTCCGCTCTAAACGCACCTACTCTCATCACTCCATCTTGTAAAAGTCCCAATTCTTCAAAAGTACTAAGTGGAATACTTCCTTCAACTATGTAAAGACCATCTTCCCTCATCGTGGCTGTTTTTAATCCTTCCATATTCCACGTATTATCCATATCACGATAATAATACGTTACATAATCATGCACTCTTCCTTCAGCATCAATTTCTATTGCATAATATGGGGGAATTTCATAATTCACTGGCTTATCCACATCTCCAGCAGCAAAAAACAATTCCACACGATCTTCATTATCTAATGTTTTTTCATCTACCCATTCATCTTCTAACAATATCTCTTCATCACTTACCTCAAAAGCAAAATAGAATGTATCGTCTGCTACAAATGCTCTAAATACAGTTGATGGTGCTTCCTTATCTTCCCATGGGAACGTAAATTCCTTTACATCAGAAACATCACTCCAAACTGGTTCTAACTCACCATCTACAACAATTGATTCATCCAAACTAACAACTTCATAAGACAAACGTTTTTCATCCTGAAGTGTTGTCTGTTCATCCTTTTCTTCCTCTTCTGTTGGTTCTGGAGAAGATGTAGAACTACAACCTGCTAACAATACAAATGCT
Organism: uncultured Erysipelotrichaceae bacterium; assembly: GCA_964370645.1. Classification (GTDB taxonomy): domain Bacteria; phylum Bacillota_I; class Bacilli_A; order Erysipelotrichales; family Erysipelotrichaceae; genus CAMQRS01. Next base: position 3,721 of record CAYJJS010000007.1, on the reverse strand, counting down.
AATGCGAAATACCATATTTTTTTCATAGTATTTTCCTCCTTTAATTCGATTATAACAATTTTAAAATAAAAGTAAAAACATATGCACCACTATGTATTTTAAAGAAAAATAATATCACTTTATTTTCAATATTCATAAAAATATTAAATACTCTGTTAAAAAAGATAAAATACATTTACACATAGTATGCTAAAATAAAGAAAGAAGATAACGCTTACAACAAAAAGGAGGGAAATCAACTTGTAAGCAAGGACTTTAAATAAAGGAGAAATTTAAATGAAAAAAATGAATAAAGTATTTTTATGTACTATTCTTTTTTGTAGTACCTTTTTTGGAATAAACTTCGCACCAACACTTGCTAACGATAGTGAGAACTACGAAGACATAGTAACCTACATCGATGATGCGGATATAGGTGATGGGGTTAATCAAATTAATTACCAAGGAACTTGGGTTGCAGAAACTGGAACACCTGCAGATTATAACGGAACTCAACACTGGACAGCGAAAAATCGCTATGGTGATGAATTACCTTCTTTTGAAATTCAGTTTACGGGGGAAAAAATTGAATTATTTGGAAAGAAAGAATCAACAGCTGGGATTTATTTAATCACGATTGATGGTGATTATGAAAACGCAGTAGAAATTGATGCTTACAATGTAGATGTACAAAATCAGGAGCGATTATTTGTTGCTGAAAATTTATCTTCAGGAGAGCACACATTAACATTAGAAATTTTACCAAAGATCAATGCATTAGGACCAGGTGGTTCATATGAAAACACAGTCGCTAATGGTGCTTCTGCTGTATTTGATTATGCAAAAGTAACTTCAAGAGAACTTATCGATGTAGATAAAATTTATACTACAACAGTGGGGGACTTCGATATAGGTAGTGATACTTTTGAAGTACAATACGAAGGATCATGGGGAACTTCTAGTGGTTATCCAAGTGCTTTCTTTAACGGAGATGAACATTATGCTGATGTAACTACAACAAATACACCTGCATATGAAATTGAATTTTATGGAACAAAAGTTGAACTATATGGAAACAAAGAAGCAACTGGAACTAGTGGTAAAGTGTATATTGATGATCAACTTTTAGATGTCTTCAGCACTTACTCTAGCACTAGACTAACAAAGCAATTATTATATACAAAAGATGGATTAGAAGATACAAAACATACACTTCGCGTGGTGTTTGAATACGATGCATCAAATTCTTCTAGACAAACAATCCAATTTGATCAAGCTGTATTCACACACGGTAGAATTGCACCTACTGGTATTGCATTTGAGGAAGAATCATTATTTTTAGAAGTTGGATTGAGCGATACAGTACATGCAAAAGTAATTCCAAACCTTGCTAGTGGAAGTAGCATCCAATATGAAATTGAAGATCCAACTATCGCTAGTATTGATAGCGATGGAGTGGTTACTGCATTACAAAAAGGAAATACGAACATTATTGCAAAGGTTGCTAATACCGATATTCAAGCTAGCATCCCTTTAAGCGTAGAAGAGGAAGTTGTTGGATTATCAGCTTTTGTTTCAACAACCGATTCTCATGCATTGCAAGAAGATTATACGCAATACGCACGTGTTAGAGATTATGATTTTAGTGATACAGTGTGGAGAAGAGATGAAATCAATTCTAAGATTGTAACCGTTTCAAGAGCAGAAACAGTTAACAACGTTGAAATTATAGCTAGTGATTTCACAAACGGGACAAATACATTAGATGCCTCTAACATAGACATACGATGGTTAAAAGATGTCGATGCAAATATCGGTAGAGGGAATTCTTCTGCTCCTATTGAAACATTTCCAGCAGTCATTCACAAAGGTGGTAAAATTAATATTGAACCTGAAAAAGTACAATCAGCTTGGATTAATATTACAATACCAGAAAACACAGTACCTGGAACATATACTGGTGAGCTGACTTTATATGGAGATGAATTAGAAGCACCAATTGTGTTCACATATGAATTAGAAGTATTAGACCTAGTTGTACCTACATCAAATGATGTGGATACACAAATTCAAATTTGGCAACATCCTTTTGCAGTCGCTGAATACTATGATGTTGCTGAAGAAGATTGGTTTAGTGAGGAGCATTTCAAATATATGGAAGCTTCTATGCAAGAGTATGCATCATTAGGTGGAAAAGATGTTGTTGTGAACATTGTAGAAGAAGCTTGGAATCACCAATCTTATACAAGCGATCCTTCTATGATTAAATGGACACTAAAAACAGATGGAACACTTGCCTTTGACTATACATGGTTTGATGCTTGGGTTCAATTCAACATCGATAATGGAGTTCTTGACCCTGAAAATGGAATTGGACAAATTAAGGCATACAGTATGGTTCCATGGGGGCAACAAATCGGATATACAGATGAAGCAACCAACACTTATATTAAACGAGGATTCACACAAAACAGTGAAGAATGGACATTTATGTGGGGATCATTCTTAGAAGACTTTATGCGCCATACACAAGAAATGGGTTGGTTTGATATCACATATATTTCTATGGATGAAAGAGGGGTAAATGAATTAGACCCAGCAATCGACTTAATTGAATCTATCGAAACTACAGATGGAGTGCATTTCAAAACAGCTGCTGCATTCAATTTCAGTAGTGGAAATGATTATACATTCTTAGATCGTATTGATGATTTATCAATCGGTCAATCTTATGTTAACGATAATAGTGATGATATGAGAAATTTATCTGAACACAGAAGAGAAAACGGATTAATCACAACACTTTATACATGTACTGGGCATTATCCAAGTTCATTTATATATAGTGACATGGCTGAAAACAAGTGGCTATTATACTATTCACTTGCACAAAATACAGATGGTTACATGCGTTGGGCATGGGATAACTGGACTGCTGACCCTTTAGAAATCGCAAGTTATAAATATTGGGAACCAGAAGATGGATACTTCATCTACCCAGTAGAAAAAGACGGTAGTGGTGATGCTTCATATTATTATTCAACACCTAAATATGAAATATTAAAAGAAGGTATAAATGATATTAATAAAGCTAAATATTTAATGGAAATTTCACCAGACATCGAAACAGAAATTAATGAAATTATGCAAGCTATTGAAAGACCAACTCCTGGTGGGAATGGTTATGGTTCTGCCACAGCTGCAAGTGAAGCGGATGAAGCTTTATTAATTGCTGAAGTAGCTAGAATTGATTCAGCAATTGTTGAAATTGCTAGAAGAGAAGCTGGAAACATTATACAATATGCTGATTATAGTGCAGTAGATAGTGCAAAAGCAAATGTACCAACAGAATTAAGTATGTATACAGATGCAAGTGTAGCTGCAGTAAACGAGGCATTAGCAGCAGTCGTAGAAGGTTATGACATCACAAAACAAAGTGAAGTAGATGCAATGGCAAAAGCAATTACAGATGCAGTGGATGCATTGGTATATAAAGACGCAGACTATAGTGCAGTAGATAGTGCAAAAGCAAATGTACCAACAGAACTAAGTATGTATACAGATGCAAGTGTAACTGCAGTAAATGAGGCATTAGCAGCAGTCGTAGAAGGTTATGACATCACAAAGCAAAGTGAAGTAGATGCAATGGCAAAAGCAATTACAGATGCAGTGGCTGCACTAGTATACAAAGACGCAGACTATAGTGCAGTAGATAGTGCAAAAGCAAATGTACCAACAGAAC
>CAYJJS010000006.1:70281-70814 GCA_964370645.1 uncultured Erysipelotrichaceae bacterium | reverse complement strand
CAAATACTACTTCGTATGTATTTGCCACATACGTGTATGTGAATGTCACTTCATCTTCAGTGTACATTAAGCTTCCTGTTGGTGTTGTACTTGTCCAACTTCCACTATCGTATCCTGTGTTACCAGTACTTGTTGGTGTTGTGTATGTTGCACTTGCATCTGCATCATTAGATGGGTTTCCATCTTTTTCAAATGTCACAACTTCACTTACACTAAGCTCTGTCTCACCATCCCATGTACCATTGACTACTGTATGGTGTACTGTTGTTTGATAAGTATCTGGGATTCCATCTCCTAATGTTTCTGGATCTGCATCTTTATCTTCATCCACTAATGTATCTACTAACCAAGTAGCTGTTATTGTTGTATCTCCAGTAAACGTTCTAGTGTCTAACTCAGCTGATGTAATTGGAGTTGTTTCACCCTCTACAATCCATCCACCAAATACGAATCCTTCTTTAGTTGGTTCTTCTGCTGGGTTCGTTAACGTTTTATCGTTTTCAGTCACATCTGTTTCTGTGTCTGTTCCATTA
>CAYJJS010000006.1:60166-70181 GCA_964370645.1 uncultured Erysipelotrichaceae bacterium | reverse complement strand
TGGCACGTCCGGTCCATTTAAATCTGTCTCCGTTGGATCCACTAATGTATCTACTTCCCATACTGCTGTTACTGTTGTGTCAGCTGGGAACACATGGCTTTCTACTTCTGACGTTGTAAATGTTCCTTCTTCACCTTCGATTGTCCATCCTACTAACACTTTTCCTTCATTTGTTGGAATTTCTACAGAGTTCGTTAACGTTTTATCGTTTTCAGTCACATCTGTTTCTGTGTCTGTTCCATTATCAAACTCTCCACCATTTGCATCAAATGTAATTGTGTACGGTGTTACAGTTACTACTGATGTTTCACTAGTTGCTGTTTCTCCATTTCTTTCATCTGTTACGATTACTACATATGTTGTTTCTCCCAGTGTTGCTGTACTTGGGTCGTATGTAACTCCCGTTGCTCCTGCAATTTCTGTTAAGCTTCCATCCGCACCTTTTGTATACCATTGGTATGTTAAGTCACTTGCTTCTGCTCCACTTGATACTCCAGTCGCTGTTAATGTTACTTCGTCATCTTGTTGTACTGTCGCTGCATCTGTTTCCGGTGCAATTCCACCTGGGTTTGTTACAGCTTGGCTCACTGTTGGTACAATTGGGTCGTATTCATATTCATAAGTTACTGTTGTTACTCCTGCTTCATACGTAATTGTTCCAGTTGACTCATCACCTGTCCATGTTCCACCTTCATATCCATTTGTTGGCGTTCCTGTTGGTTCTGTGTATGTCGCTTTCGCCACTGTTGGATCTGTTGATAACTCTCCAGTTCCATTTTCTGTTCTAAATGTTACTACTTCACTTGTTGTTGTAGGTGTTTCTGTTGCCCCATTCCAAGTTCCGTTTGTTACATTATGAATTACTGTTGCTTGATAAATATCTGGAATTCCATCTCCTGGCACGTCCGGTCCATTTAAATCTGTCTCCGTTGGATCCACTAATGTATCTACTAACCAAGTAGCTGTTATTGTTGTATCACCAGTAAATGTTCTTTCTTCTAACTCAGCTGATGTAATTGGTGTTGTTTCACCTTCTACAATCCATCCACCAAATACAAATCCTTCTTTAGTTGGTTCTTCTGTTGGGTTTGTTAATGTTTTATCATTTTCAGTCACATCTGTTTCTGTGTCTGTTCCATTATCAAACTCTCCACCATCGGCATCAAATGTAATTGTGTATGGTGTTACAATTACTGTACCAACTTCACTTGTATCAGTTAATCCATTTCTTTCATCTGTAATGATTACTTGGTACTCTTTCGTTCCAAGGTTATCTGTATTTGTAGTTAACGTGATGTTTGTTTCCCCAACGATATCTACCCAGTTACCCTCAGCATTTTTTTCTTGCCATTGGTATGTTAAGTCTTCTGGGTCTGCTCCAAATGAACTTCCTGTTGCAGTAATAACCACTGTTTCTTCTTGATGTACACTAGTTGTGTCTTCATCAACACCAACACCTGTTGGTGTTGTAATTGCTAAAGTTACTTCTGGTTGCGCTAGTGTATGCGTATACGTGAATGTTAGAGCCCCATCTGTTTTACTTATAGTTGTTGGGCGATCTGCATTCCAATCCCCTTCATGATATCCATCATTAGGTGTACTTGTTGGATCAACAGGTAAAGTTGCTGTTCCACTTTCACTTAAGTTTCCATCCGCATCTCTAAACGTTAACCAAACAACCTCTGTTGTTTCAGTCCCATCCCAAGTTCCGTTTACTGTATTGTACGTTACTGTTGTTTGGTATCTATCTGGAGTTCCATCTCCATTTACATCTGTCTCCCAAACCGCATATAAGTGATATTCTTCTCCTTCAGAAGTCACTAAATCTTGAACAACTTGTCCATTTGTATATTCTACATCACCACCTAGTGTCGTAGACCAACCTGCAAATGCAAATCCATCTTTTTCAAATGCATTATTATTTAATGCTTCAGGTGTGAAGAATTCCATCTCTTGAGGATTCATTGTTCCACTTGTTTCTTCATTTCCATGGAATATAACATTGTACGAATATGGATCAAAGTCATACTGATATGTTCTTTCACTAGTTGTATAACCTAACACTCCTGTAGAAGTAGATCCAACCCAATGTCCATCCGTATAACCTGTATTTGCTTCAGCAGTTGGAACAGTATAGTATGCTACCCCTTGTTTAGATGGTTGTCTATCTTTAATAAACGTAACCACTTGGCTCACTGTTGTTTCTGTTTCTCCAGTCCATGTTCCATCTGTTACAACATGGTGTACTGTTGTTTGGAATACATCTGCAATTCCATCTCCAGGCAAATCACCATTTAAGTCATTGTTAGGATCTACTAAAACGTCTTCAGAGAATACAGGGTATAGTTTTGCCCCATCTTGTAAAGTTGTTTCATTTTCACCAAAGTATATTTTTGTTCCATTTTCTAATTGCCAACATTCGAAAGCTAACCCTTCTTCTGTAGTTGAAAGTTTAGGTACATCCGAATTCGATAAAGAACCTTGTTCCGTTTGGCCTGTGATCTCATTTAAGATAACTTCTTTACTTGGATCAACTGTTCCATCTTCCCATGTTCCTGTTATTGCTGGATCATTTAAATCCGTTGGATAAAAAGTCACTGCTGGCTTTTCGTAAACTACATATTGAGATACTGGACCAGTAATTTCTTCACCAAAATAATTTAAGATAGTTGTATTCGCAACTAGACTGTCATATGTTCCCGATTCATTCAATGTGTTTTTTACACCTGTTAATGTAACTGTTGCCGACTTTCTATCACCCGACATCGCTGTTGTAACATCAACATATGTTGAACCATCTACTGGTGCATAACCATTGTCTTTAATCGTTCCAACTCCTTGTACAGTTACAGTAACTGTGCTTGTATCACCCTCAGCAACATATGTGCTCGTTGGGTTTACTGTAACGGTTGGATTTTTATAAATTCCATAATCAACATATCCATTTTCCAACTCGTAGTCACTAACTAACGCTGTTTCTAATGGGTTTCTTGTTGAAGTATAACCAAATTCATCTGTATACACTGGAATCCCTGTATCATTAGATCTTGGCGCATTATTATTAATTGTTTTATCTACAGCATCTGATGCATTTACTGTTAGTGTATGTGTACCACTTTTACCCATTGCCTCTAAGTCTAAGAACAAGTTATATGGAGCTGCTTCACCGGCTTCTGCTTTTACTGGTGGTAATACAACTTGGTATCCAGTTCCATCTTCACCTGGTTCAACACTCATAATTACAGGTTCCCCTGTCGTTGGGTCGATTGCATTTAAGTTTTTAATCACTATGTTATTTGCCGTATATTCAAAATCGCTGTTGTTTAGCAAACCATCTGGATAATTTGCTGAATCTTCTTCAAATACGATACCAGCCATACGTACATATTCAAAAATATATTCTGCAGGCGTTACAGAGAATGCAGTTCCTATTGCATAATCAAAGATTCCCTGTTCTGGATCTACATATAAGAATTTTGACTCTACATTTGCGTATGAAATCGAACGATCCTCAGCAGCATATAAACTATCTTTATCCGCTTCTAAATCCAATTTGATTGTTCCGAAAACACCTTTTGGAAGTTCGTTGAAACTCACTACTACATATTTTGCAGTAAGTGGATCACTAGAAAGCGTTATATCTCCAATTTCTGACGCAGTTGTCGAACTAGAGAAAGATACAGCACTTGCAAATTGAATATTTGTAACTTTATCTGCCATTGCTCCATAAAGGTTCACTGAAGTTTCATCAGCTGTCTTCAAATATAAAGATTCATCACTAATCACCGGATTTTCCATCGTTGAATTTTGGTAAGCTTCTCCATCACGTGGAAGTTCAATAATCATATGATAATTTTGATATGATCTAACTGACGATCCGATATCAACACCTAAAACAAGATCTTCATGATCGTGTATATTATAAGTTACTGTATTAACATAGTCTCCCTTATTTTTAATACCTGGATATAATTTAATATTTGTTGTATCCACGGCATTAATTCTAACGGTAGTAGTTGTATTTAATTCTACAAAACGGTTTTCCTCAGTCGCAGCTGGCACAATATCTTCAAAACCACTTAATACAGGATGTTGATAAGGAGCCAAACTACTACTTGCTACATATTCATAATAAGGTCTTTCTTCATCTACCACGTCTAATAATGGCCCAATATCCATATATGAATCATTAAATAAACGGAAAATACCTCCACCATCAACGTTACCATTTACTTCAAATTGAGCAGCAGGTATAGATATAGTATCCAAACTTGATAAAATTTGTTTACCTGACAAATCATATATTAAATAAGTTTTTCCATTTACTTCTATCGTTTCGATACTTTCGTGGTTACCTATATATTTAAATTGTTCTGTATTTAACTCTAAATAAACTTTCGTTCCTTCTGGATAATAGAATGGATCACTATAAAAAGTATTTCCAATTGAAGTTATTCCTGGGATTGCAACCGTTATTGAACCACTACTCGCCAAAGGACCATAAGTTGCTGTACTCGCTGGTAATGTATTTGCTTCCAAAGCTGAACCATTTAAATTTGGGCTAATGGTAATATCTCCATTATACAACAATTTCGTGTACGCATAGCTACTCCCGAAAGTACTCGAATAACGTTTATCATTATTTACACTCGACGCGCTACCTGTGGCTGGAGTCCATGTTTCACCTAATCCCTCAGCAGTCGCAAGTGCATTAATCGTAATGTTTTCTTCTGGAAGTATTAATGGAACATCTTCATGTCGAATTTGATTGAATTGTATTTGCTTTAGTATTTCGACTTCATCATAATTTTTACCTTCGTATGTAACTGATGTCACATCATACCCCAATAATCGCAAGCGATCTGCACAGAAGACAAAACTAGTATAGTACTCCCCTTCTTGCAATGTATTTGTATAGTGCGTGTCACTCGTAGAAACGTTAGACCCTGCGGATTGTGATAGAAGCACCTTACGTGGCGTGTCATCTAAATTTGTCGTATACTCAATCCAAACTTCTGCATCAGGCTCGTCGTTTGTTGCATATTCTACCGAAGGACTTTGTTGGAATGTAAACCCAGGTCCAACTTGTGCTAAAACTGCTTGAATTTTCTCAACCATCGCTTCATCACCTGCATGTCTGCTTATATCAAACATATCGATTCTTACATCTCTATAAACAACTGAAGATTGCGTCATTTCACTAGGAATCATTAAACTCATGTTAAAATAATTATTATTATTTAAATCGCGATTGTCATTTACTAAAAGAGAAGAATTATGTATATTTTGTTTCACATGTAAGTAATCTACACCTGGTTCATACTCCCATGTAATTTCTTTATCAAAAGAAACTGGTGTCGCATTCGTACCATTTCCATCACTTGAGAAATTAACATCAACTTTTACTGAATTAGCTCCAGTTGGTATTGTGAACTCACCAGTGAAATATCCTCCTGTTTCGAAACCTGATACGCGATTATTGAAAACCATCCCAGTTTCCGAAATATGCATTTCAACCTTTGTAACTTCTGAACCATTTAAGTTAGGTAATGTATCGACAGTAAACTGACCTGATACATTTCGAATCGCACCAGTAGTCCCATCCGCATAATAAACTTGATAAGATTTTACGAAGTCGTTCGTGTTATCCATTGTGATTGTATGCGGATCGAAATTCTCATCGTCGAATGTCATTGTCATGACTCCATCATTATGGAAATATGGAGCTTCAATTTTTTGCGCCTCAGCATCTGTTATATTATTAAAGATTGAAAATTTATACTGCATTCCGTTTGGATCATCTTCATTAAATTTTTCAGGAATTGATGCTTCCATCACAATTTTATCTTTATAAGTATACTCAGCAATGTTTACTTGATAATTACCTAGTTCTTGCACTTTATTTTCTGTAGTATAACCACCGTTTACTTCATCTTCAACGACCTGTGTATATGATGCAGTAATTGTATCTCCAACACTTGCCGTATTTTCAGCGTAGGTATGTAATGGATCATGACCAAAAATTGACCAAGTACTTCCTGCTGCTCTCATAGATATGTGTGCTGGTAGGATTGTATCCGTGTAGGCACCAGTAGCATCTATTAACCTTGCAGATTTAACTCCTGTAAAATATCCAGCGTAGCCAGTTAGTAAAAGTGAACTAGTCTTAGAGTATCCTTCAACAACCTCACGCGTTGCATCATTGTAGCCTGAGTAACCACTTTTCGTATCCCAAAATGACATACCATTAGTTCCTGCGGTTACTTTAAAGTTATTTGATGTAGTACTACTCACACTTGAAGGACCAGAACCTGTTGAAAATCCTTCAGGGAAGTGTATAATCCACTCAAAGTTGGAAATTGGTGCATGGTCTTCCTGCGTAAATTCAAAATTATAAGATGCAGCGTTATCTGCAACGAACGATAACCCATCCTCACTTTTAAAGTATAAACGTCCATTTGATGCCAACCAAACATCTGTTGTATCATAAACAGATTCGTTGTAGTATTTGTCTACCATTCCATAACTCGTGATTAAATCTTGTGTTCCATGATTATCTCTTTTAATTGTATGTTTTAATAATACATCACTACCCTCAATCACAGTCGCATCTGAAACAGCACTTGGAGTAGTTCCAATTTGGTGTTCTCGCATCTCAACACCTAGATCACCATTTGGGTTATTCAATAACATAAGACCGATATCTGATGCGATTGTTCCTCTTGTTATGTTGTTTACAACTTCACTTTTATAATAAGTGGTATCATTACCTGAATATACGTTTTCACTTCTAACTAGTGAAAACGAAGTAGTTGAAGTTGACCCTAATAAATCATTATCAACAACGAAAACAATCTTTTGTTTATCGCTAGAAATATAAGAACCACCACTTCCCTTAATAATAAATTCAGCTCCAAAAGCCGCTGAATCAACATCTAAAGGTGCTGCACTACCGTTATTATAAGGGTCGATATCTATTTCAATAACACGAATTGTCCCTTCAGGTAATGTTGGGTCTTTTTTTATTTGAATTGTATAATCAAATGTTCCATAATTAATAGTTTCTGTATAATCCCATCTCCATGTTGGGTCATCCGCAGGTTGATACGGTATTGTTGATGACATAAAGATTAAAGAACCATCCGCATTCCCAATCCCTGATCCAGAATATGTAGCTGGCTCTTCAGCTGGTGTTTCTTCTTCGGGAGTTTCACCTTCTGAGTTTTCCTCTGTAGGCGTTTCTTCAGCAGGTGTTTCCACTACATTGACAACAATGTTAGGTATGCTAACACCTTCTTCCACGATTAAAGTCTCATCTGTCAAAGTAGCTTCATACGTAAATGTAGCCACTTCATCACTCGAGTAAACTTTATCTTGAATCTCCCTCCACTGTACCTCTACAGCTCTAGTTGATACTTGTGAGGCGTTTTCTAAAGTTCCATCTTCCCCTTCTACTTCTACGATAGCAGTAAAAGTAGCCTCAATAGTAGATGGCAAGTTTTCAGCCGTATCACTATTTTTTTCAATTGTTTGATTCAATATCCCTTCTTCAATATTGAAATCTGTAATTTTCTCTGTTTCGCTTGTCTCTTCAACAGGCGTTTCACTTATGTTAGTTTCCTGCGCGAATAAATTAGTTGGCACTAATTGTAGTATCATCGCAGTCATTAAAGCAAGTGAAAAAATCCCTTTCCTTAGTCTCATACATGTCTCCTTCTCTAAACCTTATGCAGATTTATCCATGATGATTTTAGCATTATTTTTTTTTCATAATCAACAATAATGACCAAAAATTGTTTGAGTTTCAAAACAAGGGAAAAATGTCCTATTCAAATTCATAAGAACCTTGGAAAAACCTTTATTTAAAGTATCTTTTCACGTTTCCATTGGTATTAACATCTTATTTAACTAGATAAAATTATACTAATCATTTTAATTTACATAAAAAAAAGAAGAAATTTTTAATTTTCTTCTTTCAAAAAAATATTTTTTTTACTATTATTCTGCTTCTTTTTCTTCTTTTTGTTTTGGTATTACATATACGATTATTGAAAGGATAAGTAATATTGCGAAATAAATTGAATACATATCAAACGTAATCATCGTTTGTGTCATATCTTGTGTTAATACAAATAATACAATACTTACAACACTTGTGATAATACTTATTACAAATGTAACTTTTCTACGTTTTTCTATTTGTTGTTCATCTTCTTTTTTACGACTCATTACAATTAAAATCACTGCTGCTAAAGCTGCTATAATTGTAGCGATTAAATTGAATAATGACCATGTTTTTTCAGATGTTACTATGTTATCAATAACCTCTCTGTCTTCAACGTCATTTTCTTCTGTCAATACGTCATCCACGATAACTTCTTCACTTTTTTCTTCAGTATCATTTTCTAACACTTCTCCTTCCACTTGAGGTTGTGTAGTAGGGTATGTGATGTTTGGATTCGTTGGATTTGTAATCTCCTCTTCTTCTATTAATAAATCACCGTACAATACAGTAACTGCATAGTTGTTATTAATATTCGTGTTTTCAATACCGTTTAATGGGATCACCACAATTTCTCCATTAGAGAAACTTATATAAACAACATCGTCATTCCATCCTAATATATGATAAACATCTCTACTCACACCACTTGTGATTGCATTTAAATCACCTTCATCAATAATAGCTTTACCATTTTCACTCGTTGTTGCATTATTTATTGCATCCTTCATTATATTTTGTAGTTGCACTTCATTCAACACGCTTCCATAAGTTAAAGTTGTATTTGCGATGCTAATTGTTACCGGTCTTCTTAATACATTAAGTTGGAAAGTTGTTTCATATGCTTCAAAGTTTTCAGCTTCAATTCGAATTCCATAAGATTTGCTATCAGCTACATTTGTTGCTTGTACTTCTTCTAAAGTGATTTCTTTTCCAAATGACCCATCATCGTTCAATTCATAATATTTTACACTATCAATAGACACATCTACACCATCTAAAGATGTTGTAATATCTTCTGGATTAAAGAATAATGTCTCTCCATCATATGTTTTTGATTGATTTTCACTATTCGCATCGAATCCACCGACTTCTAATTGCGCATTTTCAATTGTATAATTAGCATCATTAACTGTGAAAGTATAATTATTCATATCCAACGATACTCCTTTTGGAGAAATTGTTGCACTTAATTTACCTTCATATGTTCCTACATTATCATATTTTCCTAAATCAGATCCGATTCCATTTCTATAAATTTCTACATCGATTTCTTCTCCATCAACTAATGGGGTAGATCCTACTGTATATCCTTCATAGTTTGTATCATCTTGTGTTCCATATACTTTACTATCTTCATTCACTTGTATTTCTACTTGTCTTTTTTCAATAGTCATTTCAAATGTAGTTTCATATGCTTCAAAGTTTTCTGCTTCAATACGTACTCCATAAGATTTACTATCAACTACATCTGTTGCTTGTACTTCTTCTAAAGTGATTTCTTTTGCAAATGATCCATCTTCGTTCAATTCAAAATATTTCACACTTGTAGTAACATCCACACCATCTAAAGATGTCACAATATCTTCTGGATTGAAATATAGTGTTTCTCCATCGTATGTTTTTGATTGATTTTCACTATTTGCATCAAATCCACCAACTTCTAACTGTGCATTTTGAATGACATAATCCGCTGGAATTATTGGGAAAATATAGTTTTCCATATTTAAAGAACCATCTTTTGACGTAACTGTAGCACTTAACGAATCTACATATGTTCCTACGTTATCATATTTTCCTAAATCAGATCCAATTCCATCTCTATAAATTGTTACATTAATTTCTTCTCCATCTACTAATGGTGTTGATCCTAGTGTATATCCTTTATAGTTTGTATCATCTTGTGTTCCATAAATTTTACTATCTGGTTGTACTATCACATTTACTTCACGTCTTGATACTGTCAATGTAACTGGGAATGCTGGTGAGTTATTGTACCCTGCTTTTTCTGCA